>JAFTDN010000169.1 GCA_017454165.1 Bacteroidales bacterium | reverse complement strand
GTGTCGGCGGTGCCTTCGACAAGCTCAGGTACCGCCGACTGCCGATGTTGCAGCCATACCGGCTGCATTGCACCATACATGTCCCACCCACCGCCGAGGGCGGGGCCTGCCCTCGGGGCCTGAGCCAGTCCCAGTGCCTGAGCTTGCCCGGCGCCTGAGCCTGTCCTGTGCCTGAGCCTGTCGAAGGCACCACCGTAGCGCTCGCTATCGCAACGCTACGTGCGATGTGCGCGGACATGCCGATGATCCGAACACCTTGCAGCCATCTGCATGTCGGTGCTAGCATACTAGCAAGTTGTAAAATACGTAGCATCAGCAAGTTGCCAAAATATAGCAATCCCATTGCGTCCCCATAGCAAGTGCCGAAGATTAGACGCTATACCACTGAACTACAGTACTTTACAAACACGAAAACATATTATATTTACTATATATTTGCTCAAAAAAAAAAAAACGTTAATGTTGCGCGGTTCTAACACGCGCCCATGAGCACCAAATTCTTCAACAACATAGACACCCCGCTGCTCGACAAATTCCACGGCATAGCCTCCAACATGCTGGGCTTTGAGGTTTTCCATGCCGTGGTGGGATATTTCCGCAGCAGCGGCTACTTCAGGCTGCGCCAGGAGCTCGACGGCGTAAGCGAAATACGCATCCTGGTGGGCATCAATATCGACGACATGTTCCACAAAGCTCAGGCCGCCGATCGTATTTTCTACGGCGACACCGAACAGAGCCTTGAGCAATACGCCGAATGGTTTCTGAGCGACGTGAGCCAGTCGGATTACTCGGCCGAGGTGGACCAGGGCATTAGGCAGTTCTGCACCGACATTGCCAGCAACCGCCTGCAGCTGCGCATACACCCATCGCGCAACCTACACGCCAAGTTCTACCCCTGTCTGCCCAAGCAGCACAACGAGAGCAGCGATGGCTGGGTGATTATGGGCAGCAGCAACCTGAGCGAACAGGGGCTGGGCATTAGCGAGCCGCCGCGCCACGAGCTGAACGTGGCCATGAAGGACTACGACGACGTGGCCTATTGCGAGGAGCAGTTCCAGCTGCTATGGAAGGACGCGCTGCCCGTTAGCCCCGACGACCTGCTGCGCATGATGAACCAAACGCACTTGGCTCCGCCCGAGCATCAGCCCACGCCCTACGAGCTATACATGCGTATGCTGATTGACCACTTTGAAACGCAGGTGGAGGACGACTTTGTGCCGCACTTGCCCGATGGCTACACCGATTTGGCCTATCAGCGCGATGCTGTGGTGCAGGCCTACGACATCATGCTGCGCCATGGCGGCTGTTTCATTGCCGATGTGGTGGGCCTGGGCAAAACGGTGGTGGCCGCCATGATTGCCCAGCGTTTCATACACAACAACGGTGCCGACACGCGCATTCTGGTGATATTCCCGCCCGCCGTGCGCAGCAACTGGGAGGAAACGTTCAACAACTTCAAGATCAAGAACAAATATAGCCGTTTCGTAACGCGGGGAAATTTAGACAAGGTGGTGAACGGGCGCGACAACTACGATAAGCCCGAATACTACGACCTGATCATCGTGGACGAGGCGCACAACTTCCGCCACGACAGCACCGACAGCTACGACCTGCTGCAACGCATCTGCAAATCGGAGCGCAAGAATCGGGGCAACATCGGCGGCCAAAAACGCGTGCTGCTGCTCTCGGCCACGCCCATAAACAACACGCCCGAAGACATCAAAAACCAGCTGCTGCTGTTCCAGGACACCGCCCGCTGCACCATCGACGGCGTGAACAACATTGCCGACACCTTTGCGCCTTGGATTAGGGAGCACAAAAACATGATGTCGCAGCGCAGCAACCTAAGCCCCGACGATATTGCCCGACGCAGCGACGAGATCAACCAACAGCTTCGCCACACTGTGCTGGAAAAGGTGATGGTGCGCCGCACACGCAGCAACATCATGCACGAACCGCGCTACGCCAATGAGATTAAATTCCCCAAGCTGCTCGACCCCGAAGCGCACACCTATCACATGTCCCCAATTTTATTCTGGGATACGTTTAAAAAACTGATTGACACGCCCGATAGCGCTGACATGCCCGCTGGCTACGACGGCAGCGGACTGCGCTATGCCCGATACCGCGCCATTGAGTTCTGCCTAAAACGCGACATAAGCAGCCAAAAGCGGCAGCAGATGGCCGAGCAACTGGCCGGACTGTACAAGGTGCACATGGTGAAACGATTGGAGAGCAGCGTTGAGGCTTTTCGCAAATCGCTCCTCACGCTGCGCAACAGCACACAGGAGCTGATTAAGATGCTCGACAACAACCGCGTGGTTATAATCCCCGACCTGAACGTGAGCAAGCTACAGGCCGAGGGCTGGGAACTTGACGAAATCATAGAACGTGCCACCAGCAAAGGCCATAGCGAGAGCGAAATAACCTACGCCGCCGCCGACTTTGCTCCCGAATTTAGGGAGATGCTCGAATACGATGCCAAACTGCTCGAAAACCTTTGCCAGCAATGGGAAAAGGTGAAAACCGACCCCAAGCTCGACAAATTTATTGACCTGCTACAAAACCAGCTGTTCTGCCCGAAGCATAATCCCAGCGGCAAGCTGGTGGTGTTCAGCGAGAGCGTAGATACGGTGCACTATCTCGAACGCGAGCTGAAAGCACGGCTAAATCGCACCGACATTGTGGCGGTGTGCTCGCTCAACCGCAACAAGCAGCGCGACATCATACGCACCAACTTCGACGCCAACCACAAGGACGAGCAGCGCAACGATTACAACATCATAATCACCAGCGACGTGCTGGCCGAGGGCGTAAACCTGCACCGCGCCAACGTGATTGTGAACTACGATTCGCCCTGGAACGCCACCCGTCAGATGCAGCTCATTGGACGCGTGAACCGCATTGGCTCCACCGCCGAGGCCATACACAACCATATGTTCTACCCCTCGGACCCTGGCGACGAGATGATTGCCCTGAAAAAGAACTCGCTCATAAAGCTGCAGGCTTTCCACTCGGCGCTGGGCGAGGACACCAAAATCTACTCGCACGACGAGATAGTGCGCGAGTTCCGCCTGTTCAACTCCGACGTGCGCGACGACACCGACCGAAACCTGGAGCTGCTACGCGAGGTACGCACCCTGCACGACAAAGACCCGCAACGCTATCAACGCATCAAGAACCTGCCGCACAAAAGCCGCTGTGCCAGAAGCATGGCCTACCTCAATGCAACAAAACCCAAAACATCGGAGCACCTCAGTGCCCCCACGCATAGCGCACTGACGCACCCGCAAACCATTGCCTACCTGTCGTCGCCCCACAAAAAGGCGTTCTACCAGGTGGGCGACACCGTGCGCGAACTCTCGTTCCTCGAGGCTGCCAGCATTTTCTGCGCCGAGCCATCAGAAAAGCCCGTGCCAATAGAGAGCAGCAAGCCGTTGCACTACGAGCAGGTGCGACGCGCCATGCAGCGCTACACCGCCGACCAGCAACAACTGCACACCGCCGACGAGCCCCGCATTGGCGGCAAGGACAGCGATGCCAAAATGGCCGCCGCATTCCTGCGCGAGCTACGACCAAGCATCGACGATGCGGGCAAACGCACCATCGATAGCCTAAAACAGATGGTGGAGCGCGGCACCTACAACCAACTGGCCGACGCCATAGTCCGCCTATCCCAAAAGCATAAAAAGCAGCCGCTAAAGCCCATTGCGCTTATTGAGCAGCTAGATGAGCTCGCGCAGCGATACAGCCTACCCAAACAACCCGAAAAAAACACCACAATAGCCAACATAAAGGCCGATATTATTTTGTCAGAAACATTTGTAAACCAATAGTTTATGAACCCAGACAGCACCCTGCGCAGCATATTTCAGCAAGCATTCGACTACCGCACCTATTGCGACAAAATTGCGAACGGCATTTTTGGCTGCAACAACCTGAAAACCACACCCGAACTGCTCGAAACCACCAACGAGGGCGACCGCAGCCACCACATGGGCAGCATGGAAGATGCCGATGGCCGCCTGCTGGGCTTTTTCTACACCCGTGTGGCCGATGGAGCCGACGTGCGCCGCCGCCGCGTGGGCCTGCGCAAGCTGATTGCGCCCTACCTAAAATACGACGTGGACGCTGCCATTGTCGTGTTCGACGACGGGCAGCGCTGGCGGCTGTCGTACATCTGCGACCTGCGCGAGGGCGCAACCGCCGCCCGCCGCTTCTCCTACGTGCTGGGCGACGAACATGGCCAATACCGCACTCCAATAGCGCAGCTGCAAAAACTACAAGGCAAACACTTGACGCTCAGCGACCTACACGAAGCATTCTCCGTTGAGGCGCTGAGCAAGGAGTTCTACAACGAGCTGTTCGGCTGGTTCGAGTGGGCCATATCGACCGAGGGCGGCGTATATTTCCCAAACTCCACCGCCACAGCCGACGACGATTTTGAGGACATCGAAAAGAAAATAATCCGCCTCATCACCCGCCTGATGTTCATCTGGTTCATCAAGCAAAAGGACCTGGTGCCAGCCCGCCTGTTCGATGCCCAATTCGTGGGCAGCGTGCTTAAAAACTTCGACCCGCAGAGCCGCACCACGGGCGAATACTACAACGCCATACTCCAAAACCTTTTCTTTGCCACGCTAAACCGCGCCATACGCGACGAGAACGGCAACGGCCGCGCATTTGCAAGGCTGCAGGGCCAGCGCGACATAAAAACGCTCTACCGCTACAAGGAGATGTTCAGCATCGGCGAGCAGCAGGTGGTTGAGCTATTCGCCCAAATACCCTTCCTCAACGGCGGCCTGTTCGAGTGCCTCGACAAAACAAAGCAAATCGACGGCGTGGAGAAGGCCTACAACCACGATGGCTTTAGCCGCAAAGATAGCCGCGATAAAACCACCGGGCGCTACAAGCACCGCGCCATGGTGCCCAACCGCCTGTTCTTCGACACGGAGCGAGGCCTTTTTGCCGTGCTTAACCGCTACAACTTCACCATAGAGGAGAACGCCCCCAACGACCTGCAGGTGGCCCTGGACCCCGAAATGCTGGGCAAGGTGTTCGAGAACCTGCTGGGCTACTACAACCCCGAAACCCGCGAAACCGCCCGCAACCAAAGCGGCTCGTTCTACACACCCCGCCCCATTGTGAACTACATGGTGGACGAGAGCCTGAAGGCCTACCTGGGCAACACCCCGCTGGTGAACGACATTTTTAGAGACGATTTTCAAGCCGACGAGCTCCGCTGGCGCGACTACCAACGCATTGCAGGACAGCTGCGTAGCCTTACCGTGTTCGACCCCGCCTGTGGTTCGGGCGCGTTCCCCATGGGGCTGCTCAACCGCATTGTGGAGCTGCTGCAACGCCTCGACCCCGAGAACAACAGCACCAACGGCAGCTACAAATTCAAGCTCCACCTCATTGAGCATTGCCTCTACGGCTGCGACATACAAAGCATTGCCGCGCAGATAACCAAGCTGCGATTCTTCATATCGCTGGTGTGCGACTGCGAGCGCGACAACTCCAAGCCCAACTTTGGCATACCCACGCTGCCCAACCTCGAAACCAAGTTTGTTACGGCCAACTCGCTCATTGGCCTCACCCGACAGCCTGGAAACATTCTATTCCTTGACACCGAGAGCAAGAAAACAGAGCTGCGCCGTGTGCGCCACCAGCACTTCAACGCCCGCACAGCCAGCGAAAAAATAAAGCTACGCAACCTCGACGCACAGCTACGCAACGAGCTG
>JAFTDN010000017.1 GCA_017454165.1 Bacteroidales bacterium | reverse complement strand
TGTCGAATGTTTGGCGCTCGTGTAAAATGCAGCCTGCCTGCATCTTATGCTCAAAATCGCATTGTGTGCTGTACTTCATCAGCTGGAATAGCTCTTGGTCCGATTTCTGTCTCAGGGCGTTCTCTATTGAAGGTTCCATGGGTCTATGGGTTTGCCGAGTTGGCCCGCAAGGTACAAAAAATGTGCGAACGGGACAAGCCGCATCGCGTAGAGGGGAGCACGTTATGGGGTGAGCGCTATGGCGCAATGTACTATGTAATAGCATGTTGGTGTTATGTGGTGGCGGCTGTGCAAAAAAATATCCCGATTTGTTTTGGCAGGTTCATGAATAGATTGTACCTTTGCGAGCCGAAATAAGTCAAACTATTCATTATCAGATACGATGTACGCGATTGTGGAAGTTGCTGGACAGCAATTTAAAGTGGAGAAAGACCAGAAGATTTTCGTTCACCGGCTGCAGGCCAAAGAGGGCGATGAGGTGAGCTTCGACAGGGTGCTGCTAATCGACAACGATGGTGCTGTGAAGGTGGGCAAGCCCCAAGTGGACAACGCCTCGGTGAAGGCCAAGGTGCTCTCGCACCTGAAGGGCGACAAGGTCATCGTCTTCAAGAAGAAAAGGCGCAAGGGCTACAAGGTGAAGAATGGGCACCGCCAGTGCCTAACCCAAATTCAGGTAAGTGAAATAGTTGCGTAAGCGCAGCGCTAAATACATCATAAGGTCATGGCACACAAAAAAGGAGTAGGAAGTTCGAGGAACGGACGTGAATCGCATAGCAAACGCTTGGGCGTTAAGCTGTTCGGCGGCCAGGCCGCCAAGGCGGGCAACATCATCGTCCGCCAGCGTGGCACCCGCCATTTCCCTGGCACCAACGTGGGTATGGGCAAGGATCACACCCTGTACGCCCTCATCGATGGCGTGGTAACCTTCCGCAAAAAGGCCGAGAACAAGTCCTACGTATCGGTAATGCCATTCGGCACAGAGGCCTAGCCCCGCGCTGAGGCGATGGCACAGCAATCTCCTGTATGAAATCCTCCTTGGGGCGGATTTGTGCAGGAGATTTTTATTTACATAGCTCATTATCAGCGATATGCTTACCATTAAGTACATCAGAGAGCACCGCGATGAAGTGGTGCAGCGGCTCGCAGTGAAGCACTTTGCCGAGGCCGAAAATGCCATAGCGCAGCTCATCGACCTGGACGACCGCCGCCGTGCGGCGCAGCAGCAGCTCGACGCCTGCCTGGCCGAGCAGAACGCCACCGCCAAGGCCATAGGCCAGCTCATGGCCTCGGGGCGCACCGAGGAGGCCAACGCCGCCAAGCAGCAAACCGCCGACCTCAAGGAGCGCTCGAAGCGACTGGCCGCCGAGCTGGACGAGCTGGAGCAGGTGCAGAAACAGCACCTGATGCAGGTGCCCAACCTGCCCCACGCCAGCGTACCGCTGGGCCGCACCGCCGCCGACAACGTGGTGGTGCGGCAGGGTGGCACCGTCCCCGCGCTGCGGCCCGATGCGCTGCCCCATTGGGAGCTGGCCAAGCGCCACGACATCATCGACTTCGAGCTGGGCGTAAAGCTCACCGGTGCGGGCTTCCCCGTGTATAAAGGTAAAGGGGCCAAGCTCCAGCGCGCGCTCATCAACTTCTTCCTCGACGAGAACGTGGCCGCTGGCTACCGCGAGGTGATGCCCCCCCATATGGTGAACCAGGACTCGGCCTACGGCACGGGCCAGCTCCCCGACAAGGAGGGGCAGATGTACCACGTGCCCCTCGATGGCTTCTACCTGATACCCACCGCCGAGGTGCCTGTGACCAACATCTTCCGCGATGTGGTGCTGCCCGCCGCCCAGCTGCCGGTGAGGCTCACCGCCTACACGCCCTGCTTCAGGCGCGAGGCCGGCTCGTATGGCAAGGACGTGCGTGGCCTGAACCGCCTGCACCAGTTCGACAAGGTGGAGATCGTGCAGGTGCAGCACCCCGACCGCTCCTACGCCGCCCTCGATGAGATGGTGGACCACGTGGAGAGCATCCTGCAAAAGCTGGAGCTGCCCTACCGCATAGTGCGCCTGTGCGGTGGCGACATGAGCTTCACCTCGGCCCTCACCTACGACTTCGAGGTGTACTCCGCCGCCCAGGAACGCTGGCTCGAGGTGAGCTCGGTGTCGAACTTCGAGAGCTACCAGGCCAACCGCATGATGCTGCGTTTCAAGGAGGATGGCGACAAGCGCACTCAGCTGGCACACACGCTTAATGGCAGCTCGCTGGCGTTGCCCCGCGTGCTGGCCGCGCTGCTCGAGAACAACCAGACCCCCGAGGGTATCCGCATCCCCGAGGTGCTCAGGCCGTTCTGCGGGTTCGATACCATATAGGTGTTTGTCTCAATGCAACAGGCTGAAGCATAGGTATTTGTGCGTCAATTCGAGCTGAGGCATGTGCGTCCGATTAGGATTTGAACCGCATATTTGCTTTATTTGTACCCTCAATTGTTGAACTATAAATTGTTATTAATTACATGAGTACCAGTACATTACGTGATTCGGCGGCCATGAGGTGGATTGCCCTCATGCTGCTGGCGTTTGCCATGTTCTGCTCCTACATCTTTATGGACATCCTGTCGCCCATAAAAGATCTGATGCAATCGTCCAGAGGCTGGGACAGCTTGGCCTTTGGCACCATGCAGGGAGCCGAGACATTCCTCAACGTCTTCGTCTTCTTCCTCATCTTCGCCGGCATCATCCTCGACAAGATGGGCGTCCGCTTCACCGCTGTGCTCTCGGGCGCGGTGATGCTCGTGGGCGGCATCATCAAGTTCTACGCCGTGAGCGATGCCTTTGTGGGCAGCGGGCTGGAGACCTGGTTCACCAACAACCTCAACTACATCCCCGGCTTCGATGAGCTGGGCGTTTCGCCCTTCTATCGTGGTATGCCCGCATCGGCCAAGCTGGCCGCCGTGGGCTTCATGATTTTTGGCTGCGGGGTGGAGATGGCCGG
>JAFTDN010000168.1 GCA_017454165.1 Bacteroidales bacterium | reverse complement strand
TGATGGGTCGATAGCGGTATTTGGTCGTACACGCTGATGCTGATGCGCTGCTGCTTGTTGTTCTTCACCGTGATGCGCCATCCGCGCTGCACCTCGCGTTTCGAGCCCAGGGCCTGCTTGTCGGTGTAGTCGCGGGTCTTCTCGCGGCTCACGCCGATGTTCCTGTCCACCCCGAGCGACACCTTGAGGGTATCGGATTGGCCCAGGTCGATGTAGGTGGCACCCACGAACGTGTTCTCGAAGAACACGTTGGCCTCGCCGTTGAGCAGGTTGTGCTGCTCCCACTCCGTGATGCGGGCCATCAGGAACGCGCTGGGGTTGAGCTTGGGGATGGCGATGTACTCGAAGGTGGCCGGTATTTTGATGTCGAGCATATCGATGGTGAGGCGGTCGCCGCCCGACATGATGCTGTAGGGCTGGCTCACTGTGAACTCCACGGCGGTTTGGCCCGCTGCGCCATCGCTCACCTTGAACGATGGGTGCACGGCGGCCCCTAGGGCTACGGCATCCTCTTCCACAGCATCGGTGTCGGCCATGGCTCTGCTCTCCATGGCCATGGGGGCAGCTGTGGCCTTGGCTGCGTAGAGGCGGGTGTTGCGCACCATGGGCTCGTAGAACCGCAGGCGGCGGGGGTGCAGCTCGGGCGCGTTGCCGTTCTGTTGCGGGTCGGACGATGAGAGGCGCAGCGCTACGCGTTCCCAGTCCTCGCCCGAGTTTTGCTGTATGTTGGCCTTGTATACTATTTGCATGGGCTGGTTCAGCCCGTTCATGCGGATGTCGTAGCAGGGCGACCAGCTGGCGGCGCTCACCATGTAGCTCAGCTCGAAGGTGGCCGTGGTGGCCGTGGTGGTGCTCACGCGTACTAGCACATCGGTGCTGCTGCGGCGTAGCCCTTTCAGGGGTTTTATCTGTTCCTCGAGCTTGGCTTTCTGTTGCTGTAGCTCGGCTATTCGCTTGTGTATGCCTTGTTCTTGGGTGAGCAGGTCGCGCATCTGTGCGTTGTAGTAGACCGCCGACTCCTTGAGGGTGGCCACGCTCAAGGCTTGGTTTTTGCCCGCCACCACGCGGTTTTCCTGCATAAAGGTGATGTTCTCCTGCGCTATGCGCAGATTGGTGTTCTCGGTGATCAGCTTGTCGTTTACGGCATCGAGCTGCTGTAGCAGGGCGGCCTCCTCGGGCGAGGGCTCCAGCTCGGTGAGGCGGTTGGGCTGCGGCGTTACCGAATGCACGGTGATGCCGCTGGGGCATTGTATCTGCACCGAGCTGTGCGTCAGGAACCTCGATAGGCGGCTGAAGCGCAGCGTGGTTTCTCCAGCGGGCAGGCTCACCTGTGCTCGGCGGGTTACCTGGGCGTTATTGAAGAAGATGGTGACGGCCTTTGGTGTCGATTTTACCTCTTTAGGTGTGGTGGGGGTTGCTTGTGCGCTCATGGCATTGATTAATAGCAATAGTGTTGTGGCGGGGGCTAATGCTTTGTTCATAGTTGTATGCTTGTTGGTTAATGGTGCTGGATATTTTTTCAAAAAGTGTGCCATTGTGGCTATTGCGTCCTTGCGGTCGCGATGGAGGGCTGCTTTATTAGCACCTCGGCGTGGCCGTGTAGCAGCTGGGATAGCCGCTCGGGGTCGCCGGGCTGGCTCTCGTGTACGTCGAAGTGCATGGGAATCACTATTTTGGCCTTGGTGTCGATGGCGGCCTGAGCGGCCTCCTCCACCGAGCACATGGTGTAGGTTTGGCCCAGCGGGAGCAGGGCTAGGTCGCAGTGGGTGTGGGCCATGTCGGGGGTGCGCTCGGTGTCGCCGGCGTGGTATAGGCGTAGTCCATCGAGCGTGAGCACGTAGCCCACCCAGCCGTTGGCCTTGGGGTGGAACTGCGGCTTCTGGGTGTTGTACATGGGCACGGCCTCCACCAGCACATCGGCCACGGTGAGCCGCCCGCCGGGGGCTATGGTGAGCACCCGCTCAGCTCCTAGCTCTAGGGCCTTGTGGGCCACATCGGCGGTGCACGCTATGGTGGTCTGAGGCCCCACTCTTAGGCGTAGCGATTCGGGGTCGAAATGGTCGAAGTGCCCATGGGTGATGAGCACTAGGTGGGCCGTATCGGGGGTGCGCAGCTGCCACGGGTCGATGTATATCGTCATCCCGTGGTGTTGCAGACGGAATCCCGCATTGCATAGCCACTCAAGGCTTTGGGCTAGTTGGTGCAGCTTGTCGGTCATGATGTGCGGTTAATTTAGCAGGTCTATCACTTCGCGCTTTATGAAGTCCCGGGCCACGGCGAGCGGGTTGGTGTCGAGGTTCAGCACGGTGTCTATCACGCTTTGGCTCAGCGCGATGGCTGGGTCCGTGGGGGAGAGCTTCTCAGCGCATAGGTTCACCACCTGCACCATGCACTCCTTGGCGTTGCGCAGGTGATCCCAAGCCTCGCGGCCCACGTATATCTGCTGCGCTAGGTTGTGCTCCCACTCGGCCCTGATGGTGCCTATGAGCGCGGTTTGCAGCTCGGCCACCGTCATGCCGCTGCGGCTGGTGCGCACCATGATGCTTTCGGGCTGCATTCGCTCGAGCAGTAGTGTGAGCCGTTCGTAGGCCTGCAGGCGTAAGGGGAGCGTGATTTTTGAGCGCTCGGCGCTCAGCTCGGCATGGCGGCGTTCGGCCTCGTTGCGTAGCAAGGATCTCAGGGCCAAGTAGCTGGCCAGGAATACCAGCAGCGCGGGCAGCGTTATCTTGAGGATGTCGGCCAGCATGGCGTGATGTGGTTTATGGGTTCGCAGATGGCAAAGTTAGCAATTTGGGCCGACTTGTGCCATCGCGTAGCAATATTTTGTGAGTTTGGGCCGCGCCGATATAAATAATGGCTACCTTTGACGGGTCAAACTTATTGTGTCATCATTTAACTAACTTGTTGATATGGATAGAGTTTCGGCCCGTATTGCAGCCCTCGAGGAGTCGCAGACCTTGGCCATGACCCAGAAAGCCCGCGAGCTATCGGCCCAGGGCGTCGATGTTATCAGCCTGAGCGTGGGCGAGCCCGATTTCAACACGCCCGACCACATAAAGGCCGCCGCCAAGAAGGCCATCGACGATAACTACTCGTTCTACACCCCCGTGCCGGGGTTCAAGGATCTGCTCGATGCCATCGTGGGCAAGCTCAAGCGCGAGAACGGCCTGAGCTACGTCGCCGACCAGATTGTGGTGTCGGCGGGCGCCAAGCACAGCCTGAGCAACGTGCTGATGTGCGTGGTGGATAAGGGTGATGAGGTGATCGTGCCCGCCCCCTACTGGGTGAGCTACACCGAGCTGGTGAAGCTGGCCGAGGGGCGCAACGTGATCATCGAGACCGACCTGGCCTCCGACTTCAAGATTACGCCCCAGCAGCTGCGGGCGGCCATCACGCCCAAAACGCGGGCGCTGCTGCTCTGCTCGCCCTCGAACCCCACGGGCAGCGTGTACACCCGCGATGAGCTGCGCGCCCTGGCCGATGTGCTGCGCGAGCATCCCAACATCATAGTGCTGGCCGATGAGATCTATGAGCACATCAACTTCGTGGGCCGTCACGAGAGCATCGCCCAGTTCGATGACATCCGCGACCGCGTGGTGATCATCAACGGCGTGTCGAAGGGCTATGCCATGACGGGCTGGCGCATAGGCTTCACGGCCTCGGCCAAGTGGATAGCCAACGCCTGCAAGAAGCTGCAGGGGCAGCAAACCTCGGGCGTGTGCTCCATCTCGCAGAAGGCCGCCGTGGCGGCGTTCAACGGCGAGTCGAGTCCCGAGATGCGGGCCGCCTTTCAGCGCCGCCGCGACCTGATGCTCGAGGGGCTGGGCCAGATCGAGGGCTTTCGCCTCAATGTGCCGCAGGGCGCGTTCTACCTGTTCCCCGAGGTGTCGCACTTCTTCGGCAAGTCGCACGGCGGGCAAATAATCAGCAACTCCGCCGACCTGGCCATGTATCTGCTCAACCAGGCGCATGTGGCTACGGTGCCCGGCTCGGCCTTCGGCCTGGAGGGCTACCTGCGCCTGTCCTACGCCACCGCCGACGACAAGCTGCGCCAGGCCATCGACCGCATAGCCAAGGCCGTGGCGCTGCTGGGGTAGGGGGGATAAAGAGTGTTAAACCTTAATAATTGGATAGAATGATGCGTTAAAGATGATGCATAGATATATACGCTGAGTCGCTACGACTTGTCTCTTGGTTCGAAATCGGCAAATTTCACCTAAGCAACGGGATGTGTACGTGGAGGTTCACGCCATGGGCGTGAATTATTCTGTGCTTATTAGTGGTATGATTTTTGTCGAGTGCGCAGTAAAAATATATATGCACTCCAAGTTGACAAGTCTGATTAAGCTAAAATCTCACAACATGGACGATGTTGAACAAATAGGATGGCATAGCACGGCTGTTGCGTGTCTATCGAGCGGGTTAGCGGCCTGTAGCGCCAGCTGCCCGAACAACGTGTTGCGCTTGTTGATG
Organism: Bacteroidales bacterium; assembly: GCA_017454165.1. GTDB lineage: Bacteria > Bacteroidota > Bacteroidia > Bacteroidales > Tenuifilaceae > RGIG6076. The sequence goes on along the minus strand of JAFTDN010000168.1, from coordinate 9,042 downwards.
CTGGACAGCTCGGGTAGCCCGCGCTGTTCTTGGTGGCGAGGGTGTAAATAAAGCCTACGGCGCAACGCTGTACGCACTGGGGTTGCGATGCGCTTTTATGGCCCGAAATGAGAGCTGCACCCCCCACGTAGGGCAGGGGGCATACAGGTGGCCATCGAGCAGGCATATGGGCAAGCCCACGTGCATTTGGAGGCTGAATACGCGCTTGGTATGATATGCGAACATCAACGAGGGGGTAAATTGCAGGAAGCCGTGCTGATTGCGCAGCCGCTGCCACACATCGTATAGCAAATTCGGGTTCTTGTATTCATACGCCCTCAAATACGCATATTCCGTATTGAGCTGCAAAGTACCCTGAACCGAGCGGCTGTTGTTGAATACCGATAGCCCTCCTGTTATGCTTTGGCTATGCATAGTACCATCGAAGAGGTCATCTAGCGGGGTTAGCAGGACAATTGCTGCTGCTACATCAAGTGCATTGTTGATATCCATTTTCACTGAGCTTTCGTTGCTCCTAAAGCGTATGCGGCTTGAGCAAAACATATAGCGCACCTCATAGGCGAAATTTCCGCCAAATACATCATGGAAAGAGCCCAAGAACTCCGCCATATCGTGGTCGATGTAGGCGGTATGTGCCCGTAGCATCCGTTCATTAATCCATTCAAAGCACCTATAGCTGGTCGATAGTGCCAGTCCTATGGTAATCCTATTCCATGGGGTTAGGCTCAGACCCAGCCGCCAGTCTCTACTTTTATCGAGCTCCAGGGCCAAGAACTGTGGGCTTACCCATTTGTAGGTGTCCATGTTGGGGGCGGTTTTTATGCCCTGCTTAAAGTAGAGCTGATGGCTTAGGTCTACCCGCATCTGCCAGCGGTAGGCTAGCGCATACGATGTGGGTATCCGACCTGGAGCGAACATGGCATAGCGCTTCAGGGCCTCATCGCCCCATATGGCCTGGGCCGATGCGTGGTTGAACCCGCCGCCCAACGCCAGCAATAGCGCAATGGGGGCTAGGTGTTTTATCTTGATAAACATGATGTGCCTGCGTATTAGGTTTTAGTAAAGCGTAGGATGTGTGCTACAGCCCAGGGTAGCAGTAGGTGCAGTTGGTAGACGATACGATTACAAACTTTTCGCCTTTGGCGTTTTTGTAGACAGATGATGTGGGCCCTGCCTGATAACATTTGGGCAGCTCAATGTCCATCAGCTTTTGGCCTGTATTTATATCTACTGCATACAGGTTACGGTCGTAGGTATAGTACAAGATGTCATCCAAAATGCTGGCATGCTCTTCGGCATGGATATAGCGTAGCACCCTGTTGGTGGCGATATCTACCAAAAAACCTCTTGGTTCTGACAGATGATGGGGGGTGTTTCTGTGCAGTTCATAATAGGACGAGTCTTCTCTTAGTTGGGCCGATGATGTTTGCAAATCCATTCCAATAACCAGTTTGTCTTTGTAAAAATAATGGCACGTATAAGAATCTTGCATCTGTGAGCCTCCGTCTAGCGTGACATTCCAACCAAGTTCTATCGTATCGGTAAATTGTAGTTTGTCCATGTCGAATATGAGATAGTTGAGCATGGTAAATACGTATATTACGTCATTGTGTACATGTACATCGAATATATAGTCGGTATATTTCTTGTTGAAGTCACCCCATAGCATAGTGTCTCCAGTTCCTAAATCTATCAATCCATAGCTGTATTCTATGTTTTGGAAATCCATTTCTAGGTTTTCGTTGTTGTTAAATCGTTCTGTTACAAATATATAATTCTGTCCGTGATATGAGAATGGGAATGCTTCGCAGCATCCATAAATCTCTGGTTCTTTGCGACATTTGAAAACCTCTTCTACTGAACCATCGGTTATGTTTACTCTGTAGGCATAGTGATTTATGTATTTACTGCTCTCTGGGGTATACCAATTCAGCATATTGCAGTAGTAATGTTTGTCGCCATCGTAGTGCAAACCACGTAGGGTGGAGATATATTTTGCCCATAGCATGGTTCCAGAATCTAGATCTAATGCAATATGCATGGTTGGTCCCGATACAATATTTGTCATGAAGACCATGTATCTATTGTCGTCTGTAACGAAGTAATCCTGCCTATTTATCAGCGAGAAAAAAAACTCTCCAAAAGGAGGATTGTCTGTTACCTTTATTTCTAAATACCACTCCCAAAGGATTTCACCTGTTTCTATCTTCATGCGGCGGAATCCAGGATTGCCGTTCTTGTGCGTGGGCACTATCACCTCATCGCCAATCACGGGCATGGGGCAAAGATTGGTATATGCGCCAGAGCCTAGGGGATCGTTGGGCATAATCCAAATGGGGTCGTAGTGGTCTACAATTACCCCATTGTACATCAGCGGGGCATGCTCTTCGGCGGAACATGCCGCAAGAAGCAGTAGCGCAAACATTGATATGTATAATGCAGTTCTGTTCATCGTTTTGCTGTTTGTAAAAAAAATAGAGCGGAGGCAAACGGGGTCGCCCCCGCTCATATATCATCTCGTAGTCCCTATTCCAATATCATTATGGGCCCGTCATCGGGTAGCCGCGGAAGGGGTTTTCCTGGTTTGGGGAGAATTGGTTCTGGTGTAAGTGCCTTTTCGCGTAGAGGAATTTCAAAGAAATCACCTTTTTTATTGAATATTGATTCCAATGCCTTTACTGTATTCCAGCTCCTCTTTACGCTCTCGTGATCAACATCATCTATTTCGATAGTAACCGAAGCTTCTTTCCATCCCTTCTGTGATGGTAGGGTAACAATACCATCGCTGGGGTGGGTGTGGGTATGGGTTACGGTGTAGGTGCGGGGGATATACTCCCAGTGTCCGTTGCTAGAACCGGGCATGTCATCGCCAATTATTGGTTCTTCGATAAAATCAATGGGCCCACCTGTTCCAGGTTGGAGGCCGGCTCCAGGTTTTGGCCCGTGTATTGGGCCGTCATCAACCCAAACCCGTTCGTAGTATGTCTCGGTGCTGGTGGTGTAGTATTTGTTGCCTAGGCAGGTCTCGTAGCGCGATTCGAAGGTGTAGCGCCAGAAGTTGGTCTGCCGGTCGAATGCAGCGGCTATCTCTTTGCAGGTGGAGCGTTTGCTTAACAGTTTTACTGCATTAACGGTAGCGAGAGGGTCGCCCGCTAAAAGCAGAAAGTGTAGTGCTGCGGCCCAACCCGAGATATTTCCTACTTTGCTAAAGTCTGCGCTCAGGGCCTGCGATTTGGCAATTAGGTAGTTGTTGATGAATGATTGCAATCCATCATCTTTGACCAGTCCAATGCTATTGCGCCCCCAATCTGTTAGCTTATCTTTGTCCAGCGTGGAGCTCAAAAATCTAATGTCTATGTTGTCCTTTGCTTTTCCCACAATATTGATGGTGTTTCTATTATGAAAAGGAGCGCCATTGTTGATGGAGCGCACTATTGGGCTGTTGTATTTAAGTTCCTCCTTGCCCATGTAAACTCCGTTTATTGCTTCTCCAAATACTGTGTTAGCTGCCATAGCACCAAGTGTTATCCCGAACCGCTGTAGCTGTTTGGTAACATTGTTTGAAGTTATGCGGGCGAACACATTCGAAACAGGCCATTCAAATGAAGATGGGAGCATAAAGAAGACGATGTAGTCAAGAGCAAGTAGAGCTTTCGATTTTCCATCTACTTGTTTTGTAAGGTTGGGGCGCAGTTTCTCGAATTCTTTCTCTAAATCCGAAACGAGCTTTTCTTGAACCCCCAGCACAAGTGTGACCAATGGCATATCCACTACCGCCTTGGCAAAACCTTCTACTCCATCATTCAAAACTCCATCGAAAAACGATTTTAATTTGCCATTGTCGAATGAATTGGCGAACTCGGAGCCTAAGTGCGGTGCAGCTATGGTGATAAGCCCATTGAAACGGTTGTCGGCGTAGCGCTGGTCGTAGTATCGGGCTACAAGGCCGCCCATACTTTGGGTTACCACAAAGTTGTCGTTACGGCGGTCGAAATCATAGCGCCGCCAATAGTTCGCAGCGTGGTCTATGCCCAGGGTGGAGGGGTACTCGGGGGAGTATGAGTTCATTTGGTACATGTTGCCGAAATAATCGGCCAGCCCCTGCATATAATGCCCCTTGCCATTGAGGCCGTGCATCCAGTACACATCGCGGTAGTCGGGGTTGAACGGCTGTAGCGTCTCCTGCGCTTGGCTGCTGGTGGTCAGCACCATGGCGGCCATCAGTATAGCTATCTTAATGGTTCTCATGGCGTTAGAATTTTTCAAGTTTGATGTTGTCGAAGTGGGTGATGGCCTTGTGCTCCACGCGCTCGCCATCGATGTTGGTGGAGTAACCCACGGTCTCCTCATAGGCCAGCACGGGCACATCGTCCACCAGCTTGTAGAGCTGCAGCAGGGAGTTCTGCAGCAGTCCTTGGGAGTTGTACGCCTCCACCTTTACTGGCACGCCGTACTTGAGGTTGAGGTAGGTAACGCTGGTGGTGGGGCCGTTCGCATCGGCATCGCGCACGGTGATTCGCACCACGTTGGGGCTCAGCTGCTCCATGTCGATGTCGGAGCTGGCCGCGTTGCGCACCTGCTCCAGCAGCAGCTGTATGCGCTCGGAGCGTTCGGCGCAGGTGAGCAGCAACTCCTCGGCGGGCGATGATGACAGGCCATCCTTGGCCCCGCTGGGCTCCGTGGCGTAGAGCAGCCTGCCCGCTGCGTTAAAGCCCATGGTCTGCCCGTTGCGCACGGTACGCTCAGCCACAAGCGTGGGGTCGTAGCCTGGCTTTTTGTGGCTGTGCTCGAGCAGGCGCGAGAACTCCTCGCAGCGCTTGCCCTCGTTGTCCACGAACACGTCCACCTGTTGCACCTCTTTAAATAGGGCATCGCTGGCGGTTTGGCTCTTGGCGCCGTTGTTCAGGTTGCTGCTCACCATCACCTTGGTGGTGGTGTAGCTCAGGCGTGAGCCATGCTTGATGCTGGTTTGCGCCCGGTCGGTTTGCTGGTCGGTCAGCTCCGTGGCCGTTTGTTGCTCCATGGTGCTCTCGTTGCAGGCCATGGGCGGCAGCCCCAGCGCGGCTAGCAGTAGGGCTGTCTGTAATGTTCGGGGTATTCTGTTTATTGTCTTCATTTTGCGGTTTGTAATCCCAGCGGGTTGTCCGTTTTTATGCTGGGAGGGTTTGTGTGTATGCGCTGGTAGGTGCTGCCAGCGCAGGTGTTTTTGGTGGGGGAGGGGGCAAGGTTACTATCCCCCGTGGAAGATGCCGTATGGCTGGCTAGCGCGGCGGGCCCCGTAGGCTGTGGTGTGCGTGTTGGGGCTGTGCGTGTACATGATCAGGGGTGGGTTGTGCGGAAAGCCTAGCCGAAAGGTGATTGCGGCTATATGTTCTGTATATAGCCGCAAGCGCGTTTCGGCAGGCCTTCGGCAGGTGGGTTGTTCATGTATAGGTGATTGCTCAACGTTTCTTGGGTGAGGAATCCGCGCCCAAAATAATGATTTTTATCAACTGGGGCATATTTTTTCGTGCAGCGCTACGTATTTATGTGTAAAATATTGATTATGAATTGTTTGTTGAAGTGTTAAAAGTGAAAGTCTGAGCAAAATATGGGCCGCTGTGGAGCTGTTCAAAACAAGGCAACCCGCCCCGATGCGCCTATTTTGGGGGATATGGGGGCGGTTTGTGTGTGTATGTATTTGATATACATTGTTTTGTATGTTTAATGAGTGTGTTTTAACACTTGGGATGTTTGGGAGCCGCCGTCTGCACGTGTGCCGTAGAAGTGCAATTTAACATTCGCCCTACACCGCCAGCAGCCCGAACACCGTGTTGCGCTTGTTGATATTGGGTAATTCGGGGAGCTTGCTCCATTGGGCTATGGAGAGTGTGTGTACGAATCCGTTGGGCAGCGTCAAGTCGCAGCCCAGGGTGAGCAGCGTGCTGGGGGCGCAGGTGCGCACTATGTCGTCGAGCAGCTTGGCGTTGCGGTAGGGAGCCTCTATGAACAGCTGTGTTTGCTGCTCGCTGCGCGAGCGCTGTTCCAACTGGCGTATGGCGCGTTTGCGCTCTTCGGGCTTGGCGGGGAGGTAGCCCGCAAAGGCGAAGCGCTGGCCATTGAGGCCGCTGGCCATCAGCGTGAGCATCAGCGAGCTGGGACCCACCAGCGGCATCACGGCTATACCGTGTCGGTGGGCGGCGGCCACCAGCAGCGCTCCAGGGTCGGCCACGGCGGGCAGTCCCGCCTCCGACATCAGCCCCACGTTGTGCCCATCGAGCAGCGGGCGTAGCAGCCCATCCACCTCGGTGGGCGGCGTGTGCTCGTTGAGTTCGGCCAGCTGCAGCTCGGCAATGGGGCGAGGATGCCCTATGGCCGATAGGTAGCGGCGGGCCGTGCGCAGCTCCTCCACCACAAAGTGCTCGATGCTCCGCGTGGTGCTTAGCACCTCGGCGGGCAGCACGGCCTCGGGGCTAGGGCCGCCTATGGGCGTGGGCAGTAGGTAGAGCGTTCTGGGCATGGGGGCGAAGCTTTACAGAGCGCAAAGATAGCGTTTTCCGCTGAGCGTGATGTTTATTTTGCTATACTTTACTAATTTTGTCGTCTATGGAGATGCTGCTGACATTTTTGGGCACTGGTTCGTCGCAGGGGGTGCCGGTGGTGGCCTGTGGCTGCGACACCTGCCGTTCGACCGACCCTCGCGATGCGCGTTTGCGCACCTCGGTGCTGGTTGAGGTGCGCGATGTGCGTTTGGTCATCGATGTGGGCCCCGACTTCCGCCAGCAGATGCTGCGGGCGCAGGTGCGTAGCCTCGACGGCATACTGCTCACCCACGAGCACCGCGACCACATTGCGGGTCTCGACGATGTGCGGGCGTTCAACTGGGTGCAGGGCAGCCCCGTGGATGTGTGGGCTTCGCCCCGCACGGCCGAGGCTGTGCGCCGCGATTTCAGCTACGCCTTTGCGCCGGCGGGCATCAAGTATCCCGGCGCGCCCGAGGTGCGTCTCCACGAGGTGCACAACTACGCCCCTTTCGATGTGGCGGGCGTTGCTGTGCAGCCCCTACGCGTGATGCATGGCTCCATGCCCATCATGGGCTTCCGCATTGGGGCGTTGGCCTACATCACCGACATCAGCCACATCGACCCCAGCGAGATTGAGCGTTTGCGGGGTATCGATGTGTTGGTGCTTAGCGCGGTGCGCTTGATTCCCCATCCCGCGCACCTGAGCCTACAGCAGGCCATCGACCTGTTTGCGCAGATTGTCCCACGGCGGGGCTACATCACGCACGTTGGCCATCAGCTGCCGCCCCACGCCGAGATGCAAGGTCTGCTCCCCAGCGGCGTGGAGCTAGCCTACGATGGGCTTTGCGTTGAGCTGTAGGTAGATGTGCCCCCAATTTTTTTGGCAGTTATTGTTATTGTATTGACAAAATTCTACCTTTGTGGCGTAAATTCTGACCATGATGCTGCACCAACCCGAAATGGAATCGCGTTTAGTGTCCTACTTTAGGGCATGTGCAGAATTTACCCCCCCCAATAGGTTAAATAATGTTAATTTGTATAATGTTTCTCAGCCCAGCCACAACGGTATGGGCTTTACGATTTTATACCCAACATTAGCGCAACCAACTAGTTGGTTCAATAGCCAAGTTGTAGCAGGAGGGTGGGGTAGTGGCTACTACTCTCGTAGCTGTTACGCCGATTACATTGTTTTGCTGCGCCAAACTTCAGATTATGTTCATTGGATCCTCGCGTGGTCTGGAAATGTGACGCAGGACGTTGAAATAGAGGTGTCATTAACGCATCTGCTATATAATCGCAGATATAATTCACGCTTTTTGCATGGAAAATCTTTTCAATCATCTGGAGCAAGTAGTGCTTCGAATGGATAGCCGCTTTTGTACGGAAGATGGTCATTTGCTGAAGAATAATGTCGTGGAGGCAGCTTTGGCGCTTGACCCGAAACTGCTGCATTACCTGTTAGCCGACGAGAAACTGAAAAAGCAGTTCTTCTCGGAGGTCGATGGGCTGTTGGTGTTCGACAAAGTGAAGTTCCAACGCTTTGTGATGAACAAGCAGTTTTTGCCGGATAGTTATACCTCGTTCAAAAACAAGATAGGCCTGACCAATGAGAACGGTGAGTTCTTGAGCGAAAGCCGCGAGGTGGTTCTCTCGTGGCCGTACAAAGATTGTATGCTGGAAGGCGGGCAGACGAAGGAAGACGCCAAACGCCAAGAGATTTTCTGGAATGAGACGCTTGCGCCAGACGAGATTAACCGCTTGACCGAGCCGAAAGCACTATGCCATTTCCGACGCTATGACAGCAAAGGCGAGCACGAAGCAACCGAACTGCGTCCGGACGATAACCTCATCATTAAAGGTAACAACCTGCTTGCGCTCTATTCTCTCCGTGAACGCTTCCGTGGACAAGTCAAACTGATTTACATTGATCCGCCGTATAATACCGGTAATGATAGTTTCGGCTACAATGATAGTTTCAACCATTCCACATGGCTGACTTTTATGAAAAACCGTTTGGAGGTAGCAAAAGAGTTGCTGAGAAACGATGGCGTTTTGTTTATGCACATAGACGATATAGAAGAGGCTTATTTAAAGGTTTTGGCAGATGAAGTATTTGGAAGGAATAATTTTGTAAATGTAATAGCAGTACGTTTTTCTACTCCAAGCGGAACGAAGACAGCACACAAAGACAAGACCATTATTAAACAAAAGGACTTAATCCTTGTTTATAAGAAGTCTGAAAATATTACCTTGACCCCACAATATGCAAAACGTAAAAGTTGGGATGGTCACTATTCTTTAATTCTTAACAAACATACTGATGGCACATATAGTTTTACTCGCTTAGTTGAAAAACTGCAAGAATTAGGAATCCTTAAAGAAGGTCAAAAATTGGACGATGTAGATATTGATAATAAGCAATTTAAAGAATTCTATTTGTCGCATATTAATGATATATGTCGTCTCCAGTCCCATAAAAACAAGGAGGTAGAAAAAGCATCCCGTGCTTTGGTTGATAAAGTATATGAAGACATTAAAG
>JAFTDN010000167.1 GCA_017454165.1 Bacteroidales bacterium | reverse complement strand
GGGGGGGGTAAAAATCCATTTTGTCTTGGGGTGTTGGTGGGGTGAGTCATAAAGCTGATATGTGCATGATTGTTATTTTGTCTGGTTCGTATAGCATAGGAGGTTTAGAGCACCCATCGTTTGGCGAATGGGTAAAGTATTGCTGATGCAACGGCTAAGCCGATTGTCATGACCCACCATTGTGTATCGTAAAACAAAAACTCTGGTAGTCTGTCTGAGCGACGTGTGAGCACGAAAATGAGCGATGTGCCAATGAGCATCGGCCACTGTAGATTTTTGCGTATAGCCTGTTTGTCTTTCGATATGTTCTCCACCATCACATTGAACGTAACAGCTATACTGCTTTGTAATAGTACCATGAGCATGGTGACAAAGCGAACCCAATGGGGTATGGGGGCAAAAAATATGGCCACTATCGGTGCTACCAGCATAATGAGATTTTCTGGTGATACAAAGTAGCATATTCCTCTGTGAAGCATCATCATTGGCTTGCTGCATGCTATCACAAAAGGGTGCGGCTGTCGGTAGTATGGAAGGCCAAACTTTATAGAGAATATGTAACACGACAACATGAGTGCCCCAGTAGCATTGCAAATGGCAACATGATCTTTCTCAATGAAGGCGGTCAATGTTAGCATTGAGGCGATAATGGCTACTGCCGCAGTGATTATGAAACGGTGCATATATCGTGAATACTACAAGTGCTAAAGTTTCTGGTTACTTTACATCTGCATCGTTGTGTGCGAAAGATTGACTTTTAAAGTTTCCAGTTAGGAGGGATTGATAGGAAAAATAGGGGGAGAATCTTCGCCTCCCTATTCGTTTAAGAGGATTGGCTGTAATTCTTTATGATTCACAGTCTACAGCTGCTGCTACGAGCATAGCAATTCCTAGGGCCGCTGCTCCTACAGTGAAGATGGTGGCTCCGAGAAAAGCGGCTTCTACGGCTGTTAATACAATACCGCCTCCCGATCCAATCATGTTGACGAGGCAGCCGCCTCCATTCGTCTCCTCCATCTCCTGGAGGCTAAGAGCGCGTGGCTCTTCTGTCTGATTTGTGTACATAGTGCATAGATTTTAGCTGTCGTTCCCACCACTATTGATGGGATGCTGCAAAATTACAGCCCCGATATGCTCTATTCTCAAATTTGTCCTGAAATTGATGCATTTTTTGGGTACTTAATGCTTACGGAGCAATGTCAGCAAGGGTTACGCGGTGCAAAATTTTTTTCGTGTTTTTCCTGAAATCTGTCCCGAATGTTTGGGCTGTTGGGGTGTGGCGAGGAGGTCTGTTGTGTTAATGTATTGTCAGTCAAACACTTGCAGATAAATCTTGATGCGATGATATTTAAGGTATTGATTATCAGGCCAATGCTTACCTGGGTCTTAGTTGGGCAGGTAGCTTGCCTTCTGCCGCCAGTGAACAGCCGTACCCCATCGGCCATTGTTGCTACGGGCTTATGCTGGAGTTCTATGCTGGCAATGGCACTGGGATTGGCCGCCGCCCAGCGGTTGAGCCGCAGTAGGTGGGGCTGCTTGGCCTGCAGCTGGCGCAGGGAGGTGCGGCTCGCGTAGAGCGGCCCGCCCTGGGAGGCTATCAGGCAGAGGCCGTCGTAGAGGCGGGCGTAGAGTATGGGGGCGGGCAGGGGCTGTCCTTTGCCATGCAGGCGCACCCGTCGGGGCGAGACGGGGATGGCCTCCCCATGGGGCAGCGCAATCTCCCTACCGCAGAGCCATTGCAGGGCGGCGGGGTTCACCATGTAGCTGCGGTGGCAGCGGATGAACCCCAGAGGGCGCAGCAGCGCCTCCATCTCGGCCATGCCCATGGCGCAGGCAAGGGGTTGTTTATTGCAGGCCGGCCATAGGTAGATGGTGCTGCTCCGCCGCGTACCATGTAGGTAGGCTATCTGCTCGCAGCGGAGCAGTGTGTGCTCGCTCCGCGCAACCTTTTATGCGCACGTGTGTGCCACCCTGTTTGGTTGTGTTGTTAAACAAAGTTAATAAATGTGGAAATGAGCTGGGTGCGAATGATTGTTTCTATGATTTGCGTTTCAGTCGCTGCATGAGCTCTGGTTTGCGGAATGGATACGTTGCGCAGATATGGCGGAATGCTCTTATTGATATGATTGCAGAAATGATTGTCATAGCGGCTAATGCTGTGCATGTGTGCAATTCGTGCTGCATGTATAATGCATTACATGATGAAACAAAATTGATGAAAAAGCTTCTTTCTCCGATGTGTCCCGAAAATGGAATAGTAAAAGCAATCCCTAAAGGCCATGTGAGTCCAATTATTTTCGCCAGTTTTATGTTCCGAGACCACGTGAGACGTGCGCTCTCGAAAAGCATGGTGCAGCACACATACGTCAATATAATATTAATCATCAGCAATATATTTATGCCATGCACACTGCTCATGATTAAAATTATTGCTGGCATCGCTATGAATGTAGCGGTATCTATGCTAAAATAGCACATCCATTTCTTTCTGTTAGACAAGGGAACGACAGCGATGTGTTGTAAATCTATGGGACATAATAATTGTGGGAAGCGAAATATTTGCATAATTTGTGTTATTGATATAACTGCACAAAGGAAAGCTATAGGCATGTAATCTACAGCTGCTATTGTTGAGCACCACCACAAGGTATATGTGCAAAATGCTAATAGGGAGAGAATTAATCTGCTGGGATTGTTGCGTGCAGCGGCCGTCCAGCTTTTTATATGATATAGCATGATAACTCTCACTGCGGCGTTGCGACCGCAGCGAGAGTTGCTTGTTGGGGAAGGCGGTAACATTATTCGGGGGTGTAGCATCCACCTGCTGCCGCAGAGACAACGCTGAGTCCAATGGCAATGAGTCCGAGCCCCGTAATTCCCGAAGCGAGCCCTAGTCCTAGGCTTAGGATTATACCAACGTTTCCACTGCCACAGCTTATTTCTTTCCAAATACTGTGCCCGCCATTGGTCTCCTCCATCTCCTGGAGGCTAAGAGCGCGTAGCTCTTCTGTCTGATTTGTGTACATAGTACATAAATTTTGGTTGTCGTTCCTATTGGTGGGATGCTGCAAAGATACATCCCCAAAACGCTCTATTTTCAAATTTGGCCTGAGCGTAATGCTCGCTGCTGGTGTAAAAATGCATACGAGGTAGAGCCTATGCTGGTTATAGCGCACAAAAATTTTTTGAAAATTTTTTTGAAATATGGCCTGAATGTACATTGGGTACGCCTCTGTGCTGGCGCGGATGTTGATGTTGTGCCTTGTAAATCAACGGTTTGTGCGCAATGTGGAGGTTATGTATTTGGGTGTTAGTTTGTTACGTTGTTTGTGGCAAAATTTTGGCCATGAGGGGAGGCGTTTCGGTTCCCCATCTTCCATGATGGCCGTTGGCTGGGGCAGGAGCTATGGGGCCGCTATGCCGCTGGATCTTGCAGCGGCACGGTGGTTGCACAACCACAACATCGCAAGGCAAATTTGTTTTAAAACGCGGTAATATTGTGTAAGCACATGCAAATTGATGAATTGTCGTATATACAGGCATGTGGCGTAGCAAGATTATATATAAATCAGCTTGATGCGTATGGTATGGGGGTGTAAATAGGAGGCGGCAGCGGGTGGACACAATTCAACAATTGCCTACCTTTGCGGGGCAAATCTTTCATGCACAAGAGCTATGAACATCGTGTTCTCCGAGCCTATAGGGCTGCCCGCCCAGCTGCAGTCCGATTTCGAGCGCCGCATGGCGGCGCAGGGCCACACCGTGGTATTCCACGAAGAGCCTACCTCCGACCCCGAGCGGCTGGCCGCCCGCGTGGCCCCTGCCGAGGTGCTGGTGTTGGCCAACCAGCCGCTGCCCCCCATCGCCGTGGAGCGTGCCCAACGGCTGCGCCTCATCGCCGTGGCCTTCACTGGCACCGACCACCTGCCCCTGCAGCTCTGCGCCCAGCGCGGCATAGCCGTGCTCAACGCCGCTGGTTACAGCACCCACGCGGTGGCTGAGCTCACCATGGCCGCCGCCATCGATTTGCTGAGGCGGGTAATCCCTCTCGATGCGGCCGTCCGTAGCGGCGGCCACCGCAACGGCTTCCTGGGCCGCGAGCTGCACGGACGCACCTTCGGCGTCCTAGGTTTGGGGGCCATAGGCCAACGGGTGGCCGCCCTGGCGCAGGCCTTCGGCTGCCGTGTGCTCGCCTACAGCCGCACCCCCAAGCCGTGCGATGGGGTGCAGCTGGTGCACCTGCACGAGCTGTTCGCCCTGTCCGATGTGGTGTCGCTCCACATCCCGGCCACCCCGCAAACGCAGGGCATGGTGGGCGTCGATCTCATAGGGTTGATGCGCCCCTCCGCCGTGCTGATCAACACCGCCCGGGGGAGCATAGTCGATAGCGCCGCCCTGGCGCAGGCCCTCCGCGATGGCCGCATAGCCGGCGCCGCGCTCGATGTGTATGAGCACGAACCCCCGCTGCCCGCCAGCCACCCCATGCTCGATGCCCCCAACACGCTGCTGCTCCCGCACATAGGCTTCGCCACCGAGGAGGCCATCGCCCGGCGAGCCCAAATCGTAATCGACAACGTGGAGGCTTGGCTCGGCAGTCTGTAAATATTACATTGATAGCCAATGCGGTACAAATATTTTGCAAAAAAAGTGCTCAAAATGTTTGGAGGTTATCGTATTTCATAGTACTTTTGCCACCGAAAAATTCCTCATTAGCTCAGTTGGTTAGAGCACCTGACTGTTAATCAGGGGGTCCTAGGTTCAAGTCCTAGATGAGGAGCCAGCCGCAGCACACGTTGCGGCTTTTTTTGTACCCCAACCCAAGGCCATCTCAACCCAAAACGCTATCTTTACATCCGTTAATATAAACTTAAATACCTATGAATAAGATACTTGGCATTGGGAATGCCCTTGTCGATATTATGACCCAGCTGCCCAGCGATGCCCCCCTGCACGAGCTGGGCCTACCGCGTGGATCCATGCAGCTGGTGGATGCCGCCATGATGGAGCGTGCCATGGCCCATACCAGCAACATGCCTCGCACCATGGCAGCTGGCGGTAGCGCCGCCAACACCGTCAACGGGCTGGCTAACTTGGGCTTGCCCACGGCCTTTATTGGCAAAATTGGGGCCGACGAGGTGGGGCAAACATTCCGCAGCGACATGCAGTCCAACGGCATAGAGCCCATGCTGCTACAGGGGCAGGCCGCCTCGGGGCGGGCGTTGGTGCTGGTGAGCCCCGATTCCGAACGCACCTTTGCCACCTACCTTGGAGCAGCTGTTGAGCTGTCTCCTAGCGACTTGCGCCCAGAGATGTTTGCTGGTGCCCGCTACTTCCACATTGAGGGCTACTTGGTGCAGAACCACGACCTGGTGCGCCGCGCCTTGGAGCTGGCCCACGAGGCGGGCCTAAAGGTTTCGCTCGACCTGGCCAGCTACAACGTGGTGGAGGAGCACCGCGACTTCCTGCGCGCCATGCTCGAGCAGCACGTGAGCGTGGTGTTCGCAAACGAGGAGGAGGCCCGCGCCTTTGGCGGCGGTAGCCCCGAGGCCACGCT
>JAFTDN010000166.1 GCA_017454165.1 Bacteroidales bacterium | reverse complement strand
CGGGCCGCCTGGGCCGCGCCGGCGGGGCCATCGACCTGCTGGTGGTAACGCCCGACAGCACCCGCGTGTAAGTGGATGCCGATGGCTCGCGCAGCCCGCGCGGCGTGTTCGCGGTGGCGGGCAGGCTGGGCCGCGCCGGCGGGGCCAGCGACATGCTGGTGGTGACGCCCTCCAACACCAGCGTGTACGTGGACACCGCGGGCGCACGCAGCCCCCGGGGCGGGTTCGCCGTGGCGGGCCGGCTGGGGCGGGCCGGCGAGAGCAAGTACATGGACATCACCCGCGACAACTACATCATTGGCCACGGGGCGGGCAAGCAGCTCATGGGCGGCACTTCCACGGGCAAGCACAACTCCATCATGGGCACCGATGCTGCTCCCCAAATGGAAGGCAGTAGCAATGTGGCTATAGGCCATAAAGCGGGTAATGCCGTAACCACGGGCGACTACAATGTGTTTGTGGGCGCTAATTCAGCAAGGCTATCAAAGAAAACCAGCCAAACCGTAGCCATAGGCTATCAGGCGGGCGAGGGATCAAAGACATCAGACTTCACCAACGGCGTGTTCGTGGGCTACCAGGCAGGATATAGCAATTGGACAGGTAACGACAATGTATTTGTGGGATCAATGGCCGGTAAACTGAATACAACTGGCGCCAACAACGTGATGATGGGTAACGGGGCGGGCCAAAAAAACGTCTCGGGTGCCAACAATGTATTTGTGGGCAACCAGGCAGGTGCGGCCAACACTTGGGCCGACAACAACGTGTTCATGGGATACTATGCAGGTAAAACCAATACCACGGGTAACAACAATGTATTTGTGGGATACAGTGCAGGCGAGGCCAACACTACGGCCAGCAACAACGTGTTCATGGGATACAATGCAGGTAAAGGCAACACAACTGGGCATAGCAACGTGTATATAGGCAACAACGCTGGTGCTGCAAATCCCAGCGGCGGGGGCAACGTAATGATAGGTCTTGACGCAGGCAAGAATGCAACGGGAGCCAATAACGTAATAATAGGCAATCAGGCTGGGCAAAATAATACCGCCAACAACAATATCTACATAGGCAGCTTGGCTGGAAGCTCCAACACATCTGGGCAGTGCAACATTTTTATGGGCTACGAGGCCGGCAAATTTTACAAGGGCACTTCCAATGATTATAATAAGACGGGCTGCATCTTTATTGGCGATGGTGCTGGAAATGGAAATGGAAATACTGCGACAGGTTTATATAACACCATGCTCGGCTACTACGCTGGTTTTCAGCACAAATCAGGAGGTATGAATACCTTCATTGGCTGCACAGCGGGGAGAAACAACGAAGATGGAGTGGGCAACGTATTCATTGGCTACGACGCAGGCTGTAACGAAAAAGGCAGCAACCTGCTCTACATCTCCAATAGTTCAACAAGCACTCCTCTAATTTGGGGCGACTTTTCGGCCAAGGTGGTGAAAGTGAATGGCTCACAGGTTTCCACCTCCGACCAGCGCTTCAAGGAGAATATAAAAACGCTTAATGGCTCCTTGCAGAAGATAACCAGCATCCGTGGCGTTAGCTTCACATGGAAGACGAACGATGAGATAAACAAGATTAAAGGTATCCAAACTGACTCTATCGACAATTCTCGTTTGCAAGAAGGTACTCAACTTGGCGTTATTGCGCAGGAAGTTGAGAAGGTTCTGCCCGAGCTTGTTCATACCGACGAAGGAGGCTTTAAATCTGTGGACTACACAAAACTAGCACCCGTGCTCATCGAGGCCATCAAGGAGCTGAAGGCCGAGAAGGACAACCTGCAGCAGCAGGTTGATGAGCTGAAACAACTGGTGGAGCAGCTGCTGAAAAGCAGGTAGCCCCCTACAGCAGCGGGCCACGCCCCATTAAGAATGAAAATAGCGGATTGCAATAGCAATCCGCTATTTTTTGCTGCCCCCCCCAACATCTTCACCTCCCCAAAAGTACATATCAGGCTAAAATATTAATAATAAGCACTATACAACACATACATTCACCATTTATGGTGACAAAACACCCCATAAATCACCACAAATGGTGATTGCAAGACCTGTTGCGGTTGGCGAACTTTGTCGCCCCAATAATGGCATACCGCAGCATACACATAATAGCTTTATTACTAGTGCTTTGCACACACGCCCATCCGCAAAAAAGGGTGCAGATAAGGGGCGCGGTGTGCGACTCCACGACATCTAAACCTCTATCATTTAGCTCAATAACGCTGCGCAGCGAAGCTGGGCAGCTATTCGGCACTAGTGCCGATGAGGCCGGCGAGTTCGCCCTCGCGCTGCCCCACGAGGGCACGTACACCGTGGGCATATCGTATGTGGGCTACAGGCCCCAAAGCTACACCCTGATGCTGCGCCACGGCCAGCAGCTGCGCTTTGCGCTGGCCCCCACCGCCCACGACATCGAGAGCGTGGTGGTTACGGCCACCACGACCAAAGAGCAGCTCACCAGCGCATCGCGCATCGACCGCACAGCCATGGAGCACCTGCAGCCCACCAGCTTCAGCGACCTGCTGGCGCTGCTGCCCGGCGGGCAAACCAGCACCCCCAACATGAGCACGGCCAACACCATTGCGCTACGCCAAGTGCCCATAGCCAGCGGGCAGTACGCCACGGGGGCACTGGGTACGCAGTTCGTAATAGACGGGCATCCGGTGAGCACCGATGCCAACCTGCAGCGCGTGTCCGATGACATATCGACCAGCTTCGACTCGCGCAGCTCGGTGGGCGCGGGGGTCGATATGCGCACCATAAGCACCGACAACATAGAGAGCGTGGAGGTGGTGCGCGGCATACCCTCGGTGGAGTACGGCGACCTGACCGATGGCGTGGTAATCATAGAGCGCAAGCACCGCGCCACGCCGCTCGAGGCGCGGTTCAAGAGCGATGAGTACGGCAAGCTGGTGCACGTGGGCAAGGGCGTGGAGTGGGAGCACCGCCAGCTGGTGCTCTCAGCCGATGCGGGCTTTCTGGACTCGCACCACGACCCCCGCGACCGCCTGAACAGCTACCGCCGCCTGAATGGCTCCATGAGGGGGGTGAAGCGCTGGGCACTGCCCAACAGCCTGACGCTGAGCCTGAACGCCTCGGCTGACTACGCCGGCAACCTCGACACCCAGAAACGCGACCCCGACATACTCTCCCAGCCCGAGGACAACTTCGCGGCTAGCTACCACTCCACCGGGCTCAACGCCACCATGCGCATATTCGGCGGCAGCGATAGGGCGTTCCGCAGCCTGAGCCTGACGGTGCACGCCAACGCCTCGTTCGACCGCATAGAGCGCACCAAGTTTGTGCAGCTCGACCGCGACCGCGCCATGCCCACCAACACCGCCGAGGGCGTACACGATGCCGCCATTCTGCCCTACAAGTACTACAGCCACCTCACGGTGGACGGCAAGCCGGTGAACCTGTTCGCCAACCTGAAATCGGTGTTCAACCTGCGCACCGGCGCGGCCACGCACCGCCTATCGGGCGGCATCACCCTGAAGTACGACAAGAACCTGGGCGATGGTCAGGTGTACGACCCCGCCCGGCCCATCAACATCTACTTGGCCACGCGCCCCCGCCGCTACCGCGACATCCCCGCCATGAGCCAGCTGTCGGCCTTCGTGGAGGACAGGATGAGCCTCCCCCTAGGCCCCACCGAGCTGCAGGTACAGGCGGGCCTACGCGCCAACACGCTGCTCAACCTGAGCAGCAGCCACGCCATGCACGGCAGGGTGTACCTCGACCCCCGCGTAAACATACGCTACCTGCTGCCCCGCATCGCCATGGGCGACAAACACTTGGTGTTCAGCCTACAAGGAGGAACGGGATGGCTCACCAAGATGCCCACCCTGGCCCACCTCCACCCCGAGCTGCTGTACATCGACCTGGTACAGCTCAACTACTGGCACAAGAACGCCGACTACAAGCGCATCAACCTGCGCACCTACATAGTGGACTGCACCAACCCGCAGCTGGGGCCGGCCTCGAACTTCAAGTGGGAGGTGTCGGCGGGAGCCGAATATGGCCACAACACACTGGTCGTCACATACTTCCGCGAACGCATGAGCTCTGGCTTCCGCAGCACCGCCCAATATACGCCCTACACCTACAACGCCTACGATGCCACGGGCATCGACCACGCCGCGCTCACCGCTCCGCCCGACATAGCCTCGCTGCCCTACACCACCGACACCGTGCTACGCGGCAGCTCGCGCACCACCAACGGTAGCCTCACCAACAAGGAGGGCGTGGAGTTCGTGCTGAGCACCGAGCGCTTCAAGGGCATCAACACTAGGCTCACGCTCAACGGGGCGTGGTTCCGCACCACCTACCGCAACAGCCAGCCCGTGTGGCGCACGGCAAGCCAAATAGTGGCCGGCGTGAGCATGAGCGACCTATATGCCGCCCGCTACGTGGACGATGACATATACATCCGCGAACAGCTGAACTCCAACCTCACCGCCGATGTGTATCTGCCCACGTTGGGCACGAAACTATCAACCACGCTAGAGTGCTCCTGGTTCTACGCCCACCAGAGCGGGCGTAAGAACGGTCTCCCCGTGGCCTACATGGGCATCGATGGCATAGAGCATCCATACACCGAGGCCGATGCTGCCGATCCCTACCGCCAGCTCCTGATACAGCACTACGCCGATGGGCTATTCAATCGCTACGTGGAGCCGTTCTACTGCTACCTCAACTTTAAGGCCACCAAGGACTTCGAGCACGTGCAGGTGTCGCTCTTCGCCGACCGCATACTCGACTACATGCCCGACTACCACAGCAACGGCCTGCTGGTGCGCCGCACGGCGGCCAGCCCCTACTTCGGCATGGAAATCAACTTGAAAATTTAACCCATAAAATCGTTTAGCCATGCGTACCCAAGCACATATAACCATAGGCATAGCAGCATTGACCGCCGCGCTCCTGCTGGGCGGATGCCAAAAGGAAGATAAGAGCGTGAGATACGTAACGCAGGAGCTGCGCTTCGACCTGCCCGAGGAGCTGGCCGCCGCCACCTCGGCCAGCATCGAGCAGCTCACGCTCCGCAACACCAACACCGCCGAGGTGTTCAACATAGTACAACCGCAGAATGCCACAGCGGGCCAAACCGCCGCCAAAGGGCTGCACGTGAGGGTTACCGTGCCCGAGGGCCTCTACAGCGTGGACATGGAGGGCCAAGCCCAAATGGAGGGCCTGCTACCCAACAAGATAAAGGCACACATCGAGGGCGTGAGCATCACCGAGGCCGAGGCGGCACTGGGCGCAAAGCCCATCAGCACGTTCGTATCGCAGTATAGCGACGATGGCGAGTGGGTGATTGCCGAGATATTCTTCACCGGCACCCAGACCCCCGAGGGCATGCCGTACTACGGCGACACGTACTTCCGCATCTACAACAACTCCAGCCGCACGCTGTGCGCCGATGGGCTGGGCATAGCCGAGAGCGAGCTGCTCACCGTGGAGAAGTACGACTACACCCCCGACCCCGTGCAGCACGCCTTTGCGGCCTGCTGCATCTACCGCATCCCGCTGGGGAGCAACATCATGGTGGAACCAGGCCAAAGCCTGCTGCTGGTAGATGAGGCCATCGACCACAGGGTGGCCAACCCGCTGTCGTTCGACCTGAGCGGGGCCGACTTCGAATGGTTCGACCCCAATGGCGAAGACATAGACAACCCCGAGGTGCCCAACCTGGAGCAGGTGGCAGGCCCATCGTATGGCGCATGGGCGCTGCACAACAGGGGCTTCAAAAGCTACGTACTGTGCCGCCTGGGCGATGATGAGGCCCACCAGCTCACGGCCCAGCAGTACGCCGATTCCTCCAGCGCGTACTTCTGCACATTCTACTACAACTTCGTGTTCAACGGAGAAACCTACCCCATGAGCTCCGACGCTTGGCTGATCCCCCACGCCTGGGTGATAGACGCCGTGAACCTGAGCGTGGAGAGCGAGTACCAGATGCTGCTCACCCCGCCCGCGCTCGACATGGGCTACACCTACGTTGGCAAGGTGGACTTCGATGAGCAGCGCTACGGCAAGAGCGTACGCCGCAAGGTAAAGGCGGGCATAGTGCTGCAGGACACCAACAACTCGTCCATCGACTTCGAGCCGGAGCAGCCCGCCAACCCCCACCACCGCTTCCATCAATGAACAATAACAACATCAGTTTCAACTAAATTCGTTTCACAATGAAAGCTAACACGCTGACAATGGCCGCCATGGTGCTGGCCGCCGCCACGCTCCTCCTAGGCGGATGCAAAAAGGAGGACGAAAAGATTAAGTACGTAACGCAGGAGCTGCGCTTCGACCTGCCCGAGGATCTAACCGATGTTACATCAGCAAGCATCAACCTCTTGGTGCTCAAAAACCTGAACACCGCCGAGGAGTACAACATCATGCAGCCCATGGTGGCCACATCTCAAAGCAAACCGCATATCAACGGTGCGCTATATGCCACCAAGACCGCAGAGCCGCTGCGCGTAAAGGTAACCGTACCCGAAGGTCTCTATAACATCACCATGGAAGGTGTGGTGCTGCAGCCTGGGGCAGCGGGGCTTAGAGCGTCAAACATAAAGGCCTACGCCGAGAATGTGAGCATCACCGAGTCCGATGTAGCATTGGGCAGCAAGACGCTCACGGCGTTCGTCTCGAAGAATATCAACAGCGATGGCGGTTGGCTGATTGCCGAGATATTCTTCGCAGGAACCGAAACCCCAGAGGGCAAACAATACACCGGCGATAAATACTTCCGCATCTACAACAACTCCAACGACACCCTGCTGGCCGATGGCCTATGCATAGCCGAGAGCGCACTACTCTCCAACGGAAAGAACGACTACACCCCAGACCCTATTAATAGCGGCAATTTCCCCGCAGCAGCCATCTACCGCGTCCCGATAGGGGTAAACCACCGCGTAGCCCCTGGCGAGAGCATCCTGCTGGTAGACAATGCCATAGACCATACTGCGGCCAACTCCAACTCGTTCAACCTCACCAAGGCCGACTACGAGTGGTACGATGAGTCTTCGAACCCCAACGTCCTCGATGTGGACAACCCCGATGTACCCAACATGGAGAAAATATACTGCTACACTGCAACTATCTGGGGGCCGACAGTACAAGGCAATCGCGCATATGCGCTATGCCGCCTAGGCAACGATGAGGCCAACCAGCTAGGTGCCGAGCAATACGTTGCCGACTACAAGCAGATATACAGCTACGATGCTTACAACCCCACCACTGGAGAGTTCATAAGAACTATGAGTTTCGACTACTGGAATATTCCCCACAGCTGGATTTTAGACGCCGTGAATTGCTGCCCCAGCACAGTATGGGAATGGAATCTATTCCCCCCACAGCTCGACATGGGCTACACCTATGTAGCCTCCACAGGGCAGGATAAAACACGCTACGGGAAAAGCGTCCGCCGCAAAGTGCAGCATGGAAAAATCCTACAGGACACCAACAATTCTGGCGAGGATTTCCTGACCGCCCAAACGGCCAACCCTTACTATCAATTTCACTAGACACTAGCAGCGCACACCATGAACCTGCTGCTCTGCACCGCAATAAACGCCATGCTGGCCGTATCGCCCACTGGGGGCGATACGGCTAGCGTGATGGTGCGGGCGCACGAATGGTGGGCTCCCGCGCTACAGCTATCCCAAGCGGCTCACACCAGCCCAGCGCTGCGACCGTTGCGCCACCAGCATAGCCTATCGGAGCTGAACCTACGGGGCCACGCCAGCCGCACCACCGCCGCACTTGAACCGCAAACCGGGCTGGGCTGGCAGGGCATAGCGGTACATGGACGCTCACACCGCACCCTGCGCAATGAGGCCACAGCGTGGGGCGATGCCCTATACCAAAGCGGTATGCATCGCAGCGTACGTTGGAACGAAACCGCCGACTACCAACGACTACGCCCCTATGTGGCCGCCGACTCGCTGGGCGGACATCTGCACTCGGAGCAGTACCAGTTCGAGGGGGGCACGGCCTTCGGCCTAGGCGAATGGACTCTGGGAGGTGAGCTGGGATTCAGCGCGTTGCAGGAGCACCGCCGCACCGACCCGCGCCCGCGCAACCGGTTCGGCACCATGCAGTTCCGGTTCGGGCTGGCTCGCAACGTGGGGCACCGCTACGCCTTGGGCATCGATGCGGCAGCCCAAAAATACAAGCAGCGCGGCACCATCAGCTACTACAACGAGCGCGGCGTATCATCGACCTACCACCTGCAAGGGCTAGGGCTGAGCTACGCCCGTTTCGATGGTAGCAATACCTCCACAAGCTACAGCGGCCACCTGCTGGAAGCAGGGCTGGGGCTTGCGCCCACAAGCGCAAACGGGGGCCTGAGCGCCGCCCTGCGCACCACCACCCAGCGCTACGAGAAGGTGCTGATAGGCGTGAACGACCTCGTCCTAAACGAGCTGCGCACCGCCCAGCACTTAGCCGAGGTGGGGTGGCGGCGCACCGATGGGCGGGGCACGGCGGGCGTGTCGGCCCAGGCCGTGCTGTCCACCCGCACGGGCACCGAGGTGCTCTACGGCGATGCGGCCAACAACGAGTACCCCCGCCTATCTTCGGCGGAGCAGTACAGCGAACTAGCGCTACAGGCCCAAGTAATGGGGCTGTTCGAGCGCATAGCCAGCCCCCGCTGGCGATGGCACGTGCTGCCTGGCGCGTGCTACGCGCAGTCCACCGAGAAGCACCTACAGCCGCACAACGAGCTGACCTACAGCCACATAAATGCACAATTAGCATTGGGCAGCACCTGGCGGCTGGGCAAAACCCTGCTGCTAATGCGCCTTGGGGGCGCATACGGCCACGCCTTGCAGGCAGAGCAGATGCTCACCCACACGGTGAACGCCTACGCCCGACGCATCGAAACAGAGCGCTACGACATGGCGCGGGCGCACCGCACCTCCCTGGGAGCGCAGGCACGGGTGGCCATCCCCGTGGGCGCAACGTTACTACACATCGACATTGAGGGGCAACATGCAGCCTACTCCAACGGCCACAGCGCCTGGGATGCTGGCATGAGCATTGGCCTGTGCATATAGCCCCAAAAACAACCAAAGTATTCGTAAAACTACTACATTTCAACAGCCATGAGAACCAAAACCATTCTCGCGCTCGCAGCCATAGCGCTGGGGCTAGCGGCCTGCAACGGCCGCCCCAACAAGTCCAACACCGCCCAAACCGCCGCTCCCGCCGCGCTCGAGATAGACAGTCTGCTTGCATGCGCCGAGCAGCTGGTTGATAAAACCGTAACGCTCGAAGGTGTCTGCACCCACATCTGCCGCCACAGCGGGCGGCGCATATTCCTAATGGGCTCCGACAAGTCGCAGACCATACGCGTGGAAGCCGCCGAGCTGGGATCGTTCGATGCCAAATGTGTGAACAACGCCGTGCGCGTGGAAGGCGCGCTACGCGAGCAGCGCATCGATGAGGCCTACCTGCAGCAATGGGAGCAGCAGCTGGCCGAGCAGAAGGCCGAGCAGGATGCAGCCAAGCCCGCCGCCGACCACTGCGCCACCGAGCAGAAAGCCCAGGGCGAAACGGCCAACACCCCCGAGGGGCGCATCGCCGACTTCCGCAAACGCATAGCCCAACGCAAGGAGCAATCGGGCAAGGACTACCTGTCGTTCTACTTCGTAGAGGCCAAGTCGTACACCATTGAGCAGTAGCGCTACAGCCATGATCGCACCAAAACAGCACACCAATGCACAGCGATATAGTGATTGACTGCCAGCACCTCAGCCACAGCTACGGTAAACGGCAGATATACAATGACCTATCGTTCAGCGTACCGCGAGGGCGCATCCTAGGCCTGCTGGGCAAGAACGGTACGGGCAAAACCACCATCATCAACATCCTGAGCGGCTACCTGGCCCCATCGGCAGGCCGCTGCACCATATTCGGCACCGATGTGCGGCACATGCCGCACCACATGCGCCGCCAAATAGGGCTGCTGATAGAGGGGCACGTGCAGTACCAGTTCATGAACATCGAGCAGATAGAGCACTTCTACGCCCCGTTCTTCCCTGGCCAGTGGCGGCGCGATGCCTACTACGAGCTCATGCGCAAGCTCCGCGTCGCCCCCAGGCAGCGCATATCGCGCATGTCGTGCGGCCAGCGCTCGCAGGTGGCACTGGGGCTGATATTGGCTCAGAACCCCGAGCTGCTCGTGCTCGACGACTTCTCGCTCGGCCTCGACCCGGGCTACCGCCGCCTATTCGTGGACTACCTTCGCGAGTACGCCCGCGCCGAGCAGCGCACGGTGTTCCTCACCTCGCACATCATACAGGACATGGAGCGGCTCATCGATGATTGCATAATCATGGACTACGGGCGCATACTGGTGCAGCAACCCGTGGGCGTGCTGCTAGAACAGGTACGGCAGTACACCTGCTCCGTGCCCGAGGGCTACAGCCCCACGCCCCACCAGCAGCTGTACCACCCCACGGTGTCGCACGGACGGCTGGAGCTCACCTCGCCCATCCCCCACCAACAGGTGGCCCAGCTGCTCCGCGCCGATGGCATCAACCCCGATGAGCTGCAGAGCCACCCGCTCAACCTCGAAGATGCATTCATTGGTTTAACCGGTAAATACTGAAAACAGCATGTTAAAATCAATAGCACTAAAGGAATGGCTCAAAACCCGATGGTTCCTGCTGCTGATTAATGTAATAATGCTCGGTTCTAGCGGCTTTTTAATGCTGCGTATGCACCGCGCCATGGACATCAAAGGGGCCGACCATATATGGCAGGTGATGCTGCTGCGCGATGCGATAATAGTGGATTCCTTGGCCACGCTTCCCATGCTGCTCGGCGTGGTGCTGGCCCTGGTGCAGCTGATGCCCGAAATGCACCGCAAATGCCTGAAGCTCACATTGCACCTGCCATGCTCGCGTTTGAAAACCACCTCCGCCATGTTATTTTATGGAGTGATTACCCTGACCATCAGCTTTGCCCTCTGCCTAGGGCTAATGCACGTGGCCTTGCGGCCCGTGATTGCGCCCGAAATGGTGCGCCACGTGCTGCTCACCACGCTACCGTGGTTTGTGGCGGGCCTAACGGCCTACCTGCTGGCCGCATGGATTTGTATTGAGCCCACATGGAAACGCAGGGTGCTTAATTTAGCCCTCACAGCAATGCTGCTGCGTGTTTTCTTCCTGTCCGATACCCCTGAATCATATAACGGTTTTCTGCCCGCACTAACCGCCATGGGATTGCTCACGTGTAGCCTAGTATGGCTGTCGGTGCTACGATTTATCGATGGCCACCAGGACTAAATTATAATTTTTTATTTTTATGAAACGTTTCAGCCAAATATATCTATCATTGCTCATTGTATTCATGATATTATGGGCATTGCCGTGGGCTTATAATTTTTTGTTTGCGCGTCCAAACAAAACCCCATTTGTGCTGTATAGCTCTTTGCTGCACGATTTTTTGCTCGTCGAATATTCTGAGGCCAACGGACATGTACGCCGCGACCGCCACAACAACCGCTACACCGAGGCGCAGACCGACAGTTTGCTACCCACGTTCTACATGCGCCTGCTGGTGTCGAATGGCCGCTGGCCCGACACCCTGATGGGGCAGCCTGTGGCTCCGCACGATGTGCAACGGACGAATTTTAATTTTCGCGCCATGGCCGCCGACATCAACGCCCCCCGTGTGCCGCTCTATTTCTTGCAGGAGGCCATGCCCCGCCGCGCCGAGCTGGAGATGCCCTCCGATGTGATGCGTTTCACCGCGCAGGGCGTGGAGTTTGTCGACATGACATCGAACACCATCGACCCCGACAAGAGCCTGCGCTACACCAAGGCGCTGACCGCCAAGGGATTCGCCTTCCCTCCCCGCTACGTGGCGGGCAACCCCAGCACCCACAAGGACTACGACAACGGCTTGCTGCTGCTCGACGCCCGCCAACAGCTATTCCACCTAAAGCAGCTGCGCGGACGGCCCTACGTGCAACCCGTGGCAGTGCCCGACTCCGTGAGACTGCGGCACCTTTTCGTTACCGAGTTCCGCGACCGACAGCTGCTGGGGCTGCTCACCGACAGCTGCCACCGACTGTTCGCCCTGCGGGCCGACAGCTACGAGCTGGTGCGCACGGGGGTGGACGGCTACGACCCCGAGCAGCACAACATGACCATATTCGGCAACATGTTCGACTGGACCGTGCGCATAGCGCAGCCGCAGACCGAGCGCTACATGGCCCTCGATGCCACCACGCTGCAGCTGCTCGACACGCTTAGCATTGCCACGCCCCGCAGCCACGCCATGCCCGGGATGAGCTTCAGATCGAGCACCAACCCTCGCATACGTCCCCGCTGGCAATAGTAGGCAAACAGCTATCATCATAGTGAAACAGAAACACATACCGCAGCTCTCCAACACTTGGGCAAAGAGCCCGCGACAAAATTTTGCCGCTAACACAAAATACCCCAATTTTGCGTCATGAACAACAGCTCAAAGCAACAAGCGCAATTAATTAAATTACAATTAGTTACAAAAAACTCATTCCAACAACCACGCTGATGGCCGCACTGCTGATGCCATCGTGCAAGAACAACGAATGAAGCTCCTCAAAACCAAGCCCCTGCGATTGCAGAGGCCATTCCTCACTTCGCTTCCGAAGAGGAGTTCGCCCAAGCAATGACCACCGTGGCCAACATGCCGCAGGGCGAACGCGAGGCATACGAGGCCCAGAGGGGATACATCTCAATTGGGTCCGAAAGCGAACGCTTCTACGAATCCGTCGACTTCGACAGCTACAACGATGCAGCCGACTTCCACCAGCTGGTGGCCGACAACAGCGACCTCCTACAGCTGGTGGTGGACGAGGATAGCGAGCTGACGCTCGAAACACGCTTCCACAGCCACCCCGCCCGCTACCTCATCAACCGCGATGGGCTGGCAATCATAGGCGACACCGCGGCCAAGGTGTTCGAGAACGGCACTTTCAAGGCCCACCGCCGCAACCTGCAACAGGTGGCCAAGCTGCAATGCCTAGAAGACTGCCCCGCCCATATCGGCAGAATGGAGCAGGTGAACATAATCTCTAAAACCATTGATTTTGGTGCTAAATCATCAGCCTGTCAGGGCACAGAGCACCAATGGCACTCGACCAATGGGAATAATAGGCTCAGAGCACGAATATTAATAACCTCGGATCCA
The DNA here is from genome assembly GCA_017454165.1 of Bacteroidales bacterium. Classification (GTDB taxonomy): domain Bacteria; phylum Bacteroidota; class Bacteroidia; order Bacteroidales; family Tenuifilaceae; genus RGIG6076. The sequence goes on along the minus strand of JAFTDN010000166.1, from coordinate 22,519 downwards.
ATTCGTTCTTCGTGCGAGCTATTGGCCCGACCCTACAAACGTACACTAGGTGCATGGTATTGGTGCAGCAGGACAATGAAAGTGGATGCCACCGTAACATGGGGCTATAAGCCAGATAACCAACAACATCGCACCACAAATACGTTAGTATTCTTCCACGACTACGAGCGCACCACAAGCCTAAAGAGAACTGAAACCTTAAAATTCAACACGGGCAACTACAGCGGCCTAGGCTTCGACAGTTTGGATTGATTCCTATAGCACCTCTCCCATAAGCGTAAAATGCCCATAAACTGAGCGGTGATGAACACCCCCAAAGGCCCCACATATTGCGGGGCCTTTGGGGGTGTTTTACAGCATTCCATCAACAATGCCGCTGAAAAACACACCGATACCCTGCTAGCCAAAACACCAGTGGCCATGCAGCTCAATGTACTGCTAGAATTTACAACGTAAATCCTTAGCAACCACAATTTTTGCTACATTTGCGGGCCGCTCACACCTCCCCAAATGCCGCTCCACAAAACGTTGCTAATCTCCCTCTGCCTATGCATACCGTCCCTGCTAATGCATGGACAAGAGCGGCAGGGCTGGGTGCATAGGATAAACCAGCGGCTGACAGCCCGCTGGGAACGAGCCGATGGCATCGACACGGCCTACATGCAGCGGCCCAAGCAGTGCTGGACGCTCAGCACGATGTCGGGGCTAACGGCCAGCGGATTCGGCATGTCTCAACATAATGGCAGCCAGGGGGCCGACCTGCGGCTCATGACCAAGCCGCACTTTAGGCAGAGCCTAGCGCTGGCCTATAGGGGGCTATCCATATCGCTGCCCATCGTCAATGTCAACCGCACCGACGACCGCGAGCTGTCGGTGTCGATGTTTGGCAACCGGCTGGGCATGGAGGCCACCATTCGCTACTCCACCTCCATGACCGGGAGCATCACGCAGAACCTCAGCCGCCTGTGGGCCGAAATCCCACAGGGCGGCGCTACCGACCTCTCGTGCGACTTCGATGCCTACTACGCCTTCAGCCACCGCCGCTTCTCGTTCCCCGCAGCCTATAGCCAAACCTACATCCAGAGGCGCAGCGCGGGCAGCCCGTTCCTGAGCGTGTCCATACGCAACTGCTACACGCACATAGACTCCCTGCCGCTGCTCGGCAGCGGAAAAACCCAGCTCTACACCAACCTATTCTGCCTTGGCGGGGGCTACGGGCACAGTTTCGCGCTGCGCCATGGTTGGCTGCTGCACTTCTCGGCCCTGACGAGCATCGCCTTCGCATCATTCAACCGCCTTTTCGTGAGCGGAGAGCGGGTTTACATCAACGATAGCTTCCCAAATATAGTGAATACGCTAAACCTCAGCGCAGTGCGTAGCACAGCTCGATGGTTCATCGGCCTCACCTCCAGGCTGCACAACGCCATCTACGGCAACTCCGAGCATATCCAGTTCACCAACACCCGATGGCAGGGCCAGCTCACGCTGGGCATCAGGTTCTAGCGCTCCTCGTGCACACCAAAAATATGAGCGCAGCCCAAGGCCGCGCTCATAGCTCCCAAAACGCAGAGCACTACTTCATATTATCATTAAAGAAGCCAGCAATACGGTCGAATGGGATAAGGTCGAGGTTGTCGTACAGGTCGGTGTGCACGGCATCGGGAATCAGCAGCAGCTCCTTATTGTCGCCCTTGAGCTGGGCGTAGGCATCCTTGCTGAAATAGCAGCTGTGGGCTTTCTCGCCATGCACCAGCAGCACCGCGCTGCGAATCTCATCGGCGTAGGCCATGATGGGCTGATTCATGAACGACATGCACCCATTGGTGTTCCATCCATCGTTGGAGTTGCCGCTGCGCGGATGGTAACCGCGCTTGGTTTTGTAGTAGGCGTGGTAGTCCTTCACAAACCACGGAGCATCGGCGGGGAGGGGGTCCACCACGCCGCCAGCGCGCTGATACGAGCCGCTGCTGTAGTCGGCGGTGCGCTGCGCGGCCAAGGCCTGGCGGGCATCGTGGCGGGCATCGGCATCCATGGAGTCGAAGTAGCCACGGGCGTTCACGCGGCTCATGTCGTACATGGTGGAGGCCACGGTGGCCTTGATGCGGGTGTCGAGGGCGGCGGCGTTCAGAGCCAGCCCGCCCCAGCCGCAAATGCCCAGAATGCCCACGCGCTGGGCATCAACCTGCGGATGGGTGACCAAGAAATCGACGGCGGCGCAGAAGTCCTCGGTGTTGATGTCGGGCGAGGCCATGCGGCGCGGCTCGCCGCCGCTCTCGCCGGTGAACGAGGGGTCGAATGCGATGGTGATAAATCCGCGCTCGGCCAGCTGCTGGGCGTACAGCCCCGAGCACTGCTCCTTTACCGCGCCAAAAGGGCCGCTCACGGCTATGGCGGGCATCGCCCCCTGAGCGCTGCGGGGCACGTACATGTCGGCGGCCAGCGTGATGCCGTAGCGGTTGTGGAACGTAATTTTGCTATGGGACACCTTATCGCTCAGGGCAAAGGTCTTGTCCCACTCCTGCGTTAGCTTCAGCGTGTGCATATCGTTGGCTTGTTGTTGGTTGGCGTTTTGACAGGCCGCGGCTGCAAGAGCCACAAGGGCCGCAGCTGCAAGCGTCCTAGTTGCTGTGTTCATAAATTCATTGATGTTGGGTTACTCTTATGGTGCCGGCAAGTGCCGCTATGTGCTCAACGCCCTCGGTGGCCTCGCCCACGATGTACAGCCCGCTGTAGCGGCTGGCGGGGCCGTAGTACATGGCCACGTTGCGCCAGGGCGCGAAGTAGGCCATGGTGCCCACGGGGCAATCGGACTCAATACCCCCGATGGTGCTGAGCGGCGCGGGTGGGCTGAACACCTTCTCGTTGGTGCTATAGTCCGACACGGGCACCTCGATGGGCAGCTGGTCGTAGAGCGACCGTGCCACAGGCGTACCGTTGAGGCGGAACACCACCGTGCGCGAGCCATCGCTCACCGCGATGAACATCGCGGTGGGCGTTGCGCTGGTGTCCGTGGGCGCGGATGGCTCGGGCTGTAGCCCAGGCCCCTCGGCGCATTTGCTCGAGGCGAGCAGTGTGATGAGCAGCAGCATGGCTGGGATCGATTTGATGAGGGTGCGCAGCATTCCGATAGCAAAATTAGGCGGGCGGCCCGCAACACGATCAATCCATCTCGTGGTAAGTTCAACACTTTTTACGCTACGGCTGCCCCCCGCTGGAACTGGGCGCAGCAAGCGGCGCAGCGCGAAAGGTGCGCAGCGAGTCGAGTATGCGAACGCATATCTCGTACTCAGGCGTTTCGAGCAAATACTCATCGGCGAGCGATATGTGATTTATAAAGCGCAGCAGCGAGTCGCCGCTCAGCCCCGTGAGCTGCTGCACCTTTTCGGGGTTAAACTTCTGGTATATAGCATCTTGCTCCCGCTCCCTCTTTCGGGCCTTGGTAACCTTGATGTTCTGCTTGGCAGTCCAGTCGAGGCCAAAGTTCATGGCAATCCCCGCGCCACCATCGGTTGGGGGCCCTGCGGTGGGCAGCGGGGCGCGCTTGTCGGGCTTGGCGTTTTTGGCGTACTCCAGCAGCCGCCGCTGCAGCTTCTCCTGCTCGGTGTAGGGCAGGTTGAGCCGCACCACCGACTTCAGAAATCGGCTGTAGGGGCCCAGGCTCACCACCTCCACCGCCTCAATCTCGTAGGCCTTGGGCTGCAGGGCTATGCGATGCCCCACGGTGTCGCCAGTGTGCAGGCCGAAGGCCAGCAGGCGCACAGGTTCGTAGCCCAGGGCCGAGATGTAGAGGCTGTCGCCGAAGCTCACCGGGATGACGAGCTGCCCCTTCATGCTGCTCACCACGCCCACGCGCTTGTTCAGGTTCACCACGTGGGCCAGCCCCACGGGCTGATTGTTGGCCACGTCCACCAGCACGTAGCGCACCATGCGGGTGCCGGACAGCGCATCGAAGCTGATGCGCATGGTATCGACCCCGAAGGGCTGCAGCAGGGCGCGGGGCACAGCGCTCGCGGCCTCGTAGCGAGGCTGCCGCCACAATGGCCCTTGCGCCCACATCAGCATGGGGGCAACCTGCAGCACGAGCAGGATGGCGGCTATGTTCACCTTTCGGCCCATGTTCATAACGCCGCGCAAGTTACCAAATTAGCGCGGAGCAGCCCCATGGTTAATTATATTTAACCAACAGAAGTCTCCACCACCTCGCGGCAACATGCCATTTTTAGCTATATTTGCCCGCAAACAAATCAGCAAACGCAAAATGAAACAGCGCACCGCCCTACTGCTGCTCGCCTCGGCCCTCATGGCATGGCCCTGGCGCGGCGTCGCACAGCAATCCCACGATGAGCACTTCGGCCAAAGCTGCACCAGCATCATGGTGAGCAAGGGGGCCAGCACCGATGGCTCTGTAATCACCAGCCACAGCTGCGATGGCCGCTACCGCACATGGCTCACCGTTGAGCCCGCCCGCGACTACCCCCGCGACACCGTCACGGCCATATACAAAGGGCTGCTCAAGACCGAAACGCCCTACGACCACCGCAACGTAACGCAGGCGGGCACCATCCCCCAGGTGGGGCACGTGTACGCCTTCCTGAACACGGCCTACCCCTGCCTCAATGAGCACCAGCTGGCCATAGGCGAAACCACCATTGTGGGGGCCGACACCCTGGTGAACCCCAAGGCCATGTTCCTGGTGGAAGAGCTTCAGCGCATAGCGCTGCAGCGCTGCACCACAGCCCGCGAGGCCATAAAGCTCATAGGTCAGCTGATAGAGCAATACGGCTACGCCGACTACGGCGAATGCCTCACCATTGCCGACAAAAACGAGGTGTGGCACCTCGAGATGTTCGGCGAAGGCCCCGACCGCATAGGCGGCGTGTGGGCCGCCCAGCGCATCCCCGAAGGGCACGTGGGCGTGTCGGCCAATATCAGCAGGATAGGCGAGCTTAGAACCGATGACCCCGAGCACTTCATGGCCTCGGCCAACGTGCAGGACGTGGCCAAGCGTCTCGGACTGTGGGACGGCAAGCAGCCATTCAAGTTCTGGAAGGCCTTCGGCGACCGCAAAAAACCATTCATGGTGCGCGAGTACTTCATACTCAACAAATTGGCCCCATCGCTTAAGCTCAGCATGGATATGGCCGAACTGCCCTTCTCGGTGAAGCCCGACAAAAAGGTGTCGGTGCACGATGTGATGGCCCTGTACCGCGAGACCTACGAGGGTACCCCCTACGACATGACACAGAACCTAAAGGTGGAGCAGCAGCGCACCGTGAACGGCAAAAAGGTGAAGGAGATGGTGAAATCGCCCACGGCCAACCCCTGGCTCACCACCGAAACCCGCAACCTATACAACGCACTCAAACCCAACGCTGTAACATTCCAACGCACCGTGGCCGTGGCCTGGTGCTCCTACTCGCACATCATACAGCTGCGCAGCTGGCTGCCCGACCAACTGGGCGGCCTAGCGTGGTTCTCATTCGACAACCCCGGCCAAAGTCCCCGCATCCCCATCTACAGCGGCTGCACACAGCTCCCGCCCAGCTTTGCCCTATGCGGGCAAAAGCAGTACCGCCCCGAGACCCCGCTATGGTCCTACCGCCGCGCCAACAGGCTGGCCACAGTGCAGTGGCAGAGCACCAAGCAGGGTATGCTCGATGAGGTGGCGCACTTCGAGCGCATGGTGGCCGATGGCACAGCCCAACTCGAGCGCACCGTGGCCCAGCTCATGGCCGATGGCAAGGCCGATGAGGCCACCGCCCTCATCAACCGCTACACCCGCGACATGCTGCACCAAACATCGGCCCGCTGGGCCGAGCTCGAGGCCGAATACTGGCACAACCTGTGGCGCGGCTTCTGAGCCCCCCAGCAGCAGCAGCCCCTTTTTTCACTACCTTTGTGCCTAAAATCAAAAAAAACGCCCCATGTCAGGACATAATAAATGGTCGACCATCAAGCGCAAAAAAGGCGCGCTCGATGCTAAACGCTCCAAGGAGTTCTCGCGCATAATCAAGGAAATCACCGTGGCCGTAAAGGAGGGCGGAGCCGACCCCGATGGCAACCCCCGCCTCCGGCTGGCCATCAACAACGCCAAGGGCGTGAACATGCCCAAGGACAATATCACCCGCGCCATCACCAAGGCCGAGAAGGATCCCGAGAACCTCATGGAGCTCACCTTCGAGGGCTACGGACCCGGCGGCATAGCCATATTCATCGAGTGCCTCACCGACAACAACAACCGCACGGTGAGCGCCATCCGCTCCATGTTCACCAAAAAGGGAGGAAACCTGGGCACCAACGGCTCGCTGGCCTTCCTGTTCGACCGCAAGGGCGTGTTCACCATAAGCCACGACAAGGCCAAGCTCGACGACATCGAGCTCGACCTGATTGACGCAGGCGCGCAGGACATCGACTCCGCCGATGAGGTGTTCACCGTGACCACCGCCATGGAGGACTTCGGGCGGATGAACAAAAAGCTCGAGGAGCTCAACATCGAGGTCGAGAACGCCTCGCTACAGCGCGTACCCAACGACACCAAAACCCTCGATGTGCCCACGGCCCTCAAGGTGCTACGCATGGTGGACGACTTTGAGGATAACGATGACGTGCAAAACGTGTACCACAACCTAGAGATAACCGATGAGGTGGCCGAGGCCATGGACAACGACTAGCACACCCACACCACAGGCAAATCCCCAGATGAGGAGGCCACACGGCCTCCTCATCTGCCCCACGCAACCCTGGCAAGATATTTGCACTCCACCCGCCCAACAGCCCCACAAATATGAGCAAACGCATCATCAACCTGATTATAGCCGTAGCCACCACGCTGCTGCTGGGCAGCTGCGGCAAGCCCTACGATGTGCAGATGCACGGTGTGCAGGACATAAAATTCGTGAGCCTCGACAAGAACAAGCTCCGCCTGAACATCGTGCTCGATGCCGAGAACAAACAACGCGCTGCCCTAAAAATCAAGCAGATAGATTTTAAGGCATGGCTCGGCGACCGGGAGCTGGGCACCGTGCGCTGCACCGAGAAGATAAAGCTCAAGGGCAAACGCCGCACAGCCTGCACCGTACCGCTCGAAATAGAGCTACGAACCATAGCCGATGCCCTGAAGCTCACCGTGTTCAACCAAAAATTGCTATCGCAAATACAGATTGAGGGCCACGTGCGCGGGAGCAGGTTCCCCATAACCAAAACCTTTAAGGTGAACAAGCAGCCGCTGCTCGAGCTCCTAAAATCGGCCCGAATAAGTGCCCCCAGCACCTAGCCCGCCCCCCTCTTTGGGGGCGCAGGCTTGCCGAGCACCGCAAAAAAGGCTATCTTTGCGGCCAAAGATAGCAAGAGCATGGCCCTAAAATCATTCTTCACGGTGGGCAAGCCCAGGGGCTTCAACTACCAGCCCCGATACTACGATGAGCGCAAGGAGGCCGCCCGCAACCGGGAGGCCCGCATCAGGCGCGAGCTGGGGCTGAGCTCCGACCAGGAGCAGTACATCCCCAACATCAGGGGGCAGTTCCAAAGCGCACGGCACCACACTGCCGCCAGCGGCAAGCGCAGCTCGGGCCGAACGCTCATCATCGCGCTGATGCTCGTGGCCATCTGCTACATGCTGCTACAGCGCCCCGAGCTGGCCCGGATATTCGGACTTGCACAGTAGCGCACGGCGCATAAACACCTAAACATCAACAACATACACATGGCCGACATCATACAGCTGCTACCCGACTCCATCGCCAACCAAATCGCCGCCGGCGAGGTGGTGCAGCGGCCCGCATCGGTAGTCAAAGAGCTGATGGAGAACGCTGTAGATGCCCAAAGCACCTCGGTACAGGTAGTGGTAAAAGATGGCGGCAAAACGCTGGTGCAGGTGATAGACAACGGGCGCGGCATGTCGGAGACCGATGCCCGCATGAGCTTCGAGCGCCACGCCACCTCCAAGATACGCGAGGCCGCCGAACTGTTCGCCCTGCGCACCATGGGCTTCAGGGGCGAGGCACTGGCCTCAATAGCCGCCGTGGCCGAGGTGGAGCTGCGCACCCGCCGCCCCGACGATGAGGTGGGCACGCTGCTGCAAATCAACGGATCCGAGCTGGCGCAGCAGCAGCCCACGGCGTGCCCAGCGGGGGCCAACTTCTGCGTAAAGAACCTGTTCTTCAACATCCCCGCCCGGCGCAAGTTCCTGAAGAACGACTCCACCGAGCTCAAGCACATCGTCGCCGAGTTCCAGCGCGTGGCCCTGGCCAACCCCCAGGTGGAGTTCAGGCTGCAGCACAACAACGTGGATCTATATTCGCTGCCCCCAGGCAGCACAAAGCAGCGCATAATGGCGCTGTTCGGCAAAAGCATGAACCACAACCTGATGGAATGCCGAACGCAGAATTCCATTGTGAACGTGAGCGGGTTCGTGGGCAAGCCCGAGTGCGCCCGCAAAACCCCTGGCGAGCAGTTCTTCTTCGTGAATAGCCGCTTCATGAAAAGCCCCCCCCTGCACCGCTCGGTGCTCAACGCCTACGCCAAGCTGATACCCGAGGGCTACAACCCGCCCTACTTCATCTACATGGAGGTGGACCCCGCCCAGATCGATGTGAACATCCACCCCACCAAAACCGAAATCAAATTCGAGGACGAGAGCGCCGTGTGGCAGATTGTGCACGCCGCCGTCCGCGAGTCGATAGGCCGCTTCTCAATCCCCCCCACCATTGAGTTCGAGCGCAGCGTGGACTTCGACATACCCCACTTCCCACGCTCAGCCCCACCCCCTAGCACCCCCAGCACCAGCATCACCAAGGACTACAACCCATTCGAGGAGGAGCGCAGCCATTTCATGGCCCCCACCCAGCCCAGCAGCACCCATAGCCCGCAGCAGATAGCCATCCCCAGCCTCATAGGCACCTCTCCCAGCGCCAGCACAGGTAGCATCTCCACCGCCCCCGACCACCTCAGCCCCCGCTTCCTACAGGTCAGGGGGAAGTACATCATCACGACCATAGCATCGGGCCTGATGCTGGTGGACATCCGCCGGGCGCACATCCGCATCCTCTTCGAACAGTTCACGGGACAGAGCAACGCCCCCATAGCCTCGCAGCGCGAGCTGCTCCCACGCACAGTGGAGCTGAGCCCGCAGCAGCACGTCACCCTCATAGAGCACCTCGATGAGCTCTCGGCGCTCGGCCTCGACCTGGCCGACATGGGGCACAACGCCATAAGCGTGAACAGCATGCCCACCGCGCTACAGCATGCCGAGCCATCACTGCTCATCGACGACCTGCTGCTGGCACTCGGCGAGGAGGCCCCCGCCGACATCGAGCGGAGCATCAGGCAGCGCATCGCGCTATCGCTGGCCAAGGCCGCGGCCGTGAGCGGCACCAAAACCATGACCCACCTCGAAATGCAGACACTCATCGACCAGCTATTCGCCTGCACCCAGCCCAACATCAGCCCCGATGGCCGCCCCATAGTGACCACCATCGAGCTAGCCGAACTGGACCGCCGCCTGAAGAAGTAACCCCAGATGCACCGCCTAGAATTTTGACCACACTTGGCCCAAAAGCCCATGAACTACAGCTCACCCCGCTTCGGCTCCATGCCCCCAGTAATCAAGACCATCATCGGCCTCAACGTGCTGATGTTCCTAGCCACGTGGGTGGCCAGGACGGCGGGCATCAACCTGAACCAGCTGCTCGGCCTATACACCCCCACTACCGAGCGCTTCCACATCTACCAGTACGTCAGCTATATGTTCATGCATGGCGGGCTGGAGCACCTGTTCTTCAACATGTTCGCCCTGTGGATGTTCGGACGTGTACTTGAGCAGGTATGGGGCAGCCGCCGGATGCTCACCTACTACATGGTCACTGGCCTGGGCGCGGCGCTCATACACACTGGGGTGAACCTCATCAGCCTAAGCGTCATACGCTCCGATGCCGCCGCCGTGATGGCCGCCCCCTCGCCCGATGCATTCGCCGCTTTCGTGAACAACCACTTCGCCGCCTACTACGACCAAGTATACAGCAAGCTGCTCGAGCACTGGTTCAACAACCCCTATAGCTCTGAGCTAATCAGCCAGGCATCCATATACATACAGCAGCTAATCGATTTGCAGGCCAATATACCCACCGTGGATGCTTCAGGGGCGGTGTACGGCGTGCTGCTGGCATTCGGTATGCTGTTCCCCAACACGCAGATTATGCTGCTGATACCGCCCATACCCCTGAAGGCCAAGTGGATGGTGATAGGGTACGGCGCGTTGGAGCTCTTCCTGGGGCTCACCCAGCCGGGCAGCAGCGTGGCCCACTTCGCCCACCTGGGCGGCATGATTTTCGGTTTTTTCCTGATAAGGCACTGGCGGCAGCAAAGAGACATATTCTACTGACAATAAGCGCACAACAGATGTCCATTGCCACCGACATAAAGAGGGACTACCGCCATGGCGGCACGCTGACGAGGCTCATCCTCATCAACGTGGGTATATTCGTGGCCTACAGCGCAGTACGCGTGGTGCTGTACCTCTCGGGGCACCCCGTGGGCCATGCCTACGCACGGATGCTGGCCGTGCCCGCCGATGCGCACCAGCTGCTGCTGCGCCCATGGACGGCTGTGAGCTACATGTTCTTCCACGAGGAGGTGCTGCACATAGCATTCAACATGCTGTGGCTCTATTGGTTCGGGCAGATATTCATGCAGGGCCACACCCCGCAGCAGCTACGCGGGGTATACCTGCTGGGCGGGCTCAGCGGCGCGGTGCTATTCGTGCTGGCCTACAACCTACTGCCCGCATTCAACCCGCATGGGGCCATGGCCCTAGGTGCCTCGGCGGCGGCCATGGCCGTGATGTTCGCCTGCGCTTCCCGGTGGCCCAACCAGCCCATAGGGCTGCTGCTCGTGGGCACTGTACGCCTGAAGCACCTAGCCTTGGCCTTGGTGATTATTGATGTGGCCAGCATCCCCCTGTCGAACGCCGGCGGGCACATCGCCCACCTGGGCGGAGCACTCTACGGACTCGCCTTCACGGGACTGCTCCGCAGGGGACACGACATATCGCGCCCGCTGGCCAAGCTACGCCACCAGCGCACCCCCATCGCCCCGAACCACGCGCCCCCACGCCGCCCAGCGCACGAGCAGCGCATCGACCGCATCCTCGACAAAATATCGCGCTCGGGCTACGACAGCCTGAGCACCGCCGAAAAGGCCGCCCTTTTCAAAAACAAGGGCGGCAGCGCCTAACCCCAAACCCAATGCTCCGCCGACTACTGCACAACATACTCACCGTAATAAACATAGCGCTGGCACTAGGGCTGGGGGCCTGCTACCTGTCCACCCACATCAGCCCTGCCCGCATGTGGCTACCCGCCCTGATGGCCCTGGCCTACCCCATATTCCTAGCACTGAACATGGGATTCGCCATATACTGGGCGCTGCGCTGGAAGCCCGAGGTGCTCATCTCCACAGCAGCCATACTGCTGGGTTTCAACCACATGACGAACACCATGCGCATAGGGCTACAGCACCCATCCGGTGCCCCTGCGCATATCAGCCTGATGAGCTACAACTGCAACATGTTCGGGCTATACCAATGGAACAACAAGCAGCCAGTGCCGCGCCAAATAATGGCCCTAGCCACCGAGGGCAAGCACAACGTGGTATGCTTTCAGGAGTTCTACACCCGCCGAGGGCATCTCACCGACCACGAGGCTCGCACCATGCTGGGGGGCATGAACGCCCACATACACCACCACCAGGGCGGCAGCGAGGGGGTGGGCTTGGCCACATTCAGCCAATTCCCCATAGTGCGCCAGGGCGAGCTGCTATTCGAGGGCACCTACAACGCCTGCATTTACACCGACCTAGCTGTGGGCCAGGACACCGTGCGCGTGTACAACGTGCACCTGCAGTCCATTCGCCTACAGGAGCACCACCTGCAATTCCTGCACGGCAGCACCACCGGCGCCAGCTCCGATGAGAACATGGCCGAGGCTCGCGACATCGTAGGTCGCCTACGTAGAGCATTCATCAAACGCGCCGCGCAGGCCGACACCATAGCAGCCCATGCCCGCCGCTGCCCATACCCAGTAATCATCTGCGGCGATTTCAACGACCCACCCACATCGTACTCGTACCGCCAGCTGGCCAAGGGCCGACGCGATGCGTTCGCCGAGGCTGGGCGCGGCGTGGTGTCCACTTACCGCAAGCTGCGCCTAGCCCTGCGCATCGACCACATCCTGCACGATGCCCAGCGCCTACGCACCATCCGCTACGGCTGCCCAAGGGTGGAGCTCTCCGACCACTACCCCGTAACGGCCGACATGCTGCTTAACTAAACGGCCTAGCCCGTGCGCTGGCTCAGGAACAGCCCCAGCATCACCACGCCGATGCCGAGCACCATGACCGGCGTAAGCCGCTCGCCGAGCATAAAGTAGGCCAATATGGCCGTGAGCACTGGTATGGCATTGGTGAACGAGCTTGCCCGCGTGATACCCAGATGCTTTATGGCGTAGGTGTACAGCACAAAGGCAAACGTGGAGGCGAACACCCCCAGCTTCACTATGGGCACCGCGCTCTGCAGCGTGATGCCCACACGCATAAACCCATCGAGCTCGGAGAGCAGGAACACCGGCACAAAGTACAGCGCACCGATGCTATTCTGGTAGGTGATGATGGTGAACACATCGTAGCGCGCGGTGAGCCGCGCCACCGTTACCGAGTAGCCCGCCGTGGCCAGCACCGCCACCAGCATCAGCAGTACGCCGTAGGGGTCAGCCTCCATGCGCCCCTCACCCTGATGGAGCACCACCACGCCCACGCCCAGCACCGACACCACCAGCCCTACCACGCTGAGCACCCCTATGCGCCGCCCAAAGAATATGCGCTCGGCAATGGGGCTGAGCAGCGGAGCCAAGCTGATGAGCACCGCCGCCAACGTGGACGAGATGAGCGTCATGCCGTTGCTCTCGCCCATGAAGTACAAAAAGGGCTCAAAGAAGGCCAACAGCATGAACCAGCCCACATCGGCCCGCGCCATGCGCACCAGCCGCCCGGTGAGCAGCATGAGCGCGAATAGCAACCCGCTCGACACCACCAACCGCAGCAGCACCAAGGTGATGGGGCCGTAGTACGCATTGGCATCGCGGTACCAGATGAACGACAGCGACCAGAACACCATGGACATCACCACGGCCAAGTAAACCCCCAGCTTTGCGCCCAAACGCATAACGTCATTTTTTTTTCGAACCGCAAATATAGCGTATCCACTGCATTTGCGGCGCATCGACCAGTTTTTTTTGATGCGAACAGGGACGATTTGACAAAAAAATTTGTCCATATGAAAACAAATGCCTACCTTTGCGCCACGATTGAATTGCGGGGTGGAGCAGTTGGTAGCTCGTTGGGCTCATAACCCAAAGGTCGTAGGTTCAAGTCCTGCCCCCGCTACTAGTCCGAAAAGCCCGCATCAGGGGAATACCTGATGCGGGCTTTTCTATCCGCCCCCCTAGGCATTTCTGTTTTTGGCAAAATCGCGCTATATTTGCTCGGCAAAACACAAGCACAACCGTGGACAACAAGGCAGACGTAGGCCTAATGAGTAGGCTCCGGAGCAAATACAGGCTAAGCATCCTCAACGATCAGACCTACGAGGAGGTGGTAAAGCTCCGCGTATCGTGGCTCAACATCATCATCGCGCTGGGCGGATTCGCGCTGGCCCTCATACTGCTGGTAACGCTGCTCATCGCCTTCACCCCCATCAGGGAGCTCATCCCGGGGTATCCCGATGGCAATACCCGCAAGGGCTACATAGCCAACGCCCTGAAAGCCGACTCGCTCGAGGCCCGGATGACCGAATGGCAGCGCTACTACGAGACCATCTCCATCATCCTAAACGACGGCCAGCCCCGCGCCGTGAACATCACGCCCGACTCGGGGCACAAGTACAAGAACCTAGACTTCAGCAAGTCGATCGAGGACTCCCTGCTGCGGCAGGAGATTGAGACCGAGAACATATACAACATCGCCGAGCTCAACAACAATGGGAGCTCTGGGACCAACATATTCTTTCTTCCCCCCATCAAGGGCGTGGTAATCAACCACTACAACCCACACCAGAACCACTACGGAATAGACCTCGTGGCCCCCCCCAACGAGGTGGTCTTGGCCATCGCCGATGGCACGGTCATACTGTCATCGTGGGCACTCGAAACGGGGCACACCATGGCCATACAGCACAAGAACAACTATATATCGTTCTACAAGCACAACAGCAAGCTGCTCAAGCGGCAGGGCGAGCGGGTGAAGGCGGGCGAGACCATAGCCATCATAGGCAACTCGGGCGAGCTCACCACTGGCCCCCACCTGCACTTCGAGCTATGGTACGACTGCTCGCCACTCGACCCCGCCGAGTTCATCCACTTCTGACATGAGGAACATAGCCATACTAGGCTCCACGGGCTCCATCGGCACCCAGGCCCTACAGATAGCGGCGCTGCACCCCGACAAGCTGCACGTGGAGCTGCTCACCGCCCAGCACCAATGGCAGACGCTGGTGGAGCAGGCCCTGCGCTTCGGCCCCAACGCCGTGGTGATAGCCAACGCCGATTTGCTCCCCAACGTGCGCAAGGCACTGGCGCACACCGATATAAAGACATACGGAGGGTACGAGGCCATCGTCCAGTGCGCCACCATGAGCAGCATCGACATGGTGCTCAACGCGCTGGTGGGCTTCGCGGGCCTAGCCCCCACGGTGGCGGCCCTGAAGCACGGCAAAACCATAGCCCTGGCCAACAAGGAGACCCTGGTGGTGGCGGGCGAGCTGGTGGTGGGCCTAGCCCAAGCGCACCGCGCCCCCATAATCCCAGTGGACTCGGAGCACTCGGCCATATTCCAGTGCCTCGTGGGCGAGCGGAGCCCAGTGGAGAAGGTGCTGCTCACCGCCTCGGGCGGCCCCTTCCGCACCCTGCCCGCCGAGCAGCTGGCCCTGGCCACGCCCGAGCAGGCCCTGGCGCACCCCAACTGGCACATGGGCCCCAAGGTTACCATCGACTCGGCCACCCTGATGAATAAGGGTTTCGAGACCATGGAGGCCAAATGGCTATTCGGCCTGGCCGACAACCAGATAGAGGTGCTGGTGCACCCGCAGTCGGTGGTGCACTCCATGGTGCAGTTCGCCGATGGCGCGGTGAAAGCCCAGCTGGGCCAACCCGACATGCGCCTGCCCATACAGTACGCCCTGGGCTATCCCGAACGGCTACCAGCCCCTGAGCTGCCCCGGCTCGACTTCGGACAGATGGCCGCGCTCACCTTTGAACAGCCCGACACCGTGCGCTTCCCCTGCCTCGCGTTGGCCCTAGAGGCCATGCGCCAAGGCGGCTACGCCCCGTGCACGCTCAATGCGGCCAACGAGGTAGCCGTGGAGGCCTTCCTGCAAAAGCGCATCACCTTTGGCCAGATTCCAATGGTGGTGGAACGCACGCTTGGCCACACCCCAAGCACCAATGGGCCCATCGACTTAGACACCCTGCTACAGTCCGATGGCGAAGCGCGGCGCATGGCCCTTCAAATTCTGCAAACCGCATAGCACACATACCACATGGAAATCCTGATAAAGGTAGCCCAATTCTTTCTGAGCCTATCCATCCTGGTGATGCTGCACGAGCTGGGGCACTTCTGCGCCGCCCGGCTGTTCGGCGTGAGGGTGGAGAAGTTCTACATCTTCTTCGACCCATGGTTCTCGCTCTTCAAGATGAAGCGGGGCGAGACCGAGTACGGCATCGGCTGGCTGCCGCTGGGGGGGTACGTCAAAATCGCCGGCATGATCGACGAATCGATGGACACCGAGCAGATGAAGCGCCCCCCCCAACCCTACGAATTCCGCACCAAGCCCGCATGGCAGCGGCTCATCATCATGGTGGCAGGCGTGGTGGTGAACTTCGTGCTGGCGCTGCTCATCTACAGCATGGTGCTGTTCGCCTGGGGCGAGGAGTACCTGCCCACGCGCAACCTCACCTACGGTGTGCAGTGCGACTCGCTGGCGCTGGAGATGGGCTTCAGGCATGGCGACCGCATCTTGCTGGTAGGCGGGCGCGAGGTGGACAACTTCCAGCTCGTGGCCCACGACATCCTGCTCAACTCCGACCGTCGCGTAACCGTGGCCCGGGGGGCCGACACCCTGATTATCGACATCCCCGAGCGGGCGCTGGCCGCCATGGTGAAGCGCCCCGTGATATTCATGCCCCGCATCCCGTTCGTGGTGGACGAGCTGGTGCCCGACATGCCCGCCGCCCAGGCGGGCGTCAGGCCCGGCGACCAACTACGGGCCATCGATGGGCAGCCCGCCATGTTCTTCGATGAGCTGAGCCAGGCCACCGCCAACCACAGGGGCGACACCATCAGGCTGGGGTTGCTGCGCGATGGGCTACCGCTGGAGCTGCCCGTGGCCGTTACGCCCGAGGGCAAGGTGGGCATAAGGCAGCAGGCCAACATCAAGCAATTCCTGAGCACAGCCCAAAAGGACTACTCCCTGCTGGCCTCGATCCCCGCTGGGGCACAAAAGGGGTATGCCACCGCCGTGAGCTACGTGAAGCAGCTCAAGCTCATGTTCAAGCCACAAACAAAAGCATACGAATCGCTGGGCGGGTTCATCTCCATAGGCAAAATATTCCCCGGAGTGTGGGACTGGCAGTCGTTCTGGCTGCTCACCGCATTCCTGTCCATCATTTTGGCCATCATGAATATACTGCCCATACCGGCGCTCGATGGCGGGCATGTGCTATTCCTGCTCTACGAAATAATCGCGGGCCGAAAGCCCAGCGACAGGTTCCTGCAATACGCCCAGATGGCGGGGATGATGCTCCTGTTCGCATTGCTGCTCTACGCCAACGGCAACGACATAGTAAGACTCTTCCGATAATGCCACATATCCAACGCCTAATACTCAAGCTATTAGTCATACTGCTGCTCCCTGCGCGGCTATTCGGTCAGGGTGCCGACACCAGCTATGCGGCCTACCCTGACCTGTACTACGAGTACCAGCTGGCCTCCATGGATGGCCGCTCCACCATAGGGTTCGACTTTACGCCCCGCGTAAAGCACTACCTCGAGGAGTACATCGACCGCCGCCGCCCCCAGGTGGCGCAGATGCTGGGCCTGGCCGAGCTATACTTCCCGCTGTTCGACAGCATCATAGCCCGCCACGGGCTGCCCCCCGAGCTGCGCTACCTGGCCGTGGTAGAATCGGCACTCAATCCCCGCGCCGTATCGCGCTCGCAGGCCGTTGGACTATGGCAGTTCAAGCTCAACTCGGGCATCATATACGGCCTCACTGTGGACTCCATCGTGGATCTGCGCATGGACCCCACGGCCTCCACCGAGGCCGCCTGCCTATACCTAAAAGAGCTGCACACCGCATTCGGAGACTGGCATCTAGCCCTAACCGCCTACAACATGGGCCCCACCGCCCTGCAGGCCGTGCTGAACCGATGCAAATCGCGCCGCTTCTGGGAGATATGCCCCATGCTGCCCGAGGCCGCGCAGAACTACGTACCCGCATTCATCGCCGCCGCCTACGTAATGCAGCACCCGCAGCTCCATGGCATAGCCCCAAAGGCCGCGCCCATAGCGCATGGGCAAACATGCACCATCGCGCTGCAACGACCTGCCCAGCTATCGGAGCTGGCCACACCGCCCGAGGCCCCAATTGAGATGCTCGAGATGCTCAACCCCCAGCTAGTGCGCCTCGTGGCCCCCGCAGGGCACCGCCTACGCGTACCCCGCACGGCCAGGGCGAGCATTGCCGCTAGAGCCGCCGCCGCCCCCGAGGCCGCACTGCCCGCCCCCCGCAGCTCCGACATCGGGCAATGGGCCCTATACGTAGCGCTCCCTGGCGACACCCTGATGCGCATAGCGCAGAAACACAGCTGCTCTGTGGCCGACATCATACGATGGAACCCCTCCATAAGCACCACCCTGCGGGTGGGCGAACGCATAAAGCTGCGCCTGCCCTAGATAATATAATCCGCCCAATGCAATGAAAAGATTCCTAATACTATGCGCTGCGGCCCTGCTCATCACCATTGGGCTGGCCCTAGCCGTACATACGTGGTTCGAGCGCTCGGCGCAGCCCCAGTCCACGGCCATACAGGCCATCCCCATGGAATCGTCCATAATCATAAAAATAAACCAGTTCGAGAACCTCGCCCACAGCCTGCGCGAGCACAAACTGTGCCACGGCCTGAGCCGAATATACGAGCTGCGCGGCCTGACGAGCATCATGCGGCTGGCCGACAGCCTATTCACCCACCACGCCGATGTGCGCAACGCGCTGACCGCACAGCCCCTGTTAGTGGCCCTATGCCCCATGGGCAAGGAGCACGAGTGGCTGGCCGCCCTGCAGCTCCCCAACGGCATGAGCCGAGCCGACATCATGGCCCTTGTGCACGGATTGGCCCCCGACCGTATCGACCCCTCGGAGCGCATGTATAACCAGACCGCCATCAGCAAAATCAGGGCAAGCAACAACCACACCTACGCCATATGCACTAACCATGGCGTTGTCATCATCTCAAGATCAAAAATACTCACAGAGCGCGCTATAAATCAAATAGATAACAACACATCGCTGACCAACAACACGCAGTTCAACCAAATACTGAACATGGCAGGGAAGGGTGTGCCAGCCAACCTATTCGTGCAGCTCCGCCAGCTGCCCGCCTCCATTGCAGCGGCAGTACACCCCAACCACCGCCGCGCCAGCCACACCATCGCCGACATGGCCATATGGGCCGAGCTGGACCTCGGCCTAAGCCCCGACCACATCATGGCCAACGGGCTGGCCACCGTGGCCGACTCGACCAACTCGTACCTACGGCTGCTCTGCCCGCAACGACCTGTGCAGCAATCGCTACAGCAGGCCATGCCCGCCGAAACGGGCACGTACCTCTGGTGGGGCATCCCCAATCAGGCCGAGCACCTAGCCCTATACCGCAGCTACCTCGAGCGCAAACGCGAAATCCACCCCTACACACAGCGCCTATCGCAACGTAAAAAGCAGCTGGGGGCCATGCCCGAGGAGCTGTTCAAGGTGCTCATGAAAGATCAGATGGCATTGGTGCACTGGCCCTCGATGCAGTCCGATGTACCCAGCTGCTGGTACATAGTGGCCAACACCGACAGCCCCAGCGCCGCCCGCCGAGCCATAGAACAGGCTCAGAAGGTGGCCTTGGCTGGGCAAGCACCGCAGAACCGCACCATGCAGCTCGAACGCGGGCAAACGCTCGACGTGTTGCAGTTCCCAGCCCCAGGCCTACACCGCGATGTGTGGGGCAGCGCATTCGACCCCGAGCTAGACCGCTTCTGCTGCTTCATCGACAACCTGATTATATACGCTCAAACCCCAGAGGCGCTGGCCCGTTTGGCCAAGAACGTACACCGCAACCACACCCTGGGGGCCGATGTGAACTACCGCAGCTTCGCCACCGAAACCGTAAAAAAATCAAACTTCTGCCTGTACATCAATCCCTTGCACGCATCGGAGCTTATAGCCCTATACACCACCCCCCCATTCACCCAGCTGCTCATATCGGCTGCACAGCAGGGACTAACTGGCCTATCGGCACAGCTGGTGGGAGGGAACCCGTACATCTTCGCAGCCCTAAACGTGGCCCACGGAAAAATGATCCGCACGGCCACAAATCAAACGCAATGGGTCTCGACCCTACATGCCAAGCCGCTGAACAAACCCCAGCTAGTGGTGAACCACAACACCCGCGAACGCGAGATATTCGTACAGGACACCGCCCACAACGTCTACCTCATAGGCCCCCAGGGAAGGCTGCTATGGGAGCGGAGGGTGCAGGGGGCCATTACCGGCGATGTGCAGCAGGTAGATGCCTTCCGCAACGGCAAGCTACAGCTCGTGTTCAGCACGCAGTCGCACATCTACATGATAGACCGACTAGGGCGCGATGTGGAGGGCTTCCCCATAGCCCTGCCAACTAAGGCCACCAACCCGCTCACCGTGGTCGACTACGATGGCAACCGTACCTACCGCCTGCTACAGGCCTGCGCCGACCGACACATATACATGTTCGATGCGGCTGGCAAACCAGTGGAGGGATGGGCTTTCGGGAAAACCGAAACCGTGGTGAAGCACCGCATCGGGCTGGTGCGCTCGGGCGGAAAGGACTTTTTGGTGATATTCGACCGCAACCGCATCTACCTCGTAAACCGACGCGGCGAGGAGCGGGCTAAGCCCAGCGAACACTTCTGCATAGCTCAGCACGGGCAGTTCGGGCTGGGCACCACCGTTAGCGGGATGCCATGCATCGTTACCTCAGACTCACTGGGCGTAGTGCGCACCGTAACCCTCGATGGGCACGTGAAGAGCTTAGCCCTACAGCCATTTGGCCCCAAGCACACCTTCTGCACGATCAACCTGAACAGCAGCACCCAGAACTGCTACGTGGTGCTCGATGGGCAGCAAATAAGGGCATTCACCCCCGATGGCAAGCCCCTGTTCAGCCGCACCATGCCCGAGCCCGTGGAGCCCTGGATTGGCGTATTCGACTTCGGCGAGCACCGCCGGCTGGGGCTGGTGGCGGCCCAAGCCGACAACATCTACATGCTAGGGCCCGATGGCCGCATACGCGAAACTTTCCCCCTACAGGGCTGCACACCATTCAGCGTAGCCAAGCAGCCTGGAGCCAGCGCGTTCAGCCTATTCGTAGGCACCAGCAACAGCTCGCTCGTGTGCTACAGCATTGATTAGGAAAAGCTTCACGGGCAGGGGGTTCGGCAAGCTCAGCCCCCTGCGGGGTGTGCTCACATCAAGCACAAACAGATTACCCCTCAGCAATTTACACCATTATCATGGGCAATACAGCCGCCAATGTGGATAGGAATTAGACACATTGCAACGCCGTTTAGCTACACCCGCTCCACATCGGCGGCATCAATCAGGGGCAGCCCTTTGTAGCGCAGCAGCAGCTGGGCCACGGCCAGCACATCCTTCTCGCAGTACACGGCTATGCGCTCGATGTCGTTGTCGATGTAGTAGCAATCGGCCACCTGGCTACCATCGATGTCGTCCTTGGGCGATGGGATGCCGAACACCTGGGTGAGCAGGCGCAGCGAGGTGTAGTGCTTATAGTCGCCAAACTTCCACAGCTCCATCGTGTCGAGCAGGCGCACCTCCCAGGGCTTTCGCCCCGCGATGTCGAGCAGCAGCGGCAGCTGCACCCCGTTGATGAGCATACGGCGGGCGATGAACGGGAAATCGAACTCCTTGGCGTTGTGGCCGCATAGGGTGGCCCCCGCACGTTGGCCAAACTGATTGAGCATCAGCGCAAAGTCGAGCAGCAGCTGGCACTCATCGCGCCCAGCAAACGACTTCACCCGAAACGTGCGCCGCTCGCCCTTGGGCACCACCATGCCCACCGAGATGCACACTATACGGCCAAACTCGGCGTAGATGCCTGCCCGGGGGTAGAGGCTCTCGGGCGTTTCGGCCTCGGCACTGCGGATGAGCGTGGCCGCCTTGTGGTTCCACAGCTCGCGCATGGGCGCGGGCAGTTCGACATAGGTAGCGCATTGCGGCACGGTCTCAATGTCGAGGTACAGCACATTCTCTGGTTTTATCTCGCTAAGAATCATACCATTCTCACTTTTTACACGCAAATAATAGTGCGCGGCCCAAAAAGTTGTATTACATTTGCAAATATACCGATTGTTTCGACAGCAAGCAACAACCACTCTGCCCGCAATGCTCTACCCTCTCAAATTCACCCCCATCATAAAGGAGCGCCCCTGGGGGGGGCATCGGCTCGCCGAACAGCTGGGCAAGCCCAACCCCCAAGGCATAGACCGATGCGGCGAGAGCTGGGAGATTGCCGACATGGGCAACACCCAATCGGTGGTGGCCAACGGCTTCTTAGCAGGCAACACCCTGCACGAGCTGGCCGAAGTATACATGGGCGACCTGCTGGGCGACCGCGTATTTGAGCGCTACGGGACCAACTTCCCCCTACTGGTGAAGCTCATAGATGCCCACGATGACCTATCGATACAGGTGCACCCCGACGATGCCACCGCCCGCAAGCTGCACGGCAGCCCAGGCAAAACCGAAATGTGGTACGTAATGCAAGCCGAGGCAGATGCCTCGCTCATATCGGGATTCAACCGCGAGCTGAGCCGCAGCGAGCTGCGCCAGCACATTGCCCAGGGCACCCTGCCCCAGGTACTCCACCGCGAAGCCGTAGCCCCCGGCGATGCCCTGTTCATCCCCGCTGGACGTGTGCACGCTATAGGCCGCGGCGTATTGCTGGCCGAGATTCAACAGGCAGCGGACATCACCTACCGCCTGTTTGACTACAACCGCCCCGACCAGCACGGGCAGCTACGCCAGCTGCACATAGAGCAGGCCCTAGAGGTGCTCGACCTGCACCCCTCCCCTACCGCCAAGCTGCCCGCCCCCGCCCCCAACGCCCCGCTGCTGAGCTGCCCCCACTTCAGCATCAACAGGCTGCGGCTG
>JAFTDN010000165.1 GCA_017454165.1 Bacteroidales bacterium | reverse complement strand
GGAGCGGGGGCTGGGCGCGGGCCATGATCCCAGGGATGACCTACGGCTGGCTGGCGGGGCTGCCCGCCGAGGCCTACGGGCCCGCGTTCTACACCTACTTCGGCAGCGATGGCAGCCGCAACGCCCCGCCCAGCAGCCACTTCGACCTCTCATACGGCCCGGGCGGCAGGCTGGGCCATGTGGAGTGGCACTACCGATGGGAGACCATGCCCGGCAAAATCCAGGCCGATGGCGCTCCTGAAGTCATCGGCTACAGGGAGTGGTACGCCACGTGGACACCGGCGGAGGCGGCGGAGGGTATGGGGCTAGGACAGGGAGCTCAAATAGGCATAAGCTCCTTGGGGCTTGTAAACGGCATGAAGCGAGAGCTGCTTGGCTACGCAGCTAAGATAGACCCATCGGTTGGGCAGATGAAGTATGTGAAGGGGGTAAAAGCGATGGGAAAAGTATTCAACATTGCTAATGCCGGTATGACTGCATGGACTATGTATAATGATTATAATGCTGGTCATTACTATAAACTTGGAGCAAGGGGTATTATTTGGGGTGTTGGGATGGCTTCTACAGCAATTCCAGTAGTTGGTTGGGCTATTGCTGGGAGTATTGGCCTTGCAGATGCCATTTGGGGGGATGATTTCTACAACTGGATTGAAACTAAATTTGGAAACCCATGATAGTATACGATTTATTATTCTTTAGTGCCTATAATATCGCAAAAAAATCATCACAATACGGATATGATCCTGTGTTTTTTGGGGCACTTCTGACTTCAATATGTATTATGATAAATATATTTACTATAATAGTAATATTGTCGAATTATTTTAATATTGTTTTGTTTCAACGTATCCCGCATTTTATTGGTGGTGTATTCGCATTTTGCTTTCCAGTTTTTGTGATTATATACTATAAACTTAATGTTAAGCGTTTGAAAATACAGGATAAATTTGAGAATATTGCTCATAAAAGAGGATTGTTTTATTGGTGTATATTTTGTTTGTATTATGTAATAAGTTTTGGTTTATATTTTGTCATCGTAAGCGCATTGAAATAGTAAACATTTTCCAAATAATTTCTCTATCTTTGCCCCATGCTATCTTGCACTACATACCGCCCCCAACAACTGCGTACCGCACTTCATCGCGGGAGCGTGGGGGCATCCAGTGTGGGTGGTGCGAGCGACTACGCGTACAGTCACAGCACGGCGCAAACTTTTCATACACAATGTTATAACGCCTACGGCTACACCGCCCCCCAGAAGCTGGGCTGGATGAGCACCAGCAACCAGCTGCTCACGGGTGCCCCCATGCCCGAGCTGGAACTCTCGCACAGCGCCTGCTAGATGTGCGCAGCGCTACGGGAACAGAGGTGCGCTATACGCTCTACCCCAGCGGTCAACGCGCCGTGGCTGAACATACAGGGGGCGGACGGCCCGTGCTGGTGCGCCTCCACCTGGGCGATGCCGAGGTGGACATCGACCCGCGCACGGATCGCCGCACCCACCGCCTGCGGGTGCAGTCCCCCACGGGCGTGGCCGCCGTGATTGAAAGCGATGGGCAGAGCTCCACCGCCAGCTACATCCACACCGACTTTCAGGGCTCGTGGGCGCTGCTCACCGATGCCGAGGGCCGCGCCGTGGCGCGGCAGGCGTTCGATGCTTGGGGACGGCCCCGCTGCCCGCTGAACTGGGCCCCGCTGCCCGAGGGGCAGGGCATCGCCATGCCCGGCCAGCGCGGCTACACCGGCCACGAGCATCTGCCCGCCCTGGGCCTCATCCATATGAACGGGCGCGCCTACACCCCCGGCGTTGCTCTTGCGCTCCTTCGGCAGCAGCGTGTCCTCAAGGTCCGCCCTGAACATCTCGAAGTCAATGGTTTTCGATAAACGCTCCAGCGGGTCGCTCATCTCCGTCAGCTTGCGCTCCGGCGTCTTCTTCCTTGTCAAACAGCGTTGTGTTGCCCGTCGGCCTGTATTTTCTCATGGCCATTCATTTTTTCGCTTCACTTCATAACGCCCAAAATAGCACTTATTGTTTGATGTGCAGTGGTTTGTCTATTTTTAGAAATCCCATATACTTTAAATTCAACAACTACACAGGTTTTCAGCTCCATTCTATTGGCAATTCATTCTGAGTTAGGCTTGCATCGTTCGTTTGGCGTTTATTACTCTTGTTGCTGTATATGTCTTCAATGATGCTTTTCCAACCACTACGCTTACCAGATAATTTTTTTAATGAGTTTTTAGTAACGACAATATTGCCATCTCCTATCAGTTTATGTAACGCCTCAATGCATTCAGCATGCCTCAGCTTATTGTATTTTTCATGACATTCTATGCTTTTAATTAAGTTTAGATAGAATTTATTCTTATACTCTTGTCTGTTTTTTGGGTAATTTCCTTCGATGTATAGCTTTAGGAGATACGCATGCGATAAAGGTTTTGAATAATCACATATATCACAGTTCGTGTTATAATCTAGAAAGATAATGATTTTGTCTTTAAATTTGAGTTTCATTTGTTCTATTGTATTTCGAACTGATTTCACATTTTCTAACATGTATAGGTATGTTGGAAGATATATCTCCCACCGCGCATCTTCGTAGTTTAACAAGCTGTTACCATACCGATGTCCGCGAGGTTTACCGTATTTTCTAACCGTCCTTTTTATGTTTTCCATAGTGTCATTTTCGAAGGTTTTGTAATCAACTCCTTGCCCATCGAATACCTTTAGTCCTTGCCATACAGCTTCAACGCAGGTGGCGGTCATTTCTTTCATTCCCGGTATAGGGATGTTGCCGTGTGGAAAAAAAGGGCTCAACTCGCGCAAGCCCCTGTATTCCGAGTTTGATGTAACATCAAGTATTTCAGAGTTGTGGTATTTAGCCGCAATTTTTTCACGGCTATTTTTTTTACTTTCAACGTATATTTCCATGGCGTAGGAATGAAAATTATCTAAATTAATGGGTGCGTTTCTATAATACGTCACAACTAATCATGTGTTGCATTTAGGAAACAATTATACTGGTTTACAGTATTTTATGCATTTGAAAGGAATGTGGTTTTTCACTAGTATTTCAGCCTGATGACTTTTAAAATCAGGATCATCACGGCTTACATAAGTTCTTCTTACAGCGTTGAAATCCAATAATTTTAACCCATCAAGCCCTCTGGCTACTTTGCACTTGCTATCGGTTGCGTTCATGCTGCTAAATTGGGTATCGCGCAGCACAGCAACACCGATATCTATTAGCAATAAAACAAGCGGTTCTCCATTCTGTTCGTGTCTATAGGCCATAGGATGCTTTTTACAAAATGATAGTCTAACATAATCACTAAGTCCAGCCTTCTCGTCTAATCTGTGGCTAAGCCCATCATCGCCGCTGCCACCAATAAATGGGGCATTTATCCCCCGTTTCTCCATTTCCTTCCAAGAGTACAGACCGCCATGTTCCTCTATGCTGGCCAAATTTCGTTTTGATGTAAAATGATAAAAACAAGATATTCCATTGTCGTTCAGCATTTCAATTATCTGGTGAGCCTCTTCTGATTCAGTAGATGGCCCAGATGCAACAACACGGTTGTCGGTTTGCTGCGCCTCACTTTGAACTATTTTTGGGGGACGCTCAGTGCGTTTTATTACTTGACAATCAATGCTTTGCATATTTTTAGAGGTGCCATTCTCTAGGTAAACCCTATACCTAGCGTGTTCAGACATCAAAGCACCGTTAGACACTATGGTGCTGTCTGATACCCTGACAATCGAATGATGTATCCAATCCATCGATGTCTGCTTGTTCAGCAGAGCGCGATTTTTGTTTTGTTTTTTAGCAAAACAAAAAGCAATTAACAGGATTGCTGCAATCACATCGATAATGTTCCAAATAGTGGGTGTATCTTGGTTATTGCCAGTGAATAAATCTTTCAGTACCATGGCTATTCGGTTATTTCGGTGAGTACATTGTCGATTGTTTTGCCCGCTTGAGCACTTTCAATGAGGAATGAGGCGATGGTATCCACGTTGTTTGGCTCGAATCCGAAGCGAATGCAGTAGCGTTTGAGCGTGGCTATTTCGTCTTCGTTCACATCTTGGTCGGCCAAGATAACCTCAACCAAATCCCATAGAAACCGAACCTTTTGCTCCAGCGTCTCGGGAGCAGTAAAATCTATTGAGTGTGATAGTACTAGTTGGTTGAACTCCTCTTCGGTTACACCGTGCCGCAGCCCAATCTCGTAGATTTTAAGCAACTCTTGGGGTTTAACCATCGCATCAGCTAATACCATGTGATAGAGATTCATGAAGTGGGATTTCACCAGTGCTGATAAAGCCATAATATTAGGGGGCTAAAAGGTTTGTGCAATGCGAAAACTTTCCACCATCCCCGCGTGAGGGCGGAACAAACACCACCGCCCCAATCGTGCAATGCGTCGGGGTGTGTGGTTTATTGCGTATATTTAACTTTATTTTAAAAACCGGGGAGGGTAAATTCCACCTGTCGCAGCCATTGGCTGCGACACGAGAACTCCATATATACCACGTCTATGCTGCATGGGCATAATTTGGGGCAAAGTTACTAACTTTTTCGTAAGTCCGCAGAATTAGGTTGCAATTTTTGCAGACAACATTCCCGCAATACAACCAACAATCTGATATTCAACTATATAACACATAACCATCTGCCGCCTTTATCCGCTCAGCCAGCGCACTATGCACATCGCTGGCCCTCACATTGCCGCAACGTAAATTTTGCCTACCTTTGCCCCACCTTTAAACGCCGCAACCGCAAACTGCATGGACAACGCGACAGACCCCAAGCTATCCAGCACCAACCAGCGCGAGCTCACCTGCCCCTCGTGCGCGGGCAACCTGGTGTACGCCCCAGGCACCCGCATGATGCGCTGCGAGCACTGCGGTGCCGAGGTGGAGATTGTCGAAGCACCCACCATCAGCATAGATGAGCTCGACTTTGAGGACTACATAGCCCGCAATCAGGGCAGCATAGAGACCCAAACGCTGCACACCGTGCGCTGCAGCAGCTGCGGGGCCCACGTGAGTTTTGACGAGCATGTGACCTCAGATCGCTGCCCGTTTTGCAGCAGCGTGATGGTGGTTACCGATACCATCTCCGAAACCCAGATAAAACCAGGGCTACTGCTGCCATTCAAGCTGAACCAGCCCCAGGCCACTGAACGCTTCGGGCTATGGCTCAAGGGCCTATGGTTCGCCCCATCGAAGCTGAAAAGGCTGGCCGTGCCGCAGGCCATAAAGGGCATCTACATCCCCTACTGGACATTCGATGCCCACACCACCACGCACTACCGGGGGCAGCGCGGCGACAGCTACACCACCACCATCAGCGTACCGGTAACGCGCAACGGGCGCACATCCACGGAGACGCGCACGGTTACCAAGATACGATGGCGACCAGCATCGGGCGTGGTGGTGGTGGACTTCGACGACGTGCTGGTGCTGGCCAGCAACTCGCTCCCCGCCAAGGAGGCCAACCGGCTAGAGCCGTGGGACCTACCGCAGGCCGTGCCCTACAACGAGATGTACCTCAGCGGCTACCGCACCGAGGCGTACCAGATCGACCTGCAGCAGGGATTCGCGCTAGCCAAGCAGCGCATGGCACCGCAAATCGATGCGGCCATCAGGCGCGACATCGGCGGCGACCACCAACGCATCACCTCGCGCTCCACCGAGCACAGCGACATCACGTTCAAGCACACGCTGCTGCCCATCTACATCAGCTCGTTCAGGTACAAGGACAAGGTGTACCGCTTCCTGATTAACGCCCGCACGGGCAAGGTGTATGGACAACGGCCCTACAGCGTGCTCAAGATTACACTCGCCGTGCTGCTGGCCGCAGCCATAATATGGCTGGCCTACCTCCTGATAAATAAGAACGGCTCATCGGAAAGCAACACCTACCAGTATGAGTATGGGTACGACTACTCATCGGAGAACTGAATGAGCATCTGCCGATAGGCCGAGAATATTTTCGACTTAGAGACGAAGCCCACATACTTGCCCTCGCTCACCACGGGCAGATTCCAAGCCCCGGTATCTTCGAACTTGCGCATCACCGAGTCCATGGGCTCCACAATGGATATGGTGACGGGCTGCACCTGCATCACCTCGCGCACCAGCACCGAGCCGTAGGCCGTATGGTCGAACATTACCTCGCGTATATCATCGAGCAGCACGTAGCCCACAAAATCGTTGTCGGCGGTAATCACAGGGAATATGTTGCGCTTGGAGGTGCTCACGGCCCTCACCAGCTCGCCCAGCGTGTCATCGACCTGCACGGGCACAAAGTCGTCCTCCACCACGCTGCCCACGTGCATCAGCGTGAGCACGGCCTTATCCTTATGGTGGGTGATGAGCTCGCCGCGCTGCGCCAGCTTCTTGGTATAGATGGAGTGCGGCTCAAGCTGCATGATGACTAGGTACGATATGGTAGAGGTGATGATCAGCGGCACGAATAGCGCATATCCGCCCGTAATCTCGGCAATCAGGAAGATGGCCGTAAGCGGGGCATGCATCACGGCGGCCATGGTGCCCGCCATGCCCACCACGGCGAAGTTGCCCTCCGACACATCGACGAAGCTGAGCTGGTTCACCAGCTTGGCCACGAAGCAGCCGGCCACGCCGCCCACGAACAGCGATGGGGCGAACGTGCCCCCCACACCGCCCGCTCCGGTGGTAACCGCCGTGGCCACGGCCTTTAGCATGATGAGCAGCACCAGGGCCACCAGCACTAGCCAGTAGTTATCGCGGAAGATGTAGAGCGGACTGTTGTTGAATATGGCCGATGAGCGGCCATCGAGCAGGGCCTGCAGCAGGTCGTAGCCCTCGCCATAGAGGGGGGGGAAGATGAAGATGAGCCCCCCCAGCACCACCGCGCCCAGCAGCCATCGGCGGTAAACGCCGCCAATGCTGGCCATGCGCACCTCCACCGCCATCACCGCCCTGATGAAGTAGAACGACACCAAGCCGCAGAACACCCCCAGCACTATGAAGTAGGGGATGTTGTGGAGCTCAAACGGGCGCAGCACGGTGTAGGAGAACACGATGTCCTCGCCCGAGAAGAGCGCCGACACGGTTACCGCCGTGGCCGCCGATATGAGCAGCGGGATGATGGAGGCCGTGGTGAGGTCGAGCATCAGCACCTCGATGGTGAACACTAGGCCCGCCAGCGGGGCCTTGAATATGGCCGCTATGCCGCCCGCCGCCCCGCAGGCCACCAGCAGGGTGAGCGTCTTGTAGTTCACCCGGCAGAACTGCCCTATGGCCGAGGCGATGGCCGCCCCGGTGTACACGATGGGCGCCTCGGCCCCCACAGAGCCGCCAAAGCCTATGGTGATAGAGCTGGCCACCATAGAGCTGTACGTGTTGTGCCGCTTGATGCGGCTGCTCTGCTTCGATATGGAGTAGAGCACCTTCGACACGCCGTGCCCGATGTCGTCCTTCACCACATAGCGCAGGAACCAGATGGTGAGCAGGATGCCCACCGCCGGCAGCCCGATGTAAAGGTAATTGGCCGACTCTGCGGGCAGCGCCCCGCTCACTAGGTTCGATGTGAAGTGCAGCATACGCTTGAGCACCACCGCCGCTAAGCCGCTAAAGAAACCAACAAGCAAGCTAAGCACCAGCAGCATACGCTGCCGCCCGAGCTTCTGAAATAAAAGCATCAGCCTGATGAAGTGCCTATCTATGGTGCTCCTGTGCTGCATGGGGTCTATAGCCACAACGGGGTCGCGAGCTATGCTACGTGCTGCAAGGGCAACATGTTATGCCGCACGGCTGGTTTCCTCCGAATTTTACTGTATATTTGAGCCCGCAAATTTATAAAATTGCACGTAAGGACTATGATCGATGCTACAAAATACACCCTCGACAACGGCCTGCGCATAGCCGTGCACACCGACACCAGCACTCCTATGGCGGCGGTGAACCTGCTCTACGATGTGGGTGCCAAGGACGAGCACCCCGAGCGCACGGGGTTCGCCCACCTGTTCGAGCACCTGATGTTCGGCGGCTCCGACAACATACCATCGTTCGATGAGCCGCTGCAACGGGCCGGCGGAGAGAATAACGCCTTCACCAACAACGATTTCACCAACTACTACATCACCCTGCCCGCGCAGAACATCGAGACGGCCTTCTGGCTCGAGAGCGACCGCATGCTACGGCTGGCCTTCTCGGAGCGGTCGCTCGAAGTGCAGCGGAGCGTGGTCATCGAGGAGTTCAACCAGAACTACCTCAACCGCCCATATGGCGACATGTGGATGCTCCTCCGCCAGCTGGCCTACAAGCAGCACCCCTACCGCTGGTGCACCATAGGCATCAGCCCCGAGCACATCCGCCACGCCACGCTGGCCGAGGTGGAGGACTTCTTCTACTCGCACTACGCTCCGAACAACGCCATACTGACCGTGGCTGGACCGCTACAACCCGACAGGGTGCTGGAGCTGGCCCAGCGCTGGTTTGGCCCCATAGCGCGGCGCAACGTACACCCGCGCCGCCTGCCCGCCGAGCCGCAGCAAACCGCACCCCGCGAGCTGGAGGCCCAACGCGACGTACCATTCAACGCCCTGATGATGGCCTACCACATGCCCAACCGCACCCACCCCGACTTCTACACCGCCGACCTGATCACCGATGCCCTGTCGGGCGGAAAATCTGGACGGCTATACCAGCGGCTCGTGAAGGAGCAGCAGCTGTTCAGCGGCATCAACTGCTTCGTTACGGGCGACATCGATAGCGGGCTGCTGGTGGTGCAAGGGCAGCTATTCCCCAACACCAGCTTCGAAAGCGCCGAGCGGGCTATTGCTCACGAGCTGGAGCAGCTGGCCCAATGCCCCCTGCCGCACCACGAGCTACAAAAGCTGCACAACCGCTACGAGGCCAACTCGAAATTCGAAGAAATCAACGTGCTGAACAAGGCCATGAATCTAGCCTTCTACGAGCTGATAGGCTCTGCCCTCGACATCAACCACGAGGTGGAACGCTACAGGGCAGTGGATGCGCAGCGCGTGCTACACCTAGCCAGCTCCATGCTACAACCCAGCAACCGCTCCACCCTGCGCTACATTGCCAGCAAACAATAACCCCCACCCATGGACAGAAAAACCCCACCCCCCATAAGCCTCCCCCAGCGCATCGACATGCTCCCCGTGGAGCGGCTCCCCCTCGGCCAGCACGGCCAAATGCTGGTGATAAACGGCGGAACGCAGGACGTGATAAGGGTCGACGTGGTGATAGAGGCCGGCACCAGATACCAGCAGACCACGCTGCAGGCCCGATGCACCAACGCCCTGCTCACCGAGGGCACCCAAACGGCCAGCTCGCAGCAGCTGGCCGAGCAGCTCGACTTCATGGGCAGCGCCATCGATACCGCCACCAGCGCTGATTTCGGCATCGTCAGCCTGCTCTCCACCCACCAACACCTCGACCGCTCGCTACAGCTGCTGGCCGATGTGCTACTGCGCCCTGCCCTCAACCAATCCGACCTCGACGTGCTGCTGCGCAAGGAGCGGCAGGCATTCATGGTGAGCAGCGAACGCGTGGCCACGCTGGCGCGCAGGGGCTTCATGGCCGCCATATTCGGCCCTGAACACCCCTACGGGCGCACGGCGCAGCCCGCCGACTTCGATGCGCTCACACGCCACCACGTAGAGCAGTTCCACCAGTCCGTCATCCTGCGCAAGCCCATCACCGCCCTGCTATCGGGGCTAGTGGGGCACCGCGAAATCGACCTCGTGACCCAGCACCTCGCCCAGGGCT
The DNA here is from genome assembly GCA_017454165.1 of Bacteroidales bacterium. Taxonomy (GTDB): domain Bacteria; phylum Bacteroidota; class Bacteroidia; order Bacteroidales; family Tenuifilaceae; genus RGIG6076. Next base: position 16,842 of record JAFTDN010000165.1, on the reverse strand, counting down.
CCCCCCGCGTGGACAAACCGCACATACCCCTCCCCCAGCCCACACCCCATGGGGCCATAAGGCGCATACATCAGCCCAAGCCCGATGCCCTGCAGAGCGCCCTGCGAATAGGCAAGGCCACCATCCCCCGAACGCACCCCGACTTCCCCATGCTGCTGGTGCTCAACACCGTGCTGGGTGGATATTTCGGCTCCAGGCTGATGGCCAACCTACGCGAGGACAAGGGCTACACCTACGGCATAAGCTCGGCCCTCATCCCCTACCGCGATGCCTGCGTGTGGAGCATCGGCACCGAGGTGGGGCTAGAGCACACCGAGGCGGCCATCGCCGAGGTGCTGCACGAGCTAGAGCGCATAACCCAAGAGCCCCTGCCCGACCACGAGCTAGAGCTCGTGAAGAGCTACCTCATGGGCGAGCTGCTGCGCCAGCTCGATGGCCCATTCGCCACTGCCGACACCGTAAACTCCGCCCTACAGCTCAACGAGCTCGACCTCGGATTCGTGGGGCGAGTGATCGACTCCGTGCGCACGGCCACCCCCCAGCAGCTGCTCGCCCTAGCGCAGCACCACTTCGGCACCGAGGGCCTAGTGATCAGCGTGGCCGGAGGGCCATCCCAGCGCAATGAACGCAAATAAAGCCCACGAACATTAAAACATTGCACGGCATCGCCACGTTAAATGAGTATGGTACAGCCAATGCCAGAATGACATCTAAGCACCACATACTCACAGCCATGCTGCTTATATGGTTGGCCCAGAACAGCTTGGCCCAGCCTATCTACACCACCGACACCGTGTACTACCCACCCCGGCGCCCAGTGTTCGACCTCATCACCGTGAACCCCACCACGGGAGCCACCACGCTGTACTGGACCCCCTCCGTATTCGACCCCACGGGCACCGACCCGCAGCTCCCCCGTCCCGTGGGCTACATCATCTACCGCTACGGTACTGACGCGCTGGGCAACAGGGGATTTTTCGCCATCGACACGGTGAGCTACGTCACCACCTCATACACCGACCCCACCGCCAACGGCAACGAGAGCAGACAACAGTACCGCATCGCCGCCATATCGCACTTCGTGAACGCCTCGCACCTGCCACACGATGTATGGAAGACGAGCCCGCAGACCACCAGCCACGGCAGCCTGTGGCTCACATCGGCCTACGACAGCTGCAGCTCCACGCTCAACCTCTACTGGGACACCTACATAGGCTGGAGTAACGAGACCCACGAAACGCACTACAACCTATACCACAGCAACTTCTCGAACGTCAGCTCATTCACCCTGCTCGACACCATCGGACGATTCGAGCGCCGCTACTCCATCCGCAACATCGAGCCCAACACCGACCACTACTTCTACATCACCTCGAGCCGCACCGACACCACGCTCACCACCACATCGAACATGCACCACGTCTTTACCAAGCAGGTGCAGCCCCCTACGTTCATAACGGTGGACTCGGTGATAGCCAAGCACAACAGCACCGAGGTGCATTTCAGCATCGACCAAAGCACCGCCATGTCGCGCTTCCAGCTGATGCGCTGGGAGGCGCCCGACACCAACCTCATCGTGCTCAGCGCCACGGAGGTGGCGCAATTCGACAGCCCCACCGTTACCCTCCGGCACGACTCCTCCGATGCCGTGGCCGCACGTATGCGCACGTACTACTACAAGGTAGATGCCGTGAACCCATGCGGCATAGTAAGCGCCGTGTCGAACCTATGCAACACCATCATCCCCACAGCCGAGGCCGATGGCACCAACGTGCACCTACGCTGGACACCGCTCATAGTGGACGCGAACCGCAAGCCCGACCGCGCGGGCAACACCGTGCGCTACACCGTGTACCGCATGGCCCTGGCCCACGGCGTAAGCCCCGATGCCAATGGCCCATGGACTCGCCTCGACGAGGTAGAGCAGCCCAGCCTGACCGATGACGTGTCGGCCTACCAATTCCAAAACCCGGCCTACCAGTTCACCTTCAAATACTACGTAGAGGGCCGCGAGTACACCCCCACCGATGACGTGGTGGCCCTGAGCCGTAGCCGTGCGATGAGCATCGATGTGGCCCCCAACATCGTGCTGCCCAACGCCATAGCCCCATCCATGTCCACCTTGGTCAATGGCCGCTCTCGCAGCCGCTTCGAGCCCATAATCAACTTCGAGGCGGAGTTCACGCTCACCATATACGACCGCTGGGGCAAGGTAATCTACCACGGCAACCAGGGCTGGGACGGGCGTATGCCCAACGGCACATTGGCCCGCGAGGGCACCTACGTGTACCGCCTCGAGGTATCCACGCAGCGGGTGGGCAACTTCACCCGCCAGGGTAACGTATCGGTGGTGTACCCCTAGCAGAGACCACAGCAACCCCATGAACCTGCAAACTGACGAGGAGAAACAGCTCATCGAATCAGCCTACCGCGAGATGCTGGCCAACTGCCACAAGGAGTTGTCGAGCGCAGAGCTGTCGCTCATACACAAAGCATTCAATCTAGCCAACGAGGCCCACAAGGGCGTAAAGCGGAAGTCGGGCGAACCCTACATCATGCACCCCATAGCCGTGGCCCGCATAGCATCGTCCGAGATTGGGCTCGGAGCCAAGAGCATCATCTGCTCGCTCCTGCACGACGTGGTGGAGGACACCGACTACACCATAGAGGACATGGAGCACCTGTTCGGGCCCAAAATCGCCTCCATCATCGATGGCCTCACCAAGATCAACGATGAGATGCTCGGCCCATCGAATCAAGCCCAACCTGGGCAGCAGGCCGAGACCTCTAAGCAGGCCGAGAATTTCCGAAAAATCCTGCTCACGATGGCCGACGACATCAGGGTCATCCTCATCAAGCTGGCCGACAGGCTGCACAACATGCGCACCCTGGGCTCCATGCCGCCCGACAAGCAGGCGAAGATAGCCAGCGAGACCATCTACCTATACGCCCCCCTAGCCCACAGGCTGGGCCTCTACGCCATAAAATCGGAGCTCGAGGACCTAAGCATAAAGTACAGGCACCCCGACACCTACCAGCAAATCACCGAGAAGCTCAACTCCACCGAGAAGCGCCGCCAGCAGCAAATCAACCATTTCTCGCTCCCCATCATACAAAAGCTCGAAGAGAACGGCATACAGTTCGAAATCAGCGGCAGGCCCAAGTCCATCTACTCCATTTGGAAGAAGATGGTGAACAAGAACGTGTCGTTCGAGGAGATATACGACCTGCTGGCCATACGCATCATATTCGACCCCTACCCCCACATCCCCGAGAAGACGCAGTGCTGGAACATCTACTCCATCATCACCGACCTCTACCAGCCCAAGCCCGACCGCCTGCGCGACTGGATCAGCTCGCCCAAGGCCAACGGATACGAGGCCCTGCACTGCACCGTGATGGGCCCCAACGGGCAGTGGGTGGAGGTGCAGATACGCTCGCGCCGCATGGACGAAATCGCCGAGCGCGGCTTCGCCGCCCACTGGAAGTACAAGTCCATGGACTCCTCAAACCAGGAGCACGAGCTGGACCGATGGATCAAGCGCATAAAGGAGACCCTAGAGAACCCACAGAACAACGCCCTGGAGTTCCTCGACGAATTCAAGCTCAACCTATTCGCCGCCGAGATTGGCGTATTCTCGCCCAAGGGCGACATGTTCACCCTGCCCAAGGGGGCCACCGTGCTCGACTTCGCCTACGAGATACACACCGAAATCGGCGACCACGCCATAGGGGCCAAGGTGAACCACAAGCTGGTGCCGCTCTCGCACATCATCAGCAGCGGCGACCAGGTGGAAATCCTCACCGCCGCCTCGCAGCACCCCACGCCCAACATGCTCGACTTCGCCACCACCGCCAAGGCCAAGGCCAAGATCAAGGATGCCATCCGCGACAGCACCCGACAGCAGGCCGAGGCCGGACGCGAGATGCTCGAACGGATATGCAGCGATGCGGGCATCAGCCCCAACCACCGCGACTTTGTGCACGAGCTGCTGACCGCCTACGGGGCCTCATCGCGCGAGGAGGTGCAGCAGCTGCTGGGCAGCAACCGCATATCGTCCGACCGCATCAAGCGCATAGCGCGGAAATACAGCGGCAACAGGTTCATGCGCAGCCTATTCGGTAGCGGCAAAAGCACCAAACGACCAGCCGAGTATGCCGAGCAGCAGCGGCTAGTGCCCGCCAGCTGCTGCCACCCCCTCCCTGGCGATGAGGTGGTGGGCTACCGCTCAGCCGACATCATCGCCGTGCACAAGGCTACCTGCACCGAGGGGGTACGCCTGATGGCGCAGCACGGCGACCACATCGTGCGCATAAAATGGACGGGCCAAAACCAGCTGCAATACCTGACCACCGTAGAGATTAGGGGCATTGACCGCATGGGAATCATCAACGAGGTTACGGGCGTAATCACCCGCCAGTTCATGGTGAACATCAGCAAGTTCCACATAGAGAACCACGATGGCGTGTTCAGCGGCTACGTGGAGCTGTACATACAGGACACCGCGCACCTGAACAACCTAATGGACAAGCTACTAAAAATCAACGGTATAGATAGCGTTAGGCGCATCGATGCACCGAGCGACTAGCCCCCGCTGTGCATATCGTCGTGATACATGAAGCCCTGCTGCGCTAGGGCCTCCAGCAGTCCCCGCGAGAAGGCTAGGTTGTCGGCATGGGGGTAGCGCCGCTCGGTGAACACCTGCGCCAGCGTTTGCAGCTTGTTCTCCACTAGCAATCGCTCGGTGAGCGGCAGCCGCTCCTTGGCCGCATATATGGCATCGATGTCGTTTGGGGAGTAGGCCCCATAGCGTTCACGGTGCACCACCCCACGCATCGGTAGGCGATCCTGCAGCTCGGGCTGCTCGGCGGGATGGCCCATCACCACGGTGGTTACGGGCATCACCCCCTGGGGGAGCCGCAGCACCTGGGCTATGCGCAAGGGGGTGTAGAGCGTGGTGCCCAGGTAGCAGATGCCCAGACCGTGGGCCTCGGCGGCGATGCACACGTTCTGGGCGGCCAGCACGGCATCGATGGCGGCGTTGCAGAACCAAAGCAGGTTGTCGTAGCCCGGACGGGCATCGCGCTGTTGGCACCATAGGCCAAAACGGTGGATGTCGGCGCAGAAGGTGAGCACCACGGGGGCCTCGGTCACCATGGGTTGGTTGAAGTGGCAGGGGGCCAGCTGCTCCTTCACCTCGTGGCTCTGCGTTACGATGATGCTGTACACCTGCATGTTGCCAGTGTTGGATGCGCGCAAACCGGCCTCTAGAATCTCGTTCAGCAGGCCCTCGGGAATGGGGTCGGGCTTATACCTGCGTATGGAGCGGTGCTCCATGATGGTGCGTAGCGTTTCCATATTCGTGGTCATGATGTGGATGCAGCTTTTGTCAAAAATCGAGGGGGTATCCACCAACCCAATCAGCAAGGGGCTATGCGTTATTGGCGGTATCCGCCTCTATTAGGTACCTATTGCGGTCGGACGCGCTGCGGGCCATCAGCTCGCCCAAAAATCCGGCCAAAAACAGCTGCACGCCGATGATCACCGTGGCCACGGCTATATAGAACAGCGGCTGGTCGGCCACGGGGCGGAATGGCACTCCGTGCGACTGCGAGTGCAGCTTACTGACTATGAGCCAGATGGTGCTTCCAGCACCCAACAGGAACATCAGCGAACCCAGCACACCGAAGAAGTGCATAGGCCGTTTGCCGAAGCGGGAGACGAACATCACCGAGAATAGGTCGAGGAAGCCATTGACGAAGCGCTCAAGTCCGAATTTGGTCACGCCGAATTTGCGCTCCTGGTGCTGCACAGCCTTCTCGCCTATGCGGGCGAAACCAGCCTGCTTGGCTATCACGGGGATGTAACGGTGCATCTCGCCGTACACCTCGATGCTCTTCACCACCTGCCGGCGGTATGCCTTGAGGCCGCAGTTCATATCGTGGAGCTTGATACCGCTCACGGTGCGCACCGTGGCGTTGAACAGCTTGCTGGGCAGACGCTTGGAGAACAGGGGATCGTAACGGCGCTTCTTCCATCCCGACACAAGGTCGAATCCTTGCTCGGTGATCATCTGGTAGAGGGCCGGTATCTCATCGGGGCTATCCTGTAGGTCGGCATCCATGGTGATGACCACCTGACCCTGGGCGACCTCGAAGCCCACCTGCAGCGCCGCCGACTTGCCGTAGTTGCGCTGGAATTTGATGCCGCGCACGTAGGGATACGTCAGCCGCAGGCGGTTTATCACCTGCCAACTGGCATCGCTGCTGCCGTCGTCCACCATTATCACCTCGTGAGAGTAGGTGTGCTGGGCCATCACCCGGTCGATCCAGGCCACCAGCTCGGGCAGCGATTCCTCCTCGTTGAAGAGCGGCACCACAATGGAAATGTCCACCATCGCGACTCGTGGTTATAGCGCTTCGCCGTCAGCCCCAGGGAACATGGGCTGTACACGCTTTACAAAGGCCGAGCTGACGAGCGATATGAGTACACCCTGCAACGAGGCCCCCAGCACCGTGGTTACGAACATGAACACGGGGCTAAAGCTGGCCGTGGCGGAGATGGCCATCTCCACCATGTCTTCGGTATAGCCCAAGGCATAGAGCGACTCGGCCTGAGCGGTTATCACCTTCTCCATGTACTGCAGGTCGATAATCTTAATCAGGCATACAAAATACACTCCGTAAACAACTGTGGCAAAAACCATTACGAGTATACCCGTTGCCAGCGCACGGCCATAGCCTATGTAGCCATCGAGGTCGCCATCGCGGTGCTTAATCTGCCCAATCACTATGCCCGCCACCGTAACCGCAAACGAGAGGACGCTCACCCACTTGGACGGGGTGATGATGCCGAAGATGTAGGGCACCAGCGAGAACAGCACCATGGCGATACCCAGCACGAGTCCCCACGTCATTGAGGTTTTGTAAATCGCATTCTGATCCATAAGGTCTGCTTTTTCGAGCGCAAAGGTACAAAAAAAAGAAAGCAACATACGACCTCTTGGCCCCAAAAAGCAGTTCGCAATGTATGTTCCTGCATATCAGCACATTGGCATTGTAGGTGTAAAAAAATTGGCACCGCGGGCGTTGCATCATAAAAATTAGCGCTACCTTTGTGGCTGGGTAAGTCTTATACGACCAGCTCCTGCTGAACCCCCCCAGGACCGGAAGGTAGCAAGGGTAGGTGGTTGTAGCGGTGCGATATAAGTAGCTTACCCTTTTTTTATTGCCGCATTTGGCGTAACTTTATGCCGCGCAAAACGATACGAGCCCGCCATGATGCTCCCCACACGTATAGCCGCGCCCATAGCCGCGCTCATTGCGCTGCTGATGGGGGCCAGCTGCCAGCCCGATAGGTTCTCGAGCAATCCGAGCCTACGGCTGGGCTTCTCCGCCGACACGGTGATGTTCGACACCGTATTTTGCACGGTGGGCACGGCCACCAAGACCCTGAAGATATACAACCGCAGCAGCGCCCACCTGCGCATAGATCGGGTGCAGCTGAGGGGCGGCGCGGGTTCACCCTATAGCGTGAACCTCGATGGCATAGATGGGCACAGCTTCAGCGACATCGCCCTGCGGGCCTACGACAGCCTGTTCCTGTTCGTGCGCCTGAGCGCACCGCCCACGGCGCAGGACACCCCGCTGTGCGTGGCCGACTCGCTGCTGTTCATCACCAATGGCAACCGCCAGCAGGTACAGCTGCTGGCCTGGGGGCAGGACGTGGCGCTGCACCGCAATGCCCAGCTCAATGCCGACACCGCCCTACGGGCGGGCCGCCCACACTTGGTGTACGGCACCATGACCGTGGAGGCAGGGGCGCGGCTCACCCTTGAGGCAGGGGCGCGGCTGCACTTCCACCCCGGAGCCTCGCTGGTGGTGCGGGGGGCGCTGCTCGCCGAGGGCACCGCCGAGGCCCCCGTGGTGCTCACGGGCGACCGCCTCGAGCCGTACTACCGCGACAAGGCCGGACAATGGGGCGGCATCCACCTGCAGCCAGGCAGCACCGCCTCGCTGCGATGGGCACGGGTGCGCAACTGCATCACCGCCCTGCGGGCCGACGCGCTGGCCGACACGCTACGCCTAAGCCACTGCCGCATGGAGCGCTGCTCACATGCCTGCCTGCTCGCGAATGGCACTAGCGTGGTGGCCGACAACTGTCTATTCGCCAACGGGGCCAATGCCTGCGTGTCGCTGCTCGGCGGAGAACACCGCCTGAGCCACTGCACGGTGGCCTGCTACTGGAGTGGCTTCTCGTTTAGGGGCGGGGCCGCGCTGCAGCTGCACCACCCCGACACCCTCCCCATGGTGCGGGCCCTATTCGAGAACTGCATAGTATACGGGACGCGCCCCAATGAGGTGGAGGCCACTCCCCCATCGGCCCCCTACCTATTCCGCTGCTGCCTACTGCGCACCTCGTTCGACACAAGCGATGCCCGCATGGCCAGCATTGCGCTCGATGACCCCAAGTTTATCAACACGGCCAAGCTCAACCTAGAGCTCGACACCCTAAGCCCCGCCATAGGCCGCGCCTGCCCCGCCGTGGCGCAGCGCTACCCGATAGATTTAAACGGCAATCCCCGCCTCGACGACGGGTGGCCCGACATAGGCGCATTTGAACGCCAATGACAATCCCCCCTACCATCAACCATGACCCCGAAATTCGCCAATTTCGCCCCAAAGGCCCTAACCGCTCTAGCATCCATGCTGCTGTTGGCCACCGCCTGCAATAGGCAGACATCGCCCCAACGCCCCGTTGATAACGAGCCACAGCTCCGACACCGCGTGATGTTCTACAACGTGGAGAACCTATTCGACCCGTTCAACGACTCGCTCAAGCGCGACGACGAGTTCACCCCCGATGGTGCCCGCCACTGGACGTGGCACAAGATGACCCAAAAGGTAAATGGCATATACAAGGTGATAATGGCCCTGGGCGAAATGGATCCGCCCGTGCTGGTGGGCCTCTGCGAGGTGGAGAACCGCTTAGTGCTGAAGCAGCTCACGCAGAACACCCCGCTGGGCCGCTATGACTACCGCATAGCCCACCGCGAGTCGCCAGACAGCCGCGGCATCGACGTGGCGCTGCTCTACCGCCCCGACAAGTTCAAGCTGCTGGAGCAGCGCTTCTTCGGCGTGCGCTTCCCCGATGCCCCCGATCGCAAGACCCGCGAAATACTGTACGCATGCGGCCTGCTGGGCCGCGACACGCTACACGTGTTCGTGAACCACTGGCCCTCGAAGTACGGCGGCGAGCTCGAGACCATGTCGGGCCGCATGGCCGCCGCTGTCACCCTGCGCCAGAAGGTCGACTCCATACGCATATTCTACCCTCAAGCCCGCATCCTGATCATGGGCGACATGAACGATGAGCCAGAGGCCGTTGCCACCGTTCAGGGATTAGGGGCCTGCCTCACCGATGAGGGGCTATGCCCCGGCCAGCTCATCAACATATCGGCCATGCTGAAGGCCCGTAAGCAGTGCAGCTACAAGTACAAGGGCACCTGGGGCATCATAGACCACCTGATCGTGTCGCGCAGCCTACTGGATCGCCAAGGCCTACGCACCAGCCCCGACAGGGCCGGCGTGTTCGCCGCCGACTTCCTGCTCGAACCCGACCGGGCCTACACCGGGCAAAAGCCCTTCCGCACCTTCGTGGGGTACAAGTACATAGGCGGGTTCAGCGACCACCTGCCCGTGTACATCGACCTGATAGAATAGTCATGATTACCAATTAGTTGAAACCAACAGCCTTATTTTTAACACTGAAAATTTGGTCGTTTATAAACTATTGTATATCTTGCACTCATATTCAAACCATGGAATGTGGCCCATAGTCCCTTGTCAGGAATGGGTTACGTCCATAGTAAAATATTGACATACAGGATATTAACCAATACAAAGCCGACACTGAGCAGACTATCCCCCGCAGCCCCCCACCACATCGGCAAGTGGCGCGGTGCAGTAAGCCCCCAATCTGGGTGACAAGCCCAATGAAGCTGCATTAAAGAATAGGGACACATATCTAGTAGCTATTAACTTAAATCCAATCTATCATGAACAATCAAGCAAAGAAGAACAAGTTCTCCATCGAGGACATCTCCATCATCAAACAAGACTGCATGAATACCGATGAGCTGTCGAACATCATGGGTGGCTTTTGGTGGTCAGGGCGCAGCTGCAAGTGCAAGTGCGCTAGCGGCAACTGTTTCAAGGACAGGGAAGTGCTTCGCCCATCAGAGCCAGAGCCCACTCCTGCACCCGAGCCTACCCCTCTAGCATAAACCGTTTGACATGAGCCATTCGTTTAAGCTCGAAATCCTTGTCGAGAGTTTCGATGAGGATAATCTGTCGAACATTCTCGGCGGAGCACGTCCCAAGAAACGGAAGTGTAAGTGTAACTGCGCAAGCACGAATTGCTTTGGGGACGCAAACTCGAAACAATCGTCCCCGCATTCTCCAAGTACCTGCGAGGCGGGAAACTGCTATAGGCATAGGAAGTAGTTTCAATCACGGCAGTGTGCCCAATCAATATAGAGTGGGCACTACTGCCGTTTTTTCGAACAAAATAACAATATAATCTACTCCATGAACGTTATATCCCAATACACGCATCAGTTCATCTCATCGAAAGGCGAATACCTTATATACTGCTCAAGGAGCAACTCCTTCCTGAAGCTTACCCCCGAACTCTACGCATTCCTCGACCGCTGCAAGGCCCAGCCCGACCTGCTGGAGGAGCTGGACACAGAGCTGATGCAGGTGCTCAAACAGCACAAGATAGCCGTACCGCAAGGGCATGACGACCTGTATCTGCTCAAACGGCAGTTTGCCGATGATGCCACGGACTACGATCCCACTGCCATTGGGCTGGTGATAGCCCCCACATCGGCCTGCAACTTCAGGTGCGGCTACTGCTTCGAAAAGCACAAGCCGAACGTTAGCATGGACGATGCCACCATCGACCAGCTCGTTGCGTTCATCAAGCGCCACAGCGGTATCAACAACATCGACATCACCTGGTACGGCGGCGAGCCGCTAATTGCTTTCGACCGGCTACAGCAGATATACCACATCATACAGGCCATCGGCATCCCCATCAGGGATCATGGCATCATCACCAACGGCTACCTTTTCGACCAAAAGGTCATCGATTTTTTTAAAGATAAAGACCTGAAGTCAATACAAATAACACTTGACGGAGACCAAGAGCGACATGACTGCATACGAACGCCCATAGGCTCATCGGCAGGCTCCTACGACATCATCCTGGCCAACGTGGAGCGCATACTGCATGGGCTACCATCTACCACCGTGGCCATCAGAGTGAACATCGACAAGGACAACATGCACACCTACGAGCCCCTACACCGCGAGCTTACTCAGCGATTTAATAGCGATAGGCTGCTGGTGTACCCTGGCTTTCTACGTATCGACAACCAGACGGGCACCGCTCTAGGCTGCAGCGCGATTGACCGCCCTGAGGCCGACCGTTTCGACTTTGAGCTGATGAAAAAAAACATCAGCGATGGCAGCATCTACCCCACCCTATCGCACGGCGGTGGTTGCTGCGCCACGGCCATCAACTCATACGTAGTGGGCCCTAGCGGAGAATTTTATAAGTGCTGGAACGACATGGGCGACCCCGACCGCGCCATTGGCCACATTGGCCAAGAGCAACTTAACAATCCTGAACTATTCTACAAATACATGGTTGGAAGTAAATGGTATCATAACAGCGATTGCGTGAAATGCTTCTTTTTACCAATTTGTAGCAGCAGTTGTGCGTACTATAGGCTACGAAATAAATATGAAGGTGGAAAATACAACCTTTGTCAGTGTATGCAGAAATCAGATAATTTGCTAATCGAAACACTAGAATACTGGCTGTATAATCAAAAAAAATAATCCCATCCATGAAAAATATCACCATATTTTTAGCCATAATTTGCTATGCAACAAATGTTTATGCCCAAGAGCACAACGGGCGTATCATCGATGCTAACACCCGTGAACCACTTGCATTTGCCAATGTAGTTGCGCTTGCTGCCGACTCCACAATGATTCAGGGGACTACCAGTGCCGATGATGGCTCTTTTAGTATTGTTGCCAATGGTGCTACAATGCTATACATCAGCTACATAGGATACACTCCACAGTTTTTGACATTGGCAAGTTGGAGCGGTGGCGATGTGCTGCTACAGCCCAGCGCAAGCAGCATTGGCGAAGTTAAAATATCGGCCTCGCGCCCAACCTTTAAGATGGAACGAGGTAGTCTAATTACCGAGGTGCAGGGCTCTTTTCTGAGCAGCATGGGGCAGGCCACCGATGTGCTTGGGCAGCTGCCGCTGGTGCGCAGCACCGACGATGGTAACATATCGGTGGTTGGCCGAGGATCACCGCTCATCTACATCAACAATCGCAAAATGCAAAGCCGTAATGAACTCAGCACACTAAGCGCCAGCAATATAAAAAGCATCACGGTGATAAATAACCCTGGGCCTGAATATGGTTCGGCGGTGAAATCTGTAATTAAAATTGAAACCATAAGGCCTACAGGTGAAGGGCTTAGCGGTCAGATAGGCGCATTTGCAAAAAAAGATAACAGATTTAGTTGGGATACCTACGGCTCGCTCAACTACCGCAGAGGCAAGCTCGACATTTTCGGCAGCATCGACCTTAGCAACGCCAACCGCAAGCAACACATGCTGATGGAGCGCAGCATTGCGGGCGACACCGCAACCTACAGCAACAGCGAAGAGAACGACCTTACAAGACGCTCGCAGTTCATAGAGGGCAATGTGGGCATCAACTACACACCCAACGAGCACACATCGATGGGTCTGCGCTACAGCTACGACCTGATGCCCTGCGAGGACAAGCATATCACCTCGCAGCTGCGGCTCAGCCGCAACGGCATATTGATGCCGAACAGCAACATCAGCAGCAACGATGTGCACAGCGAGCAACGAGCCTCGCACCATCTAAACGCCTACCACTACGGGGCTATAGACGAATTTATAACGTGGAACTTTAACTCCGATCTGCTGATTGGCAACTCGCACAGCTCACAAGGTGTTGAGAACGACTACGATAACACAGGCATTAGCGAAAAGATAAATACCACCAGTAGGCAGAGCTATGATTTGGCCTCGGCGAGGCTGGTGCTAACAGTTCCGCTGGGTCCAGGCGACCTGATGGGCGGCGGCGAGCTGGCTCACACCAACAACCGTCAGCAATTCGCCGTGGAGCTCGACACCACCGGCGCATCGCCGCTAAGCGGCAACAACAACCACGCCCGCCAAACGCAGTGGGCTGCCTTTGTGGGCTACAACCTCTACCTGGGCGAACACATGGACCTTGAGCTGGGCCTGCGCTACGAGGACACCCAGTTCGACTACATTGTGAAAGGCCAAGAACCCACCCACCAACGCGACAAGGGCTGGCTGCCCATGATGGGCATCAATTTCTACAACGATGCACTGTACGCCAGCCTGAGCTACAAGCGCGTGGTGGATCGCCCCAGCTACTACCAACTGCGCAACAGCACACAGTACAATTCGCCCTACTCCTACGAGGCCGGCAACCCCTACCTGCTGCCCACCACCGACAATCTGCTCTCGGCCATGCTACAGCTCAAGGAGCAAAAGCTGCTTATCACGGCCGACTACTACCAGGCCAAGAACGCAGCCATGCTCGTGTCGAAACCTCTCGACGAACGCACCTCACTAACACGCTTCGAGAACTTCGACCGCTTCCGCAGCGTATCCATCGCACTGAACTACGCCCCCCGCATCGGTTTTTGGCGGCCCAACATCGACCTGGGATGGAGCAAAGACCTTTTCTCCATTGAGGGACAATCATTCAGCAAGCCCGTATTCGAGGCCAGCACGCGCAGCGTATTTACCGTGAGCAAGCAGCTGCTGCTTGGCCTTACACTCGGCTACACCTCGAGCGGCCACTCCCAGCTCGACCTCGTTGAGAGCCACATCGACCTCGGCACGCACCTCACCGCCAGGCTGCTCCGCGAGCGGCTGCAAATCACCCTGCGCGGCAGCAACCTGCTCAACTCGCGCCACGAGTACACCCGCACCATGTACGGCATCACCACGCACCTGCTCAACCACATGAACGGCAGGGGTGTATCGCTCTCGGTGAGCTACAAATTCAACACCACCAAGAGCCGCTACAAGGGCGAGGATTCGAGTGAGGAGATTAACCGATTGTGATAGCCAATGCATCTGAAAATTGAAAAAATCTGGATAACCTCCGATGCCGTTTGCTTTCGCGCAAGCGATGGGCACGAGCTGGCAGCGCTGTAGAACGCCCAACCTGTGGGCAATGCACCACGCACGACAACGCATATCGTTCCGAAAATGCCAAAAATCGGAACGATATGCGTATATTTGCGGTGCAAAATGAGCAAAATCGGAACGATATGGACTACATAACCGTTAGCCAGGCCGCGCAGAAATGGGGCATCTCAACGCGTAGGGTGCGTCTGCTCTGCGCTCAGGGACGCATTGCGGGGGTGGTACGCAGGGGCAACCTCTACAACATCCCTGCCGATGCGCCGCAGCCCGTCGATGCCCGCACCTACATCAAGCGCCGCAGCCGCCAGTCGTACACCCCGCTGCTGGAGCAAATCGACGAATACAGTCGGCAGCTTTCGGCTCTGCGCCCGCTAACCCCCGCCGAAACCGATGCCCTGCGCGAGGTGTTCCTCGTGGAGCACACCTACCACAGCAACGCCATAGAGGGCAACACGCTCACCCTGCAGGAGACCGCCCTCGTGCTGCAGGGCATCACCATCGACCAAAAGCCGCTGAAAGACCACCTGGAGGTGGTGGGCTACAAGGAGGCGTTTGAGTTTGTGGAAACCCTTGCAAAAGAGCGCAAGCCGTTGGCGTTGAACGACATACTCGACATACACCACCTAGTTCTCTCGCATAGGCGCGAGGATAGGGGGCGGCTGCGCCGTGTGCCAGTAAGGATTGCGGGTGCGATAACCGAGCCCGTGCAGCCCTACCTGATTGAGCCCATGCTGCACGAACTGCTCAGCGACATGCAGACGCAATATGCCGCGCTGAGCGTTGCCGAGCAGGTCGCGCTCTTCCACCTGCGCTTCGAGAGCATACATCCGTTCATCGATGGTAACGGGCGCACGGGGCGGCTGCTGATGAACCTGCAGCTCATACGCGCTGGCCTACCGCCCATAAACATCAAGTTCAAGGACCGCCGCCGCTACTACCAAGCCTTCGACAACTACGCCCAAAACCGAACAGCCGACGACATGGTAAAGCTCATTGCCGAGTACCTTGTGGAGCGGATGTCCGAGATGGTGGGCATCCTGTCCGCATAGCCATGCCCGCCTCGTACAAAAAAACGCCCGCCCAGCGTAACCATCCAGCAATGTGTACGTATAAGCAGGCGATTGTTGAACCACATAATCCGTTGCCACTGAAGCACAGAAACTGACATAACTACATATTAACCAAAGCATTAGCTATTATTCGCGTTCAAAACAAAAGCCTCGCAAACTCTTGGTTTGAAACCATCGGATAAAAGCACGTTCTCGGAAGCGTTTTTGAGAATTTCGTTGTACAGTATAGAGTTAATGCTCACACCGTTTAGGTGTGGGCTATTCTAACTGTACAGCGGGGTTCATGCGAGGCTCCCCCTTGAACGCGATAGAAAGGCCTGCACCTTTCTTTTTGTCCGAAAAAGTGATTGGTAGTTATTGCGATAACTATCAGTCAAAATGGCCAACAAGAACAATAACCTGAACACGGCCAAAAAAGCCAAGAAGGATGAGTTCTACACCCAGCTCGTTGATATAGAGAACGAGCTGAAGCACTACAAGGCGCATTTCAAGGGCAAGACCGTGCTCTGCAACTGCGACGACCCGCGTGTGAGCAACTTCTTTCACTATTTCAGCCATAATTTCGAGATGCTTGGGCTGCAGAAGCTCATCACCACATGCTACAAGAGCTCAAACCGCGACCTCTTTTCGCAGAACGATAGCGAGCAGGCTATATGGCTCGAATATTATGGCGACCGCAACAATAATCGGGTACCCGACCCCGAAGAAATCGGCATCCACTACTTCAAAGGCGATGGCGATTTCCGCTCCCCAGAGTGCATAGAATTGCTAAAAGATGCTGATATTGTGGTTACCAATCCGCCGTTTTCGCTGTTTAGGGAATATGTGGCGCAGTTGATGAAGTATGAGAAGAAGTTTGTGATTGTTGGACATCAAAATGCAATTACCTATAAGGAGATATTCCCTTTAATAAAAGAAAATAAAATTTGGCTGGGATATGGTTTTAATGGTGGTGCAGGTCATTTTATAAGTCAATATGAGGATACGGCAACTGCTGGCGACCATCGAGTAGGTATGATTCGAGTTTCGGGAGTAAATTGGTTTACAAATCTCGAAATTCCAAAGCGCCACGAGGATTTAATTCTCTACAAATCATACAATCCTGATGAGTATCCCAAATATGATAATTATGATGCTATAAATGTGAATAAAACATCAGAAATTCCAATGGATTACGATGGTGTAGTGGGTGTGCCTATTACATTTTTGGATAAATATAATCCTGACCAATTTGAGATTGTTGGATTGGATAGATATGTTGAAGATAATCCAAAATATGGTCATCGGTTTACATTGAATGGAAAAGAACCATACGCCCGCATTTTAATCCGTCGCAGACGATAGTGAGCCGACTGCGTCTCGCAGTCGGACGAGCATCTGCGCGACGCAGATGCCTCCATACAACCATACACCTTAAACCGAGATATTATGCAAATTGAACTGCACAAAATCAGCGT
>JAFTDN010000164.1 GCA_017454165.1 Bacteroidales bacterium | reverse complement strand
ATGGGGAAGATGCCAGGTATTTTGAAGATGCGCTGGAATAGCCGTTTGCGTGGGATAAGATAGGTTTCCATGGTGGAAACAATCTTTTCTTGCGAAGCCTCACTGCCGATGCCCTCGGCCAGATCGGACTGGTAGATGGCCAGCGCGCAGAACAGGTTGCACAGGTGCGGGCGGCTGATGGGGACGCAGTACTCCTGCTCCTCGATAATGAGCCGCGCTACGCGGCTTTCGATGTCGCGCATCTTGCTATCGCTGAGCGTTTTAAAATAGTCGGAGAACCGACTATCCCTCATCATGCTCTTGGCGGTGAATTTTTTGCTCATGGGCCATTGATTTATTCTATCTTTTTCCACACAAAGTGTCCGCTCATCCCCATCACTGTGCCTGTGAGCCGTAGCTCTCCCTCCTTGGTGAATTCAGCCGTCAGGTTGGCCTTGAACCCACGTTGCGGGTCGTATATCTTTGTGCCATCCCAGCGTTGCTTTTGGGGGTTATACCTCAGCTCCTCGAATAGCACCACTTGGTCGCGCGGCGTTGAGCGCAGGTTCTTGTCGGGGTTTTTGACGTCGAGCAGCTTGTTGCCACGGCTGTCGCGATCGCGCTCCAGCCAGAATATTTGCCCACGGTAGCAGCCATCGGGCTGCTTGGTGATGCGGGCCTTGAACACATCGCCGCGCTGCTCGCCTCGATATACGCCTAAAATGCTGTCGGCCCTGCTGTTGAGGTTGTTCTGCGCGGTGGTGTAGGCCAATGTGGCCGTGAGCACAGCTAACGCGAATATGCTTCTCATTGTGGGCGGAATTTATAGTTCAACGAATGTTCCTTCGGGGTGGGCCTCCTGCCATCGGTGCTCGGCCTCGGAGCCCTTACGGGTGCAGTAGTAGTAGCAGCAGTCATCGCCGTGGGCGATGGTGCGGTCGCGGTGCAGGCACACGCCTGCGGCCTCCATCAGGATGTAGTCGGCCCTGCACATGGGCGGCAGCAGGTACTCGCGCCCCAGGCGCCCAGCCAGCTTGCAGATGCCGCACTTGGTGTATATGAGCGTGTACTCATCGGGCGTTTGGCCGCGGATGTTCTGCTGCTGCCAGTTGTACTCGGCATCGATGGCGTTCACCTTGGCGGCCATCGCATCGCGCCGCGCCATGGCCTGCTGCGAGAACATGTCGGTCTTGGTGAAGCGGCCCAGCATCGCGGGCGATGAGAACGAGGCGATGCACATGGCCTCGTAGAGGGGCAGGTCCATGCTGTCGGCGTACAGTACGTGGGCGGCCTCGTACATGGCGAACCACACCGAGGCCCCATTGAGCTGGAGCCTCATGGGGTTCTGCCTGATGCTGCCGATGGAGGGCGTTTCGCGCACTATCCGCTTGAACCACCGCTTGGCCTCGCGCCGCACGGCGCGGATGTCCCACTCGGGACGCTTGGCGGCCAGCTCCTTTAGGCATGTGGGCGCAATCATGCGCCAAATCATGTGGTCTATCAGTGTCAGCCTCATGGTAAATGATGCTTCGGGTTCAACAAAAACTCAAATCTCGCATCCGTCTCTGCTAAATTCAATCTCCACAAACTTGATCAGGCCCTTTTTGAAGCCCATTTTTAGGATGGATTTGGGGATGATCGGTAGCGATTTGGCGCGGGCGATGTCGGCGGGCATGCGGTCGAAGATGCGGATGTCGGCAAAGCGGTCGGACCACCCGCCGAACGTGCTGCTCGCATCGTTCACGGCGAATTTGACCAGCGCCCCCGTGTTGCCCGCCCGCTCCAAAATTCGGTTCGAGCGCCTGACGGCGAAATCGCTCTCGCCATCGAAGCAGATACCGCCGCCCGGGAGCTGCTGGGCCAGCGTATTGAACAGCGGCTTCAGCCGCTCGGCCTCGAAGTACATGAGCACGCCGCCGCTGATGATGAACACGCCATCGCTGATGGGCGTGTCGATGTGCTGGAGCCAGCTTGTGTCGAACGCATCGGCGGCCACGTTCTTCTCGCGCTCGCGGCGGGGCACAATGCGCTCGCGGGCGGCTATTACCTTGGGCAGGTCGAGGTTGATGAAGCGGCACAGCCCGTTGTCGATGCGGGCGAAGCTGGTATCGGCCCCGCAGCCCAGGTTCACGATGGTGGCCCGGGGGTGATGGGCCAGGTAGGCCCGGGCCCGGTCGCAGAGCATCCGCACCCTGACGGCCCAGGTAATCAGCACGAACTCCTTGTAGCGGAGCGCGCCGAAATTGTAGTCGAGCAGCGGCATGATGCGCTCGGCCTCGGGGTCGGCGAATATGTCGGGGTAGCGTCTTGAGCAGTGCGCCCGTCCGTAGAGCGGCAGCACTAGGGTTTCGGAAATGGTGTTCTTCTCAATCTTAATCCTCTCGGCCATGGCTTGAGCTTTTAAGCCCTTAAACGCAGGGGGCGCGGGCCGTGTTGTTCACCAAAAATGGGTATTTTTTCACCCCGATGGAGAGTGTTGATAATGTGTAAATACCTGTGGATGTTGAATTTAACACAGAAGCTGGAGCGGCATTGTGTCACCACAAATAGTGATGCGTGGCGCTCGGTTTTTGGGTGCTGCCATTGCAAGCCCCCGTAGTGCCGCTCCGCAAAGCGTATCGCCATGCTGCCATACGCGTTTTCTTCGGCTGTTGGCCCCCGACAGTTCAGGGTGGTGACTGCTCCATCTAGGCTCCCGCTATAGCCTCCCCCGTGGGGTTGGCCCTGTGGGCGGCGAGGTGCAAAATCGTGCCGCTGCCATCGCGTATCCATGGAAAATGACTACTTTTGTCGCCAAGATTTGCCCGATATACGAACGGCCATGAGTATAGGCAACGGTAAGATATTCAGCACGATAATTGCCTTCTGTGGTGCAGGGGGGATTGTGTATGGGCTGTGGCGACCTGAAAAGTTCACTTTATAGCTATTGCGTTTCATGAAATATAAACGAGTTTTCTGTGGCTGAACGAAAAGTAATACTACCCGCAAGCGAAGATTCTGCAATAATCACGCACTATCTTCAGAATCAGCATTCACGTTTCGCACTACCGTTTGAGAAGCGAGCTATGGATTTAATGTCTGGCCTTCGTGTTGGCAGCTGTCAGCATGGAGTAGGTGTTGCAGAGCCTGTTATACCCTATGGGCTATTTCCAGAGATATTTTCTGTTCCATTCCCTGCGCCAGGGAAGCCGAAATTCACGTTTGTTGATTTATTTGCGGGGATAGGAGGCTTCCGCATCGCAATGCAAAATCTAGGAGGAAAGTGCGTCTATTCATCTGAATGGGATGTGCAGGCGCAGAAGTCCTATCTAGCAAATTTTGGAGAAGTGCCATTTGGTGATATTACGAAAGAATCGACAAAGAGTTATATTCCGCAGAATTTCGACATTCTATGCGGAGGTTTCCCCTGTCAGGCGTTCTCGCTTGCAGGCCGGCGACTTGGTTTTAAAGATGAAACTCGTGGCACGCTCTTCTTTGAGATAGAAGCCATTCTCCGCAAGCATCAACCACGAGCCTTTTTCCTTGAAAATGTGAAAGGTCTCGCAATCCACGACAAAGGTCGTACACTCAAAACCATACTTGAACACCTCGACGATGCAGGCTATGATGTCGTACCGCCTCAAATACT
>JAFTDN010000163.1 GCA_017454165.1 Bacteroidales bacterium | reverse complement strand
GTCGGACACCATCACAATGCGGTCGTCGATGCCCAGATGCAGGTGGGCGATGTGCATCTGCCGCTGCGTGCCATCGCTCAGCGTGATGCCCAGCGACTGCCGCTCCACGGGCACCGCCCGGCCATGGCGGAGCAGCACCCAGCTCGGGTTGTCGAACTCAATGATGCGCGTCTCGCCATCGCCCTCGATGTCGGCAATGGTGAACGTGGCGTAGCTGATCTGCCGTTCGCTGTCGACGGGCAGCGTTTCCATGATGATGCGGGCGGTGCGCTCCACCTGCTGCTTGGCCATGGTGAAGTTCACGGCCATGGAGGCCGTGAGGGTGGCCAGCACGTTGGCCTTAACGCCGCTCCCCAGTCCATCGGAGAGCACGGCCACGGTGCGGTTCTCCTCCTTTATGCGGCGCGAGAGGAACGCATCGCCGCACACCATATGCCCGTGCTTGAAGTTCTGGACGTAGTCCACGTCGATGTGGAAGGGCTTAATCATGGCTGCGGTCGTTTTGCTGCAATAGCTCCATGATGGAGTGGAGCGCGGTTTCGGTCTTCGAGGTGTTCTCGCCCAGCAGGTAGGCTATCTGCTGCACCGTTTCGAGGTTTTCCTTAATCACGGCGCGGGTGCGCTTGATGATTTCATCGCTGCGCACCTCGGGGTTGTTCAGGTCGCGGATGATGGCCCCCACTATTTTGTGGGGCTGTATGGTGAATACCGACACCTTGAGCGCACGGCTGCCCATCTTCACCTCGCGGTCTATGATGTCGTTGCCCGACTCGATTACCTGGGCGAACATGCGGTGGAAGGGCACCAGCTTCTCCAGGCTGGCGCCGGCCAGCCCTGGGTTGGCCTCGTAGATGAGCGACACGTCGTCGCCCAGCATCCGGGCCACGTGCAGGTTGCACTCCAGTACGCGCAGGTGGTTGTCGGCCATTATTACGCCGCTGGGCATGCGTTGTAGTAGCACGGTGGCCTTGTCGTGGGCCACCCGGCGCATGTACGACACGCACATGTTCTGCTCTGCCTTGCCATCGAGCATGGCCATGGCGAACTCGCGGCAGCTGTCGTAGCCGCATCCGCCGCAGTTTAGCTCATCGCGGGCCGACTGCTTGCCCACAGCGCGCAGCGCCTCGTCTATCTCGGCGGGCGAGTAGCTGCCGTGGGGCGGCACGTGCCCCTGTGCGTAGCGCAGCTCGATGTTGGTGGGGGCTTGCAGCTCGTGGTGAGCGCTGTGCGTGTTCTCTTTGCGGCGCATTTGGTCGAGCACGCAGCCCTGCCTCATGGCCACCGAGGGTCCCTCTATGGCTCCTGGCCCGTTGAGGCATCCGCCCGGGCAGGCCATGAGCTCCACGAACACGGGCCTGTCGGGCTGCCATTGCTGCAGCCCATCGAGGGTGGCCCGCACGGCCTCCATGCCCGAGAACGACATGAAGTTCACGTGCGCCACCTCCCCTCCCCGGTTGATGCCCGCCACCATGCCGCCGTCTATCGGGTAGATGGCCCCCGACACGGCCTCCTCGGGCTCGAATCCCGATGGGCCCTCGGCGGGCAGGTAGGTCAGGTCGACGCCCTCCTCGAGCAGCCAGTCGTTGAGCTCGCGGAAAGTGATGCTGGCCGCTATGTGGTCGGGGCTACGGTCGGCCTCGCACTTCTTGGCTATGCAGGGGCCAGCAAAGGCGATGCTCACCTCGGGGCCCATCAGCTCGTGCAGGTAGCGGGTGTGGGCCAGCAGGGGCGATGCCACGGGCACTATTAGCGGTTCCAGCTCGGGGTAGTGCCGGCCTATGAGATCCACTATCGAAGGGCAGGCCGATGATATGCTGATGCCCGTGCGCTGCCTATCGGACAGCATGGCGCGGGTGCGGTTGTTTACCAGCTCGGCGCCCAGCGCCGTTTCCGACACCGAGCAGAAGCCCAGCTGGCGCATGGCCGCCACGAAGGCCGCAGCCGTAACGCCGGGGAAGGAGCTTGTCCACGAGGGGGCGAGCGATAGCACCACCTGTCTGCCGCTGGCAATCAGCATCTTGATGGAGTCGGCATCGCTGCGGGCCTTTTTGGCGCCCACGGGGCACACCTGTACGCAGTGCCCGCAGCTGATGCACAGCTCATCGATTATGGAGGCGCAGTTGTTGGCAATCTTTATGGCCTTCACGGGGCAGTGCCGCACGCATTTGTAGCAGTCCTGGCAGTTGTTCTGCTCGGTGTATATGGGCTTGTTGAGGTTCATGTGTGCTGTTTTTAGGGGAGGGCTACAGCCCAAATGCGCGGTTCAGTATGGCGAGTATGCTGCTTTTGCTCACGCCCTGGTACTCCACGTCGTTGATCCAGATAACTGGCCCACGGTTGCAGCGCTCGGAGCATAGCTGCCCCTTGAACTGCACACGGGCGTTGAGGTTGTTCTCGGCGATGTAGCGCTTTATCACCTCAAGGTTCTCGCGGTTGCCCCGCGAGAAGCACGAGCTGCCCAAGCAGATGGTGATGGGGATTTTGTTGTTGGTGTCCATTGTGCTCCTTGGTTTTGGGGAGGGGTTGCCCCCGCTGTTCCAATCTGTGTGCCATGTATATGTATTACATTTATTTTCAGTTTGTTATTATGCATTTGGTAGATGTGATGGGTTTGTTTTGTATTAATTTAGTACACATAAAAAACGTACCAGTGTACTATAGTTGCACTATGTATTGTTTTAGTACATATTGGATTATTGCGTTTTAAATGCGTATCTTTGCGGGGTTCGCGGTAAGGCCGAACGATGAGGCACTACGCGCACGGAACGCTGCTGCTGGGCTTTGGGGCTTATGGCCCCGCATGGTGCCAACGAATCTTGACGATAATCCACAATAATCTGACGCATTATGAAGAACCTGAATCTGATGGTCATTGCGACCGTAGCGCTGGCCGCCGTTGCCTGCGGCCCGAAGAAGGAGGCGCCCAAAATGCTGGTGCTCTACTACAGCCAAACCTCCAACACCAAGGCCGTGGCCGAGGAGCTCGCCAAGCAGCTTGGCGCCGATGTGGAGGCCATCGTGCCCACCGTCCCCTACGATGGCGACTACCAGGCGACCATTGAGCGGGGCCGCGCTGAGCTCGAGCAGGGCATCAGGCCCGAAATACAGCCCATTGCGGCTGACATCGATAAGTACGATGTGCTATTCATCGGCTATCCCGTTTGGTTCGG
>JAFTDN010000162.1 GCA_017454165.1 Bacteroidales bacterium | reverse complement strand
TTTTTCATTTCGTGGGGGAGTATGTGGCCAAAATCGGGGAGAAGTGTGCATGCACACTTCTCCCCGATTTTGGCCACATACTCCCCCACGAAATGAAAAAAAAAATTGCTCTCATCTGCACAGTAACACTACTGGCCATAGCTGTGGTATCGCTATGGTTGTACATCCGCACATTCAACACGCTAATCACAAACGACATCAACATCAATCATCCATTCGACTTGCGTCAAAACTGGATTACACTCACCGCAAAGCTCAACGACCAGCCCTGTAGCATCTTATTCGACACTGGAACTGTCCCCTGCCTTATCGATAGCAGTGCAGCTACTGCCATGGGAATCAAGGGGCTGCCCATTATTAGAACAACCTTAAATTATAGGGATACCGTACAGATAGGCATCATAAAGGAGGTGCGAATCGGCACCATAGTGCTACGCAACGTAACGGCACTGATATGTCAATTCCCAACTATGATAGCAAACGCAGCACCATTCATCATGGGTACAAGGTTGATAGGGCAGATGAATTGGGATTTCGACTTCGATAGCGGAGCTGTTAACATCAGCAGCCAGGCCATAAAGACAGCAGTACCATGCAGCAGGATTAAAATGTCCAATAGCACGCAACCCTCCATATCATTCACCATTGCACCAAACGAACCCGCCGAAGCAATGCTCGATTTTGGCTTCACGGAGTACATCACGCTGCCCATGACGCACACTAGCAACTCCAATACTCATGCCATACCTAATAGCTCTCAAAGGCTTAGCATACACGGCCAATATACGCGACTGCAATACGAAGCGAGCGGCGACATATGCCTGGGCAACGACACGCTGCGCGATGTGCGCATCACCTACACCGATGATCCTCCCCCGCTGTTGGGACTCGGACTGATACGCCGATACCACCGGTGCATCCTAAACTTCAGCACTCACGAGATGCTCCTGCTTCCATCACGCTCATTTTCATCCACTTCGATTTTCCCAAACATGATGAATCCCTTCAAGAATCTCGCACGCCGCCGCAAGCTGATCTACAGCATGTTCTTCTGCTTTTTGGTGGGTATAAGCATTGGCGGCTACATTGCCTATATAACCCATCGCTAACCTATAGCTCACCGACAATGTGGCAGCGCGGAAGCACGCGGTGCGTCCCTGCAACGGGCGAATTACCCCTACATTCTAACACCTAACTTCAACCCACCCCATGCCCCTACCACCCTTCGACGAGAACACCTACATCCCACACCGCATGAGGCACACACGGCGCAGCCAGGCCATCTACATCAGCCTGCTGCTGGGCGTGGCGGCCATGGCCGTGGCCGTGTGCACCGTGAAGGTGGAGGTGAGCGTGCAGAGCCGGGGCATCATCACCACGCAGCAACGGCCCAGCCAGGTGATGTGCGCCACCTACGGACGCGTGGCCAGCGTACGCATGGCCGAGAACGCCTTAGTGCAGCAAGGCGATACGCTCGTGGTGCTCGACCCCACCGACATGCAGCAGAGCATAGCCCTCTCGGAGCAGCGCGCCCACATGCTGGAGCAGGAGGTGGACGACCTGCAAGCCCTCACCTCCATGCGCAACGACCTGAGCCGCCTACGCCGCCGCCGATGGGCATCGGTGCACTACAAACAGGAGTTCCAAAAGGCGCTGTCGGACCAAGAGGTGCAGCAGAACGAGGTGCGCCTGGCCGCGCAGGACCACAAGCGGCAGCTGTCGCTCTACAAGCAGGGCCACATAGCCCCAGCCGAGTACGAGCAGGCCGACTACCGCCTACGCGCCGCCCGCCTGCGGCTGCAGCAGATGCAGGAGAACCAGCAGGCCGAATGGCAGGCCGCCCTCACCGCCTCGCAAAACCAGCTGTTGCAGCTGCGCGAGGCCATCAACGGGCTGGGGCTGGAGCGCAACAAGCGCTACATCACGGCCCCCACCACGGGGCATGTGCAGGGCCTGATGCCGCTGCGCGAGGGCACGGTGTTGTTCGCCAACCAGCAGCTGTGCACCATATCGCCCGCCGATGGGCTGATGGTGGAGACCTACGTGTCGCCCGCCGACATCGGCTTCGTGCACACGGGGCAGCGGGTGAACGTGCGCATCGATGCCTTCAATTCGAGCCAGTGGGGGCAAATTGGGGCCGAGGTGGCCGAAATAGCCGCCGATGCGAGCTCCCCCGCCGAGGGCGCGGTGGCCTTCAGGGTGCTATGCGCCCCCCAAGCGCTAACGCTCCACCATGGCGACAAGACGGCCTCGGTGAAGAAGGGCATGACCCTCACGGCCAGCTTCGTGCTGGCACGGCGCACCCTGGCCCAAATCATGGTCGATGACATGGCCAGCTGGCTCAACCCCAACATCATAGCCGAACCATGAGACGGGGCATCTGTGTAAAGCAGCGCGACATAGCCGACTGCGGGGCGGACTGCCTGGCCTCGGTGGCCTCGTACCACAAGCTGCATCTGCCCGTGGCCCGCATACGGCAGCTAGCCCACACCGACCGCCACGGCACCAACGTGCTGGGGCTGATTGAGGCCGCCGAGCAGCTGGGCTTTGTGGCCAAGGGCGTGCGCGGCACCTACGATGCGCTGCTCAAGATACCCAAGCCCGCCATCGCCCACCTGAAGCTCGACAATGGCCTGCTGCACTACGTGGTGCTCTACGATGCCAACGAGCGCGAGGTGCGCCTGATGGATCCCGGCACGGGGCAGATGGAGCGGCGCAGCCGCGCCACGTTCGAGGCGCAATGGACGGGCATATTGGTGCTGCTCGTGCCCTCGGAGGGATTCGAGGTGGGCAACGAGCGCGTGTCGAACCCCGTCCGCCTGATGCAGCTGCTACGCCCCCACCGCGCCGTGATGGCGCAGGCTCTGGTGGGCGCCATATTCTTCGCAATCATAGGGCTTTCCACATCGGTTTACATCCAAAAAATAACCGACTTCGTGCTGGTGAACGGCAACGTGAACCTGCTCAACGTGATGAGCGTGGCCATGCTGCTTCTGCTGGTGCTACAGGTGGCGCTGGGCGTATTCCAAACGGTGTTCACGCTCAAAACGGGGCAGCTCATCGACTCGCGCCTCATCCTGGGCTACTACAAGCACCTGCTGCAGCTGCCGCAGCGCTTCTTCGACACCATGCAAACGGGCGAGATTGTGTCGCGCGTGAACGATGCCGTAAAAATACGCAGCTTCATCAACAACACGCTCATCAACCTGATTGTCAATGTGCTAATAGTGCTATTCTCGTTTGGGCTGATGTTCATCTACTCGTGGCGGTTGGCCCTGCTGGTGCTGGCCGTGGTGCCCATCTACGTTGGCCTCTACCTCATCACCAACCGCCTCAACCGGCGCACCGAGCGGCGCATCATGGAGCAGGCCGCGGCGCTGGAGAGCCAGCTGGTGGAGTCGATCAACACCGTGGGCACCATCAAACGCTTTGGCATTGAGGGCTACGCCAACGAGCGCACCGAGCACCACTTTTTTCAGCTGCTGGGCTCGGGCTACACATCGGGGCTCAATGCCACCTTCGCCAACTACTCCACCATGCTGGCCTCGCGAGCATTCACCGTGGCGGTGCTGTGGGTGGGGTCCTACTTCGTGCTGCGCAGCCAGCTCACGGTGGGCGAGCTGCTATCGTTCTACGCCATACTGGGCTACTTCTCGGGGCCGCTCAACAGCATCATAGGTGTGAACATGGCCATACAGCACGCCTACATCGCATCGGATAGGCTTTTCGAGATTATGGACCTACAGCACGAGCAGCCCACGGGCAGCGGCATCGCCCTCAAGCCCGACAATCTGGGCGACATCACCTTTAGCCACGTGCGGTTCCGCTACGGCTCACGAGCCGAGGTGTTCACCGACCTCAACCTCACCATCAAGTGCGGCAGCATCACGGCCATCATCGGCGAGAGCGGCTCGGGCAAGAGCACCCTCATCCATCTGCTGCAGAACATCTACCCCATCGCCGGCGGCAAGATACGCATCGGCGAGGCCGATATTGCCCAAATCGACAATCGCAGCCTGCGGCAGGTGGTGGGCGTGGTGCCCCAGCGCGTGGACCTATTCAAGGGCAGCATAGCCGAGAACATCGCCATAGGCGACCTCAGCCCTGACCTCCAGCGCGTGGCCAGCATCTGCCAGCGTGTAGGCCTGTTACCGCTCATCGAGGAGCTACCCGAAGGGCTGGCCACCGACATTGGCGAGAACGGCGTGGCCCTGTCGGGCGGACAGCGGCAAAAGGTGGCCTTCGCCCGTGTGCTCTATCGCAACCCAAGCATCATAATCATGGATGAGGCCACCAGCGCCCTCGACAGCGAAGCCGAGCAGCAGCTCATGGGCATCATAGCCCAGCTGAAGGCCGAGGGGCGCACCGTGATCATGATTGCCCACCGCCTGAGCACGGTAGTGCATGCCGACCAAATCGTACTGATGGAGCGCGGCCAAATTGTGGAGCAGGGCTCGCACGCCGAGCTCTACCGCCCCGGCACGCGCTACCACGCCCTCTGGCAGCGCCAGCTGCCGCTGGTGGGGTAAAAAAACACCCCAAAATATCCCCCTTTGCAACCTCAGCGCAATTGCTGCGTATAAACTGCCATGCAGGAGCCCCGATACATCAACCCCTACACCGACTTCGGCTTCAAGAAGCTATTCGGCAGCGAGCTCAACAAGGAGCTGCTCATCAGCTTTCTGAACGCCCTGCTCGAGGGCGAGCAGGAGATCG
>JAFTDN010000161.1 GCA_017454165.1 Bacteroidales bacterium | reverse complement strand
GTGGCGGGCAGGCTGGGCCGCGCCGGCGGGGCCAGCGACATGCTGGTGGTGACGCCCTCCAACACCAGCGTGTACGTGGACACCGCGGGCGCACGCAGCCCGCGTGGCGGGTTCGCCGTGGCGGGCCGTCTGGGGCGCGATGGCGGGGACGGCAACATGTTCGTGGTGACGCCCGACAGCACCCGCGTGTACGTGGATGCCGACGGCTCGCGCAGCCCCCGGGGCGGCTTCGCGGTGGCGGGCCGGCTGGGGCGGGCCGGCGAGAGCAAGTACATGGACATCACCCGCGACAACTACATCATAGGCCACGGAGCGGGCAGGGCCCTGATGGGCGGCACCTCCACGGGCAAGAACAACTCCATCATGGGCACCGATGCTGCCCCCCAAATGGAGGGCAATAGCAACGTAGCCATTGGTAATCAGGCAGGAAACTCCGTAACCACGGGCGACTACAACGTGTTTGTTGGAGCTAATTCAGCAAGGCTACCCAAAAAGACCAGCCAAACCGTGGCCATAGGCTATCAGGCGGGCGAGGGTCAAACTACTTCTGATTATAAAAATGGTGTTTTTGTAGGTTATCAAGCAGGATATTACAATACCACAGGTAACGACAATGTATTTGTGGGGACTCAGGCGGGTAATCGGAATAAGAATAGTTCCAACAACGTATTCCTGGGCAACAAGGCGGGCTACGCCACCAATGGCACAACGGAAATAAAGGTTACTAATCCGCGTACAAATAGCGAAGAAACCATCTACAATGGCTCCAACAACGTGTTCCTTGGCAACGAGGCTGGCTACTCAAACACCACGGGCTACAACAACGTATTCCTCGGCAACTATGCGGGCGTGAAAAACACCACGGCCACCAACAACGTGTTTGTTGGATACAGCGCGGGTGCTGCAAACACCAGTGGAGCCAACAATGTGATGATGGGCAACTTGGCAGGCCAAGTCAATACCACTGGAGCAAGCAACGTTTTTGTGGGCAACCAGGCTGGTGCGGCCAACACCACGGCCAGCAACAACGTTTTTGTGGGCTACTATGCGGGCAAAGCAAATACCACAGGTGTAAGCAATGTGATTATAGGGAATCAGGCAGGTGCGGCAAATGTTTCGGGAGGTAACAACGTGGTGTTGGGGACCAACGCTGCCCAAACAGCCAAGAGCATGACCCGCACCATAGCCATAGGTAATGAGGCAGGCAAAGGAGCTGCAAATTCTACAAGCACTGATGATGTATTTATAGGTTATCAAGCAGGTGCAGCTAATACCACTGGTAGCAGCAATGTTTATTTAGGAAATAAGGCTGGATTGAGCAATACTACAAGTAGTATGAATGTTTTTATTGGAAATAGTGCTGGAAATCAAACAAAAGGGGGAGAAAAGAATGTGTTTATCGGGGCTTCGGCGGGCTACTTTGCTGGCAGCGCAACCCGCACCATTGCCATAGGCGATCAGGCAGGCTATGGAACGAAAAATAGCACCAATACCGATGATATATTCATTGGATTCCAGGCGGGATACAATAATACCACAGGAGCAAATAATGTGTTTATGGGCAACCAAGCGGGTTATGGTAACACTACTGCAGAAAGCAATGTATTTGTAGGCAATCAAGCAGGGAAGAGTATAAGAACTGCCAGCAGCAATGTATTTGTAGGTAATTTTGCTGGTTCCGCGTGCAACGATAATGCTTTTAGCAATGTTTTCATTGGCGATAGTGCTGGCTATAACGCTACAAATAAAGAAAATATCTATATAGGGAAAGGTAGCGGTAAAATATCAAGCGGTTTGCGCAACGTCTTCATAGGTCATCATACAGGCATGAAGAATACAAGCGGGCAGTGGAATATATTTATGGGTGACTGTGCTGGAGAGCAGAACACAACGGGACGTTATAATTTATTTATAGGGTATGTGGCAGGATATAAGAATAAAACAGGTGAAGATAATACATTTATAGGATCACAGGCTGGTATTAGTAATATAAGTGGTTCTAACAATGTGTTCATTGGTAATAAGGCTGGGATGAATGAAACGGGAAGTAACAAACTGTATATCGGCTCTATTCATGGCAAAACCCTTATTTATGGAGAGTTTGACAATAATGTTGTTAAGGTTAATGGTCAAACAGTACAAACCTCCGACCGCCGCCTAAAAACCGACATCCGCCCGTTGGAGAATGCACTGACCAAGGTGTTGAAACTCAATGGTGTGAACTACAAATGGCGCGTGGCCGAGTTCCCTAAGATGAGTTTCGATGAGAAACAGCATGTGGGCGTTATAGCCCAAGAAGTTGAGGCTGTACTGCCCGAGGCTGTAGTTACACATGATGATGGCTACAAATCGGTGTCGTACAACGATTTGGTGCCGCTGCTCATTGAGGCCGTGAAGGAGCAACAGCAGCAGATAGATGAGCTCAAGAAGCTAGTGGAGCAGCTGATGAAGAAGTAGCAATCAGCCATACCGTAAATATCATTTCGCAAGAGGCGGGTCGCGTATGGTGGCCCGCCTCTTTGTGTGTTGCGATGCCCATCGCTCTGCGGGCTATATTCCTTTTATATGCTAGCAATGTCGTGGACATGGAGGATCTATTGCTATTGCTCTCCAGTGTGGTGGGTGTTGTAAAAATGTTTAATTTTGTGGCCTCAAATCGAACTGCTAGTAGCTTATGAAACGCCTATTCCTCAGCCTGTTGGCTATGCTGCCCATGTTGGCCCAAGCGCAGGGACAGCTGCAAGGACGCGTGTGCGTCCACGGCGATACCGCTCAGGCGGTGCCATTCGCCGCCGTGATGCTGTTCCACACCTCCGACACCGTTCGCATTGTCCGCAGCGCGGTAACCGACCAGCGGGGGCGCTATGCAATCGGCGCGGTGCCCGAGGGGCAGTACCTGCTGCGGGTGTCGAGCCTGGGCTACGCCGAGCAGCGTGTGCCCCTAGCTGTGGCTGCAGGGGGGGCCGAGGCCGATGTGCCCCTGCGCCGCGTTAGCGTCGATGTGGACGAGGTGGTAATCGCCAGCGAGCGTATGCCCACCACCATGTCGCAGGTGGTGCGGCCCGTTACGGTGGTCGGGCGCAGCGCGCTCGAGGCCATGCCGCAGCAGAGCCTGGCCGATGCGTTTGAGTACGTGCCATCGGTCGATATTAGGCAGCGTGGTGTGCTGGGGGTGCAGGCCGACCTGTGCATCAGGGGAGGGACCTACGATCAGAATGCTATTTTAATAAACGGTGTTAATTTTACCGATCCTCAAACGGGACACTTCAACCTCTCCATCCCGCTCGACATCGACGACGTGTCGCAGGTAGAGGTGATAGAGGGGCCAGCTGGCCGCGCTGTGGGAGCCAACGCTCTGGGCGGAGCGGTGGGTTTCGTAACCCCATCGACCATGGGGCTCAATGCCCGTGCCCACGCGCTCTATGGCAACCACGGCTTGTACAAGGCCAACCTGTCGGTGGCTGGGGGCAGCGCTATGGCCCGTGGCTTTGTGGCGCTCTCGGCGCTGGGCTCGCAGGGCTACATGCACAACACCGACTTCAGCACCCGCAACCTGTTCGCCCGGGGCTCGCTCAACGTGGGCCGAGCCGAGCTCAACGCCCAATTCGGCTTCGCCGATAAGGCGTTCGGCAGCAATGGATTCTACACCCTGTCGTACCCCGAGCAGTACGAGGAGAACCAGACCTGGCTGGGCAGCGTGGGTGTATCGGCAGGCAAGAAGCTGAACGTCAGAGCTAACGCCTACTGGAGGCGGCTCGATGACCGCTACCTGCTGGTGCGTAGCGACCCCGCGTTCTACCACAACTACCACCTGACCGATGTGCTGGGGGCCAACGCGCAGCTGGCCCTGCGCTCATCGCTGGGTCTGACGGCCCTGGGCACCGAGTGGCGTAGCGAGAGCATAGTGAGCACCCGCTTGGGCGATGCCCTGTCGCGCAGCCGCACCATTCGTGGTATAGATGATGCCCGCTACGACCACGGCTACAGCCGGCTATACGCCACGCTGTTCATCGACCACACCTACCAGTACGGACGCCTGCGCGTGTCGGGAGGGGGCATCATGTACATGGGCGTAAGCCCCACTGCCACAACGCGGTTCTACCCTGGCCTCGATGTTAGCCTACAGGCCACGGGGCGGCTGCGCCTGTTCGCCTCGCTCAGCAGCGCGTTTCGCCTGCCCACGTTCACCGACCTGTTCTACCAAAGCCCCAACAACGTGGGCAACCGCGACCTGCGTATGGAGCAGGCCTACATCTACGAGGCGGGAGTGGCATACGCCGGAGGACTGCTCGGTGGCAAAGCCAAGCTGTTCTTCCGTCAGGGCACCGACATCATCGACTGGGTGCGCACCTCCGACACTGTGCTCTACACCACCATGAACATGACCACGCTGAACACCGTGGGCTATGAGCTGGGCTTGAACCTGCGCACGGGTCGCCTGTTTGATGCGCAGCGCTGGTTCCGGCTCGATAGGGTGGGGCTGGGCTACGCCCACATCAGCACCACCAAGGCATCGGGGACGTACCAATCGGTGTACGCGCTTGACTACCTGCGTCACAAGGCCACTGGCACGGTGGAGCTGTCGCTGTGGCGGCGGTTGAGCTGCTCGGCCATGCTGGTGTACCAGCACCGCAATGGCAGCTACGACCGCGAGGATCCCGTAACCCACGCAGCTACGCCCGTGCCCTTTAGGGGTTTCGTTACGCTTGATGCTCGTATCGCGCTGCGAACAGAACACTTAACGCCATACCTGGAGGCCACCAACCTCACCAACGCCGAGGCGTTCGACTATAGCGGCCTGATGCTGCCCAAGCGCTGGTTCAGGCTGGGGTTGCGGTGGAACATGCGCTAGCGCAGCAGCGGGTGAACCTAAGGGGGCGTATGTACGTAAAACACCCTATGTATAAGTACGTCTCCATGCTGCTCGTAGCGTTGGCCCTACTCCCCCATATGGGGATGGCTCAGCGCAGCCCCAGTCCAGCCAAATTGCTGGGCGTGAAGGACAAGAAGGCCGCCGAGCGCTACCATCAGGCTTTGGCCCAATACGACCGCTATAACCTCGAAATCGCCGAGGATCTGCTGCTTGAGGCCGTGCAGCGCGAACCATCGTTCGCCCAGGCCTACCTGATGCTGGCCCAGGTGTACGAGGAGCGCGGACTGCCCCTTAAGGCCATCGCCGCCGCCGAGCGGGCCGATAGCCTGCGGCCCGAGCTGTATCCACAGCTGCCGTTCTTTTTGGGGCAGCTGCATCAAAGCGTGGGCCACTACCACGAGGCGAAGCTTTGTTATGAACGATTTTTAACATTTCACCAAAAGCATCCGCAGTCGCCTAAGCTCATCGAACCGGCCCGCAATAGGCTGTCCAGCTGCCAATTCGCCCTTGATGCCTTGGAGCACCCCGTGCCGTTCAGCCCGCAGAACGTAGGCGCGGGTGTAAATTCCGTGTTCGATGAGTACTGGCCCAGCCTATCGGCCGATGAGCAAACGCTGGTGTACACCGTTCGCTGCCCCAAGCAGCGCGATGTGGGCATACCGCAATCGCGGTGGCAGGAGGATTTCTTCATCAGCCACCGCGAGGCCGATGGAGGCTGGGGCATGGGGCGCCCCATGGGGCCTCCTATCAATACCGATTACAATGAGGGTGCGCAATCGCTTAGTGCCGATGGGAGACAGATGTTTTTTACGGTGTGTAGGGGCATTTGTAACATTTATTACACCGAGGTAAATCGCGATGGATACTGGGAGCATCCGCGCCGTATGCCTACCACCGTGAACACCGACCGCTACAACGAGAAGCAGCCCTCCATATCGCCCGATGGGCGAACGCTCTACTTTGTGAGCAACCGCCCAGGGGGTAAGGGAGGGTACGATGTATGGTCATCGACGCGCGATAGCGCGGGGCAATGGCAGCCCGCAGTAAATTTGGGCGATACCATCAACACCAACGGGGATGAGCAATCCCCGTTCATCCACTTCGACAACCAAACGCTCTACTTCTCCTCCGATGGGCACACGGGCATGGGGCGGCAGGACATCTTCGTGTCGCGCCGCGACACGGCTGGGCGCTGGGGCATTCCCCGCAATGTGGGCTACCCCATCAACACGCATCGCAGCGAGGAGGGGTTGATTGTGAATGCAGCGGGCACCGTGGCCTACTACTCGTCGGATATCGCCGCCGAGCGCGGGCGCGACATCTACACGTTCACCATGCCCGCTGAGGTGGCGCCCATCCCCACTTCCTACTTCATGGGCGCGGTGAGGGACGGACGCACTCGCAGGCCTATAGAGGCCGAGGTGGTGCTGGTGGACCTGGGCTCTAAGCGCGAGCTGATGCGTCTGCGCGCCGATGAGGCGGGCAGTTTCTTGGTGTGTCTGCCCGTGAACCGGCAGTACGGGTTATTCGCATCAGCTCAGGGCTACCTATTCCACTCCGAGCACGTGAACTTCGAGGGTAGCTATCCCCGTAGCCGTCCGTTCCGCGTCGATGTGATGCTCCACCCCATTGCCAAGGACGAGGTGCTGGTGATGCGCAACATCTTCTTCGCCACGGCTTCGTATGAGCTGCGCCCCGAATCGACCGTGGAGCTCGACCGATTGGTGCTCATCATGCAGCAGAACCCCGACGTGCGGATCGAAATAGGAGGGCATACCGATGATGAGGGCTCCATCGCCTACAACCAGCGGTTGTCGGAGCAGCGCGCCCGTGCCGTGGTGGACTACCTCGTGCAGCGAGGCATTGAGGTGAGCCGCTTGCGCTCGGTGGGCTACGGGGCGAGCCGTCCCGTGGCCCCCAACTCCACCCCTGAGGGTCGCGCCCAAAACCGCCGTACAGAGGCTAAGGTGTTATAGTTTTGATACAGTGCGGTTTATGATTTTTTTAATGAAAATTTGGTAGGTGGCAATGATTCATTTATTTTTGCAACCGAGTTTAACCTTAAATCAGTATTTATGAAGAAGAGCGTCAAGTTAACCGCCCTGCATCAGCAGGCATTGGAAGAGCGTCAGCTCAACGGGGTAAAAGGGAGCGGTGAAGGGGGATATTGTGTATGTGGTTGCGCATATGAGGATAGAGGTGGATCTAATACTCTAGACAACGGAGCTGCCAATGCGAGATCGGGACGTAAGTCGCCAGGGGGAGGGCGTGTTTTCATCGAGGAAGTGGTAATTAGCCCTGAGTAATCGTTTTATGAAATTGAGGGGCAAGTCTCTTTGGTTTAGGAGTTTTGTAACACTGGTATTGTCCATAGCTGCAGTTATTTCACCCGTACGGGCGCAGTTTTATAAACCTAGTGTACAGGATTTCTCCAAGTATAGGCAGCGGGTATTGGACACCGCGCGTCTTGATGTGCGCTATTACTACCGTGTGCAGCGCGACCCGGCAAAACTCAAAGACACGCTTGTCGATTGTCAGCAGCTGCTGCTGGGCAGCACTGTGGCTTGGTATCGTAGCCTCAATTTGGCTATGTTCGATTCGGCGTGTACTGCTGATTTTGCGCGGGGGCGCGATGCAGGCATGGCACCCAGCGGATCATCGGGTGAATGGGTGTACAGGGGCTATCCCAATGCAGGCAAAAGCACCGTAACGCTGCGCATTTCGAACTATGATTTTCTACAGTGCACCGAGGACATCCCCGCGCAGCAATGGTTGCTGCATCCCGAAACGCGCCAGATAGGGGGGCATTTATGCCAGCGGGCGACATGCCTATTTCGGGGGCGCGAATGGACTGCATGGTATGCTACCGATTTACCCGTGCCTGAAGGGCCGTGGAAACTTCGCGGGCTGCCAGGGCTCATCATGCTAGCGCACGATGCGCACCACGAGCACGAATGGCGTTGCACGGGCATCTACAGCCATTGCCCGCAACCAATTGTCTGGTACGATATGGATTGGGACAAGACATCTCGTGTTAAAATGCGGGAGATGATGATGTGGGTGGCCCAAAGTCCCATCACGTATATATGTGAAAGGGATGAAGAGGGAGTGGTATACATTGGTCGGGCCAAGGTAACCGCTACAGAGGCGAGTAAGTACGACAGGCACTATGCCAGCCCATATAATAGCATAGAGCTAGAATAATGCGTCGCATAACGCCTAGCGAAATAAGAAGGGCTTTCGAACTCACGCCTCAGATTACATTTGAGGTAACCGAGGGTTGTAATCTGCGTTGTAAGTACTGTGGATACGGGGAGCTCTTCGAGATTGCATCGCATCGGCGCAATAGAGCTTTGCCTTGGTTCAAAGCGTTGTCCATTTTGGAATACTACAGAGCCATGGTTCAGCGCTCCAATGTGGGTCATTACGGGCGCGAGGTATTTTTTAGTTTTTTTGGTGGAGAGCCGCTGCTGAATTTTTCGTTGATAGAACAGGTTGTTGGATGGGTTAATCGCTCTGGTATAGATAGGTTTAGAGGTGTAAAATACTCCATGACTACCAATGGGCTGTTGTTGCATGGTCATGAGGAGTTTTTGGTGGATAATGGGTTCAACCTGCTGATTAGCTTAGATGGGGATGAGCGGGCCTCTAGCTACCGAAAATTCCCCGATGGGAGCAGTTCGTTTGCGCTGGTGAAGAAAAACATAGATGGGTTAAAATTGCGGCATCCGAGCTATTTCGAAGAACATGTGAAGTTCAACGCGGTGCTGAATGACAGAAGCTCGGTGGGTGGAATAATCGACTTTATAAAGAGCGAGTACGGCAAAACACCCTCCATATCGGCCATAAATCCCATTGGAGTGCGTCCGCAATATGCTGAGGAACTCGACATGATGTCGGTTTCGGTTGCTGACTCTATCAGCGCATCGGCAGATGCTGGTGAAATTAGCAATAGCATGGGCATTCAGTCTCCATTTTTTCGGAAGGCGTTTGATTGTTTCCGTGGGCATTCTCCCTATTTTTATAGGGGATACAATGAATTGCTATACGGGCCAAGTGCCACAATTGCCGACCTTCTTCCTGGAGGTACGTGCATCCCTTTTTCAAAGCGCGTTTTTATCAGCGCGGGTGGTCTTATCATGCCTTGCGAGAATGTGTCTCACAAATTTGCACTGGGTAGTATCGATGACGATGCGCGTGTTAACATCGATTTTGATGAGCTAGCGCAGCGCTACAATGCCTACTACGACGAGCTTGAGCCGCGGTGCGCAAGATGCGCTCGTAACAAATCGTGCTCGGAATGTATCTTTCATTTGCCTCATGGCGGCGATTGTTTGCGGTGCAATGAGTTTGCATCGCATTCCGAAATGGATGAAGAAATTGGGCGGTATTACGATTTTATAACAAGTGTACCTAAATTTGTGGAAGTTATTGGCAAT
Source organism: Bacteroidales bacterium (assembly GCA_017454165.1). Lineage (GTDB taxonomy): Bacteria > Bacteroidota > Bacteroidia > Bacteroidales > Tenuifilaceae > RGIG6076. Next base: position 5,227 of record JAFTDN010000161.1, on the reverse strand, counting down.
ACTTTGGAATTTAGATGATTATAGGGAATGAGTCTATATTTGTGATGTCCCCGAATGCTCACACAGCTTTTGGTAGGCAAGGTCTGTTGTTTGTGGACGTTGAGAATGGTGCATATGTAAAAACAAATGATTATCATAGCATTGCATTTGCAGCAGCCATTAGTTCGGTGGCAACGCGAGCGGTGCGATGCGCCGATTTTGGAGAAGCGCATCAGGTAGAACTGCTGAATCAGCTTGTCGATAAGCGTTTGGGTATCGTGTGTTCGCCAGAGAAAGTGCCTTATAGTCATGTATTTCAGCCGTTTGAATATATTGTTGATGACATAGCACGCTGGCGGCGCAATGGAGAGCAGGCATTGCTGCGGCAGGTCGCGCCGCAGCTGCTGTCGGAGCTGACTGTATACGTGACTGGCCAGTGTTCGCAGGGTTGCCCGCACTGCCACTATCTCTACAGACAGGTGAGGTGCTGCAATAAATATGGCAATGGACTAATGCCCCCCTCTATGCTGGATGCTGTGTTGCGCGATGCTCGTGGCACAGCACTTAGCCGGGTGCATCTTGTGGTTCCGCCAGACAAATTGCATCAATATTCCAATGATTATGGTGCTGTGGTTGCTGCTCATGGTTTGGGGTTTGATATTTGGACCTCCTGGAGCGAGGAAGAGCTGGCACCATCGCTTGGGCAGGGCGATTGCGCTCTGAATGTCGTGGTGCCGCTCATGAATGGGGGGATGCCGCAGTTTGAACTCAATGTGGCTGTGCGCTACCATTTCTGTGTGGCATCGGAGTCCGAGCTAGTTGCTGCGTATGGATACCTCGACCGCTGGCCCGAAGTGAGCATAACGGTGTACCCCGTGTATAATGGTGAGAATGAGGTGTTTATATCTGACAATATGTTGCTGACTGAGGCCGAAATTTTGCAGCAGCACATCGGTATGCGTGGCATAATTAGGAATAAACGTATGAATGCCAACGCATTTGGTGAATTGTACATGTTCGCCAATGGAGAGGTGAGGGCCGCGCCATATGCGGAGAATTTGGCCAATGTAACAAATATTACATTGAGCGAGATTGCCTACAGAGAGCTGCTTTGTAATGATGGGGCATGGCTGAAAACGCGCTCCTCGCTGAGCGGATGCTCCAGCTGCGTGTACGCAGAGCTATGCCCCCCACCGATGCCCATAGACATGATGCTAGGTCTATCGCGGAGGTGCCATGTGGAATAATGCTAGCAGGATGGGACGTATCGCTCTGCTCTTCGCTTTTCTGTTTGCATCGCCATTATTGCTGTTGGCACAGCAGGCGGTTACGATACGCGGGCGCGTGTTTGAGCGTGGGAAGGCCATGCCCAGCGTGGTAATTAGCGTTCATAACGCTAGCGGGGTGCTTGTGGGGTATAGCATTTCCGACACCATTGGAGCATACACTGTGCGCTACAGCTGCTCTAGCGATAGCGTAGCGATAAGGGTGAATGCCTTTAATATTAAGGCGCAGGAGCATAAATTGATGAATAAGTCGCAGGAGCGAAATTTTAATGTGGAGTTGGCATCGTTCGAGCTACAAGAAATTATCGTAAAACCACCGAAGATATATTCCGTGGGTGATACCGTGAGCTACTCGGTGCGGGAGTGGGCCGTAGAGAACGACCAAAACTTGGAGGAGCTGCTGCGCCGATTGCCAGGCATTGCGGTTGCCGATGATGGGGTGATTATGTACAATGGCAGGCCCATAAATAGATTCTACATCGAGGGGCTCGACCTGATGGGCGGGAACTATGCCATGATAACTTCGCGGCTAAAGCCCAGCGCTGTAGAAACTATACAGGTATTGGAAAATCATCAGCATGTGAAAGCCCTGCGCGACATTCAGCGCGAGGAGGAGGCGGCCATCAATTTAAAATTGCGCTCCGAGGTGCGGAATGTGTGGATGTTCGATGCCACAGCGGGAGTGGGCTTTGAGCGGCCATGCCTGCCCCTGAGGCGGGCCGATTTCTCGGCCATACAGCTGAGCAAGCAGCGCCAGGTGTTCTCGGGTGTGGGCGGCAATAATGTGGGCTTGGTGTCGCGCATTCAGGCCGACGATCAGGTGGGGCTGTATGCTCCGCAGGGGCTGTTGGCCTCGGCACGGCTGGCCGACCCACCCATCAACCCATCGCTATACCGTCGCAATATGGATGCCGAGGCGCATACATCGCTAGTGCAGCGCACAGCATGGGGATGGGATATGCGGATGAACGCGATGTATCAGCGCTCTGACGACCGCCCTCAGGCTCATCAGCGGGCTACCTTCCCCTCGCTGGCCGATGATACCACCGCCTATTCGCGCAGCTCCGATGCCCACGAGTGGGCCGACTTCGCCTCGCTCAACCTACATGCCGAGCTCAACACGGACAGCCTATACGTGTTGCAGCGTGTGTACGGATTTATGGATAGACGGGGCGGAAACACCGCGTTGCTGTTTAATGGTAAGGAAGTCCAAGAGCGCCTGAACTCCAGCTCATACGCCCTCTATAGCACCGCTACCGTGGTGAATAGGCGCGGGCGTGGGCACGAAGTTAACGTTCGCGCTTCGCTTGGACGGGCTGAGCAGCTCTTGCGGCTAAACGGAGTGCGCGACAGCTTCTTCTTGTGGCACGACACCACAGGGTTCAATATGAGGCAGGCTGCTATGCGCAACAGCGCATACGCCTCTATATTTGGGCGCTTACTGGATATTTACAAGAGAAAAAAATGGTCGCTCGACCCTACGGTGGCCATACAGTTATCGCTGGATAATATTGGCACTGACCTCGATGCCATCGGGGCTGCGTCTCGAAATGATTCACTGCGCAATAGACTGCTATATGCAAATGCTAAATTGTTGGTGGGAGCGAAGCTGCGCTACGAGCACCGCAGGTTTTCGGCCATGTTCGATTTGGCCGCATCGGGGCAGATGTGCATGGTGCGTATGGAGCTACCATCGGCATTGGTAATCAATAGGTTTGTCCCAATGGTGCTTCCTGGTCTGACATTCGATTATAGTCCGAAACGTAACATTCAATTTTTGTTAAAATACAACCTAACGCAGGTCTTGCCTCTGGCCGATGAGCTTTATGAGGGCTATGTGCTCTCGAATTATCAGAGCTTGGGCCGCTGTCAAGCCGCATTGTCGCGCACTCTGGTGCAGAGGGGCCAATTCTCGGTGTCGCATCGCAGGGTGCTGGATATGTGGTTCCAGCAGCTGCGGGTGTCGTATTCCTATGGCATGAGCGAAAGCCTGCCCTCCATGGAGCTCCGCGGGATGCTCACCGAGGTGCGGCATGTGCCGCAGCGTGGCAATGCGCTGAGCTATGGGGCCGACTACTCGGCGAGCAAGGGCTTCGACCTGCTGGAAGGTTGCAAGTTGAGCTTGGGGATGGGCTATCGGCACGAGGCTCGCGACGTGCTGGTTGCGCGGCAGCGCATCGTCCAGCAGTCCGATAGGTATAGCCTGTCTGAGGGCATCATTGTGAAGCCGTTGAGCTGGCTGTCGGTGGAGCATTCGGTGGAGTATGGCATTGGGCGCAGTTCCCTTGCGGGGGTGTCGGGCCAGCATGTGGGGCACAACATGCGAGGAGCTTTGGCCGTTCTGCTTGAGCCGCTCCGAGGGCTATCGGCCAAAGCCGAAACGTTTGCTTACCGGGGCAGCTACCAAAGCCGCAGCTACAATTTCTGGCTGGCGAATTTCGAGGCAGGCTACAAATGGGTGAACTGGAAGTTCTCCCTGCGCTGGAATAACATAGGCAACCTGCGGCAGTTCGAGTCGATCTACGTAACAGCCATGCAGCGGTCGCACACGGTTCAGCGGGTTCGAGGCGCGGCGGTGCTGCTCACCGCCGCGCTCTCGTTTAGATGAGCGGTGCCCAAGTATAGGCCTACGGCTTCGGCGCAGCGGTCGCCATCGAGGGCCGATGACACTATGCCGCCTGCGTACCCCGCCCCCTCGCCGGTGGGGAACAAACCCGCTACGCCTATGTGCTGCAGCGTGTGCGGATGGCGCGGGATGCGCACTGGCGATGAGGTGCGCGACTCTACCCCCAGCACCACCGCCTCGTTGGTAACAAAACCGCGCATTTTGCGGGCGAAAGCAGCAAAGCCCTGCTGTAGCCGCTGCCCTATGGGCCTGGGGAGCCATTGGCTCAGAGGCGAGGCCGTCAAGCCGGGCAGGTACGAGCAGCGGGGCATGCTGTCCGATGGGGTGCCCCGCACAAAATCGGCCAGACGCTGGGCGGGGGCCACTAGGCCCGCTCCGCTGTGCTGGCGGGCGAGCTGCTCAAGGTGTTCCTGCATGGCCAGCCCTGCCAATACGCCGCGCTGCGAGAATGATTGGGTATCGGCCTCGCGCACCTCCACCACTATGCCCGAGTTGGCGAATGGCGAGCTGCGCCGCGAGGGCGACATGCCATTCACCACCATGCCGCTGGCTTCGGTGGATGCGGGCACAACGAAGCCCCCAGGGCACATGCAGAACGAGTACACACCGCGCCCGTCCACCTGCTCCACCAGCGAGTAGGCAGCGGCGGGGAGCAGCTCGCCGCGTGGGGTGCCGTGGTACTGTATGTGGTCGATCAGCGCTTGGGGATGCTCCACGCGCACACCCATGGCGAATGGCTTGGCCTGCAGCTCCACATCGTGCCGCAGCAGCATGTCATACACATCGCGGGCCGAGTGCCCAGTGGCCAGTACCACAGCGGCGGCATCGATGCGCCGACCATCGGCCAGCTCTACGCCCACGGCACGGCCATTGCTGAGGCATAGCGCCGTTGCCTTGGCTTCGAATAGCACCATACCTCCATGATTCTCAATGGTTTGTCTTATTTTGGTGATGATCTGCGGTAGGCGGTCGGTGCCTATGTGCGGGTGCGCCTCGTACAGTATTTCGGGGCTTGCGCCGTGGGCGCACAGCACGTGGAGTATTTTGCGATAGTCGCCTCGTTTGCGCGAGCGGGTGTAGAGCTTGCCGTCGGAGAAGGTGCCTGCGCCGCCCTCGCCAAAGGCGTAGTTCGATTCGGGGTTGAGCGGCTGGTTGCGGTTGAGCGCGGCCACATCGCGCTTGCGCTCGCGCACGGGCCTGCCGCGCTCCAGCACAATGGGGCGTAGCCCCAGCTCTAGGAGCCTCAGGGCGGCGAATAGCCCAGCTGGGCCGGCGCCCACCACGGCTACGGGGGTGCCGCTGTGCACATTGCGGTAGGTGGGCGGTGGGGGCGGGG
>JAFTDN010000160.1 GCA_017454165.1 Bacteroidales bacterium | reverse complement strand
GCCGACACCAGCGCGTAGCCCATGCCATCGGCGAAGTTCACGATGTACATCATGGTGTCGGGCAGGGCGTTGCCCTTGGCCCCGAACTCGGGGTTGCGCACGGCGGTGATGTCGGCCACGCGCCTGTGGCTCTTCGCTCCCGTAGGGCTGGCCGCTTCGAGCGCATCCATGGCGCTGATGGCCTCGGCTATAGCGGCCTCAGGGGTGCGGGCGCGGTTCAGCGGGATGGCGTTGTCCAGCGCTGTGGGTTCTGCGGCCTCCTCAACAATGGGCTGTTCCTGCATCATCTCCTGCTCCTTACATGCCGACAAGGCGAGCGTGGCGGCCAAGCAAGCTGTCCACGCGAGGTGGAATGGTTGTTTAAGGTTCTGCCCCATAGCTACTAGTTTTTAAGGTCATGGCAATTGCAAAGATGGGGATTTGTTTTGAGAAATGCAAGTTCGTGTCAAAACAAAGGCCACCAGCCTGTTACGGCTGATGGCCTTTCGCGTTGTTTGTGGTGGCAGCGATTTAGCCCACCTTGGCCACAATCTCCATGCCCTTGTTGATGGCTTGCTCGTTCATGGGGATGAGGTGGTGATGGCGCTCGGGGAGCGACTTCTTCAGTCCCTTGATTACGTTTTCCATCTTCACCACGGGCTTAACCTTCAGGAACGCGCCCAGCACAATCATGTTGAAGGTCTTGGCGTTGTTCATGGCAGCAGCGGTGTCGGCGGCCTCCACCTTGTAGATGCTGATGTCCTTGCGGGTGGGGTGGTGGGTGATGCCGTTGGGGTCGTAGATTAGCACGCCGCCGGGTTTCACGCGGCTCTCAAACTTGTCCATCGACTGCTGGTTCAGGATGATGGCCGTGTCGAACTCCTGTATGATGGGCGAGCTGATGCGGCTGTCGCTCAGAATTACGGTAACGTTTGCAGTACCACCGCGCATCTCGGGGCCGTACGATGGCATCCAGGCTACCTCTTGGTCTTGCATGATGCCCGAGTAGGCCAATATTTTGCCCATCGAGAGTACGCCCTGTCCGCCAAAACCGGCTATGATGATTTCTTCCGTCATTGCTTTGAATTGTTGGGTGTTTAACGATTAAATATCCTTCATGTCGCCAAGCGGATACTTGGGGAACATGTTCTCCACCATCCATTTGTTGGAGTCAACGGGGCTCTGCTTCCAGCCAGAGTTGCAGGTGGCCACCACCTCTATGAATGAGGTGCCCTTGCGTTCGAGCGTATTTTTCACAGCCTTTAGCATGGCCTGTTTGAGCTTGCGAACCGCGCCGGGCGTGTGGGCCGATTGGCGGGTAACGTAGCAGGTGCCAGGCAACTGGGCTATGAGCTCGGTGATTTGGAGCGGATAGCCGTGTAGGGCAACGTTACGTCCGTAGGGCGATGTGGCGGTTTTCATGCCCTCCAGGGTGGTGGGGGCCATCTGTCCGCCGGTCATGCCGTAGATGGCGTTGTTGATGAATATGGTGAGCTGTTTCTCGCCACGGTTGCAGGCGTGCATGATTTCGGCTGCGCCAATCGAGGCCAAGTCGCCATCGCCCTGGTAGGTGAACACGAACTTGTCGGGGTACAGCCTGTTGATGGCCGATGCCAGGGCGGGTGCGCGTCCGTGAGCGGCCTCGTGCCAGTCGATGTCGAGGTAGTTGTAGGCCAGCACGGCGCAGCCCACGGGCGATACGCCTATGGTTTTGTCCTGTATGTCCAGCTCCTCAATCACCTCGGCCAGCACCTTGTGCACCACGCCGTGCGTACAGCCGGGGCAGTAGTGCATGGGGTTGTCGGTGAGCACTTTGCTCTTTCCGTAAACAAAGTTCTCTTTCTTGATTATATCCTTAACGTCCATTTCTGTTAGCCTTTAATAAAGTTATCTTCAAGCGCTTTTACTACCTCGTTGGGCGAGGGGATAACACCGCCCATGTGGCCGAAGTGCTCTACGCGGCATTGTCCGTTCACGGCCAGGCGAACGTCCTCAACCATCTGGCCTGCGCTCATCTCAACGGTGAGGAAGCCTTTAACCTTGCCCACGAACGACTGTATGGCCTTGGTGGGGAAGGGGAACAGGGTGATGGGGCGCAGCAGGCCTACTTTGATTCCCTTTTCGCGGCACAGATCCACGGCTTTCTGGCAGATGCGGCTCGACGAGCCGTAGGCCACCAATATGTAGTCGGCATCATCGCAGTTGATGAGCTCGAAGCGGGTCTCGTTCTCCTCAATCTCGCGGTATTTGCGCTGTAGTTTCAGGTTGAACTGCTCCTGGCGGTTGGCGTCCAGGTCGAGCGAGGTGATGATGTTGCGTTGGCGGTTGGGCGTTTTGCCAGTGGTGGCCCAGCTGCCGTAGCGCTCCACAATCTCCTGGTCGGTAAGGCGTTTCTTGTACTCGCCCACCTTCACCTTCTCCATCATCTGGCCAATAACGCCATCGGATAGAATCATGGCGGGGTTGCGGTACTTGAACGCCAGCTCAAAGCCCAGATCCACAAAGTCATACATTTCCTGCACCGAGGCGGGGGCGAGTACGATTAGGCGGTAGTCGCCGTGTCCGCCGCCCTTCACGGCCTGGAAGTAGTCGCTCTGGGCGGGCTGGATGGTGCCCAAGCCGGGGCCGCCGCGCACCACGTTCACTATGAGGCAGGGCAACTCGGCACCTGCTATGTAGGTGATGCCCTCCTGCTTGAGGCTGATGCCGGGGCTCGATGATGAGGTCATTACCTTTTTGCCGCAGCCCGCACCGGCATAAACCATGTTTATGGATGCTATTTCGCTCTCGGCTTGTAGTACCACCATGCCGGTTTCTTCCCAGGGCTTGCGCAGGGCCAGCGTTTCAAGGATTTCCGACTGGGGTGTGATGGGGTATCCGAAGTAGCCATCGCAGCCGCAGCGGATGGCGGCTTCGGCTATGGCCTCGTTCCCCTTCATTAACATGTAGTCTGCCATTGCTTGTGTGAGTTTAATTGTCAAACAAAATGTTGTGTATTAGGCGTTTATAGCGTTACCTTGTAAACCGCTATTACGCTGTCAGGACACACCAACGCGCAGCTGGTGCAGCCTATGCAGGCTTCGGGGTTGGCCATGTAGGCATAGTTGTAGCCCTTGCCGTTAACCTCCTTGGCCAGGTCGATAACCTTGGTGGGGCAGGCTTCTTTGCATAGGGCGCAGCCCTTGCATTTCTCTACGTCCACCTCAATTGCTCCTCTTGATTTTGCCATAACGTCAGTATTTAGTGAGTTGAAAATAATTTCTTTCTACGTGGGTTTACAGCGGATGGTTAGCGTTGAATGCCTTGAGCCGCTCTTCGAGTGCGGGGAATTGGTCGCGTCCCACCTGCGATACGCAGGCCCTGAGGCCCTCGGTGCGCTCGCTGCCCGTGGTCGATAGGGCTATGGCGCTCACGCCGTAGTAGAGCAGCTCCTCTATCAGCTGCTCGCCGCTCAGGCCGGGGTAGGCTATGGTGAAGTAGAAGCCATCGGCCAGCGGCTTGTCCTCGTCCATGTTGTACACAATCTCGAATCCGTTCTCGGTGAACAGCCTTTTCATGATTTTGGCCTTTTCGCCGTACTCGCGGGTTTGATCTACAAAGTTGAACTGCCCCTCGTTGGCGGCCTTTAGCATGGCGGCCATGCCATACTGCACCGAGTGCGCCACGCCTGATGATAGCGGATAGAGCGCACCGTAGATCAGCGCCCGGCCAAAGATGTCGGAGCTGAAGTTGCGCAGCAGGTCGGGGAAGCGCTGCGTGTAGAGCTCGTTGCTCACCACCATGCATCCAATGCGCTGACCGGCGTAG
>JAFTDN010000159.1 GCA_017454165.1 Bacteroidales bacterium | reverse complement strand
GAGCTTGGCGAGGTTGGGCTTGCCATGAATTTCTACCTGCTGTCCCACCATGTTGAGGCCGCTGGCCTCGGCGTATTTGAGCAGGTTGCGCACCCCGCCGCCGCTCCAGCTGTAGCTGCCAAACAGGCCGATGTGGCGCCGTTTGAGAGCCAAATGCTCCAGCTCTTGGCACAGGTACTCCATCTTGGGAAACATGTAGCCATTGTAGGCGCACGAGCCCAGCACTAGGCCGCTAAATTTCCACACATCGCTGATGATGTTGCTGATGTGGGTGCGCGACACATCGTGCACGCGGATGTTGCGAATGCCCTGCTCCGATATGCGGCGGGCCAAGTAGTCGGCCATCATCTCGGTGTTGCCGTACATGGAGGCGAACACCACCACCACGCCGGGGTCGGCCTCCAGGCGGCTCCATTTGTCGTAGAGGCCGAGTACGGTCTGGGGGTTGCTGCGCCACACGGGGCCGTGGGTGGGGGCAATAATCTTCACCGGCACACCGCTGAGCTTGGCGAAGGCCTTCTGCACCATGTTGCTGTACTTGCCCACGATGTTGGAGTAGTAGCGGCGCATCTCGTCTTCAAACACGCCGAAGTTCACCTCGTCGTCGAAAATGCCGCCGTCGAGCGTGCCGAAGCTGCCGAAGGCATCGGCCGAGAATAGGATTTGCTCGGTGGTGTCGTAGGTCATCATGGTTTCGGGCCAGTGCACCCATGGGGTCATCACGAACTTCAGGTTGTGATGGCCCAGGCTCAGGGTGTCGCCATCGGCCACCTCATGCAGGTTGTCCTTGATGCCCCAGTAGGCATCCACCATCTTAAAGGTCTGCTTGTTGCCCACTATTTTCACGCCCTTGAAGTGCTTCACGATTTCGGCCACCTCGCCCGAATGGTCTGGCTCCATGTGGTTGATTATCAGGTAGTCGAGCTTACGCCCGTTGAGCAGATGCTCAATGCGCTCGATGTAGCACCCGGCGGCGCGATCCTCAATGGTGTCGATAAGCGCGGTTTGCTCATCGAGCACTAGGTACGAGTTGTAGGCCACGCCGCGGTTCATGGGCCACATGTTCTCGAATAGGCGTTTGCGGCGGTCGTTCACGCCCACCCAATGTATTCGTTCCGATACTTTTGCTGAGTACATATCTCTTGATTTCTAGTTATTTCCAACAGTAACGGAGATTCTCCTTGGCAGATACAAAGGTAGTTAAAAAAAGAGCGGCGCTGCTCCCGTTTGCGTACATTAACATCAGGGAGGTGCGCTGTTGGGCCGACGCCACTGATTGAGGGCATATGCTGCTCACAGTGCCGGGGGCTCCTGAAGGTTTAGCTGCGGCCCTAGCAAGCAAACAAGCCCGTGCCGCAACGGGCACGGGCTTGGCTGTGGCCAATGTTGGTAGGCACGGCCTACTTGCCGAATTGCTGGGCCAGGAAGCCGAGCATGTAGCGGTAAAGGGCCAGATTGTTCTCCTCGCGGTAGAATCCGTGCCCCTCGTTGTACTTCACCATGTAGGGCACATCGAATCCCTTGGCTCGTAGGGTTTCCACTATCTGGTCGCTCTCGTTGATGTTCACGCGGGGATCGTTGGCCCCCTGCACCACAAATAGCGGTTTGCATATTTTGTCGATTTGGGACACGGGCGACACCTCGCGGGCGATGGCCGCCTCCTCGGGGTTGTCGAGGTCGTACCATATTTCCTTGAGCATGGTCAGGTAGGGCTTCCAGTACTCGGGTATGGTGTTCATGAACGTGAATATGTTCGAAACGCCCACGTAGTCGATGCCACAGCAGTACAGGTCGGGGGTTTTAACTAGGCCCATGAGGGTGGCGTAGCCGCCGTGGCTGGCACCATAGATGGCAATCTTGCTGGGGTCGGCCCAGCCCTGCTCAATGGCGTAGCGCACGCCGTCCTCCACATCGTCCATCACCTTGCGGCCTATCTGCTTGAATCCCATGCGCATGAACTCCTTGCCATAGCCACCAGATATACGGAAGTTCACCTGCAGGGTGGCGTAGCCCCGGCTGGCGAAGAGCTGCGTTTCGGGATTGAATCCCCAGCTGTCGCGCACGCCCTGTGGGCCGCCATGAGGGTTCACCACCATGGGCACCCTCTTGCCCTCAAGGGCGGCCTTGGGCAGGGTGATGTAGCCATGGATGGTGTGCCCATCGCGGCTTTTGAACGATATGGGGCGCATCTCGGCCATGTCGTCCTCACGGAGCTGGGGCATGAGCTCGTAGAGCATCTTTATTTTTTGGGTCTTGACATCGAACTCGTAGTATGCGCCGTAGAATTTGTCGCTCGTGGCCATCATGAGCAGCTTGGTTTCATCGTCATCGTAGTCCACCACGTTGAATATCTTATCGCCAAAGTGCTGCTGCATCAGCTGGTACCAGTGCTTGTAGGTATCGCTTATGGGTACGATGGTCTGGCGGTCGCCCTCATAGGAGTAGTAATCCACCTCGTAGCCGCGCTTTTTCGATAGGCGCATGCCCGACACATCGTAGGTGGGGTGGCTGAACACCTCGCGGACGATGCGGTTCTTCTGCAGGTCGTAGAGCACCAGCCGGGCCTTGTCGCTGTCGAGGTTGGAGACCACGTAGGCCTCATTGGGGTTGCTAGAAGCGTAGTTGAATGCAACTATGCTGAAGTCCTCGTTCTTGGCCTGATCCACCTCAACGATCTTGTTGAACTTCCCCGTGGCGAGGTCTTTGTAGTAAATGTTGGCCATTGTACCGTTGCGAAGCGTAACGTAGGCGCGCAGCTGGCCAGTGCGGTCAAAGTCGTAGCCCATGATGGGCTCCTGCATGTTGGTGTTCTCGTAAAGCTGCTCCAGCTCGCCCGTGACCACGTTGAGCTTGTATGGCTCAAACACCTGCGGGTTGTTGCGGTTCATGGTCACGATGATGAAGTCCTTCTGCTCGCGGAGCATCGACTCTATGCTGGCCCGAACGCCATCGAATGGGGTAAGGTCGCGCTGGTTGGCACCATCGAGATCCACCGCGAAGAGGTGGAAATTCTCGTTGCCGCCATTGTCCATCACATAGACTAGGCGTTCGTTGTTGATCCAGCCGTAGCCCCTGATGAGGTCGTTCTTCTCCTCAATGGCGCGGCGCACCTCGCCTGTGGCGGTATTCTTCACATACACATGGTTCTTGCCATCATCGGCTCGCTCCATGTAGGACATGTACTGACCATTGGGCGATAGCTTAAAGCTCGATGACTTGGGCCGGGCGAAGTAGTCGGCCACCTTGTACTTGTAGCCCTCTTCGGGGTCGATGTTGGCCAGCGCCTCCAGCTCCTGCTCCGATGACACCAGGCTGGGGTTACCGGGCAGCGGCTGCTCGAATCGGCTGAGCGTGAGCGGTATGGACTGCCCCGCCTGGACAAACTGCCCCTCGATGGTAGCCTCGCCGAGCTTGCCCTCGAAGCTCATGCCCATGGCCTGCGAGGCGATGGTGATGGCATCGCCCTGCACCTCTACCCTATCCATGGGGATGGCGGTTGCGCCCTGCGCAGGCAGGTCGAGGGTGGCCGCGTAGCCATCGCCGGTATCGTTGGGCTGTAGGTGGAACACCAGCTCGAGCTTCTGCCCATCAACGTTGAGCTCGCCGCGCCAGTGGCCCTCGGGGCTTTTGCCCCCTGGCGAACATGCCGACACGCCCATGGCAATGGCGGCGGACATCATGATAATCGTCGTTTTACGCATTTGTGGTATCTAATTAAAAAGGTTAATCTGGATATTAGATGACGAATGGGGCGATTAGTTTGCTGCACCATGAAAAAATTTGCCGCGCTGAAACGGTCGGCCAAAGGGTAGGTGCATCTCAATGTGCGCCATTTTGCTTACATTTGCACCGCCTGCCCCAGCGGCGGGCACCACGATCTTGGTGAGCCCATCGACCATATCGCCCCAGCTCTGGGCCACGCTCCCCTTGGTGCTGCTCTCGTGCGCCAAGGCCGCAGTGGCCGCAGCGCGCTTCGCGATGGGGCTGCCGCAGCGGGGCCACGTAGCGGGGCTGCGCCGCAGGCTGGGGACGGTGGGGCTGCTGCTGGCCTACGCGGGGGCCGTGGGGCTGGGGATGCTGGTGGTGTGGGCCGCGCCGTTCCCGCTGGCCATGGCCTACCATGCCTGCGGGCTGATGGCCGGGCTGCTAGCGGCGGTTGATGGAGCCGGCTCGGTGCTGCGGGGGCTGCTGTGGTGGCCGCTGATGCCGTTCTGCTGGCGCAGCTAAACAAGCGGCAGCTTGTGGGTTACCTTGATTTCGTTCAGCACGAAAATGCTGTGCAGCGCCCCCACGTTCTCTATGTGCGAGAAACGGCCCACCAGCATGGCGTGGTAGGCATCCATATCGTGGCAGCACACCTTGCACAGGAAGTCCCACTGCCCCGATACGTAGTAGCTCTCCTGCACCTCGGGTATCAGCTTCACCCGCTCCACGAAGTTCTCAATGGCCTCCTGGGTCCGAATTTGGAGGGTAACCATCACGTAGGCCTGCAGCCCGTAACCCAGCTTCTTGTAGTCCAGCATGGTAACGCGCCCTTTGATGTAACCATTGCGCTCCAGCTTTTTAATGCGCTCGTGGATGGGGGTGCTAGAGAGCTTCAGCCTGCCGGACAGCTCCTTGATGGTGCATTGGCTGTTGTCCTGCAAAATGTTGAGCAGCTGCCTATCGATCTCATCGATTCCTTTCATGGCGAGTACAATAAATTATGGTGCCACAATATAAGCAAAAAACCCAATTGGGACAATTCGGCCAACAATTTATGCGCCGCACATTTGGAATTTACGGGCAAAACACTTAACTTTGGATGCATTAACCACAACAATTAACCCCACTAAGGTACGCCAAACATGAGCGCAGAGCTGCTAGAGTGGATGGGCTATGTGGCCTCGGCCATCATAGCCATCTCGATGTTCCTATCCTCCATCGTCCGACTGCGATGGGTGAACCTGGTGGGCGCCGCCCTGTTCATGGTCTACGGCGTACTCATCAAGGCTTGGCCCGTAGCGCTGCTCAACGCCGTCATAGTGGTTACCGACATATACTACCTGCTGCGCATATACTCCCACGTGGACATGTTCGAGCTGCTGGAGGTACCCGCGCACAACCCCTACCTGCAGCGCTTCCTGTTCTACTACAACGATGACATAGTGCATTACAACCCCGACTTCGTGTACCGCCCTGGCCCGCAAACAACGTGCTACCTAGTGATGCGCAACATGGTGGTGGTGGGCGTATTCATCGCCCGCATCAACGAGACCAGCGGCATAGAGGTGGAGCTCGACTACGTTACGCCGGGCTACCGCGACATGAAGAACGGACGCTTCGTGTACATGTGGGTGGCCAAAAAGTTCATGGCGCAGCAGCACACCCACATCTGGGCCGATGGCACCAACCCCATGCACGTACGCTACCTGCGCCGGATGGGGTTCAAGCTACAGCCCAATGGCCGCTACTGCATGATGCTCGCCGAGCTGGTTTAACCACATCCATATTAGCTAGGGCGGGCGCAGGAGTAATCCCACGCACATTTTTTTTTCGTACCTTTGCGGGCGTAAATCCAAAAGCACAAGCAGAAATGGGCTTAGTGAACAACCTCATAGCCACCATATTCGGTAGCAAGGCCAGCCGCGACATGAAAGAGCTGCTGCCCATACTCGACAAGATCAAATCGGCATACCCGCAGTACACCACCCTCAGCCACGATGAGCTGCGCCAGCGCGTGGATGCCCTCAAGGAGCAGATACGCGCCTACACCACCGACGATGAGGCCCACCTGGCCCACCTCAAAGAGCAGATGGAGGCCGACGGTGTGAGCTACGATGACAAGGAGAAATACGCCCACGAGGCCGAAAAACTGGCCAAGCAGATAGACACCCGCACCGAGGAGGCCCTCAACCAGGCGCTGCCCGATGCCTTCGCCATAATGAAAGAGACAGCCCGCCGGTTCAAGGAGCTCGGCACCATAAGCGTGAGCGCCACCGAATTCGACCGCGAATTGGCAGTTACCAAAGATTTTGTGCGCATCGAAGGCGACCAGGCCATATACCAAAACAGCTGGAAGGCTGGCGGCAACCAAATCACCTGGGACATGGTGCACTACGATGTGCAGCTCATAGGCGGCATAGTGCTACACCAGGGCAAAATCTCGGAGATGGCCACCGGCGAGGGAAAAACCCTGGTGGCCACGCTGCCCGTATTCCTCAACGCCCTGGCGGGCAAAGGCGTACACGTAGTTACGGTGAACGACTACCTGGCCAAGCGCGACTCGGAATGGATGGGCATGCTTTTCGAATTTCATGGTCTGAGTGTCGATTGCATCGACAAACACGAACCCCACAGCGAAGAACGCAAACGCGCCTACAACGCCGACATCACCTACGGCACCAACAACGAGTACGGCTTCGACTACCTGCGCGACAACATGGTGGGCTCCCCCGAGGAGCTGGTGCAGCGCAAGCTGCACTTCGCCATCGTGGACGAGGTGGACTCGGTGCTAATCGATGATGCCCGTACACCACTCATCATCTCGGGCCCCATACCGCGGGGCGACGACCAGATGTTCGATGAGTACAAACCCAAGGTAGAAAAACTCGTGAACGCCCAGCGCGCGCTGGTAACCCAGCTGCTCTCCGATGCCCGACGGCTCATCGCCGAGGGCAAAAACGAAGAGGGTGGCAAACTACTACTACGCGCCCACAAAGGTATGCCCAAGTACAAACCGCTCATCAAATACCTGAGCGAGCAGGGCAACAAGGCACTCCTGCTCAAAACCGAGAACTTCTACATGCAGGAGAACAACAAGAACATGCACATCGTTACCGACGACCTGTTCTTTGTGATTGAGGAGAAGCAGAACTCGGTGGAGCTCACCGACAAGGGCATCGACCTGATCACCAGCTCGGCCGAAGACCCCCGCTTCTTCATCCTGCCCGACATTGGCAGCGAGATGGCCGATATAGACCGCCAGGTGCTGGACAATGCCGAAAAGATGGCCCGCAAGGACGACCTGCTGCGCGAATTCGCCATCAAGTCGGAGCGCGTGCACACCGTGCACCAGCTGCTCAAAGCATACGCCATGTTCGAGCGCGACGTGGAGTACGTGGTGGTGGACAACAAGGTGAAAATTGTGGACGAGCAAACGGGCCGCATACTCGAGGGCCGCCGCTACTCCGATGGCCTGCACCAGGCCATCGAGGCCAAGGAGCACGTAAAGGTGGAGGCCGCCACCCAAACCTTCGCCACCATCACGCTACAGAACTACTTCCGCATGTACCACAAGCTGTCGGGCATGACCGGTACTGCCGAAACCGAGGCCGGCGAGCTGTGGAACATCTACAAGCTCGACGTGGTGGTGATACCCACCAACAAAACCGTGGTGCGCCGCGACATGGACGACATCGTCTACAAAACCAAGCGCGAGAAGTACAACGCTGTGATCGAAGAGATTGTACGCCTCACCCAAGCGGGCCGCCCCGTGCTGGTGGGCACCACCTCGGTCGACGTGTCGGAGCTGCTGAGCAAGATGCTCAAGCTGCGCGGCATAAAGCACAACGTGCTCAACGCCAAGCAGCATCAGCGCGAGGCCGAGATTGTAGCCGAGGCCGGACAGCCCAAAACCGTTACCATTGCCACCAACATGGCCGGCCGTGGTACCGACATCAAACTAACGCCCGAAACCCGCGAGGCGGGCGGCTTGGCCATCATCGGCACCGAACGCCACGAGAGCCGCCGCGTGGATCGTCAGCTGCGCGGACGTTCGGGCCGCCAGGGCGACCCCGGCACATCGCAGTTCTACGTATCGCTCGAGGACAACCTGATGCGACTATTCGCATCGGACCGCATCATCAACGTGATGGACCGCCTGGGCCTGAAGGACGGCGAAACCATACAGCACTCAATGGTTACACGCTCCATAGAGCGCGCCCAGAAAAAGGTGGAAGAGAACAACTTCGGCATACGCAAACGCCTGCTCGAATACGACGACGTGATGAACTGGCAGCGCGAGGCCATCTACACCCGCCGCCGCCACGCCGTGCACGGCGAAGCCCTCGACATCGACATTGCCAACATGTTCTACGCCGTGTGCCACCGCATGGCCGAAGAATTCCGCCACGATAGCTACGATGAGCTGGGCCTCGAAGCCATCAAGCTATTCTCCATCGAGCTGCCGTTCACACAGACCGAGTACGAGGGCATGAAAACCGTCCAAATAGCCGATGCGCTCTACCGTGCTGCCCTCGATGCCTACGACCGAAAGGCCGAGGCCATAGCCACACGCCTATTCCCCACCATCAAGGAGGTATTCACCCGTCAGGGCAGCGTGTACAAAACCATAGAAGTGCCCATCTCCGATGGCCAGCACGAGATGCTCATCATCACGAACATCAAAAAGGCCGTCCAAACGGGCGGACGCGACATCAACCGCTCCATTGCCAAGGCCGTAATTCTGGGCGTAATCGACGAGCATTGGAAGGAGCACCTACGCGAGATGGACGAGCTGAAGCAGAACGTGCAGAACGCCACCTACGAACAGAAAGACCCGCTGCTCATCTACAAGCTCGAGTCGAGCGGACTGTTTGAGACCATGGTCGATACAATCAACCGCGAGATTGTGTCGATACTGGCCAAGGCCTACTTCGACCCCGCGCTGGCCGAACGCGTACACGAAGCACGTCAGCAACGCCAACGCACCGACATGAGCGGCTACCAAACCAGCCGCATCGACAACACACAGCCCAACGCACCGCAGCAGCAGCGCAGCAACGCGCCCGCCGTGGCTCAAAAAAGGGCTGGCCGCAACGACCCATGCCCCTGCGGTAGCGGCAAAAAGTACAAAAACTGCTGCATGGGCAAAGATTTATTCTAAACCAAACGCGCAACACCAATAGATATAAATGTCCACCGAGCAATTCCTACAGCAAGCCATAGCCACCACCGTGGCTGCGCTTTACGGCCAACAGGCCGCCGAAAGTCCGCTTCAGATACAAACCACCCGCAAGGAGTTCAAGGGCGACTACACCCTTGTTGCATTTCCGCTGCTACGCGCCTCACGCAAGGGACCAGAGCAAACCTGCACCGAGATTGGCGAGCATCTGGCCGCCAACTGCCCACAGGTGGCCGAGTTCAACGTGGTCAAGGGATTTCTGAACATAACGCTTGCTCCATCGTACTGGGCTGGCATACTAACCGAAATGGCCAACACGCCCGACTTTGGATTTGCTCAAGCAGCTCCAACCGATGCCCCCACGGTGATTGAGTTCTCGTCGCCCAACACCAACAAGCCCCTCCACCTAGGGCACATACGCAACAACCTGCTGGGCGAATCAATATCGCGCATCACCGAGAAGAGCGGCAAACGCGTTATCCGCGTCAATTTGGTGAACGACCGTGGCATACACATCTGCAAATCGATGGTGGCATGGCAGCGCTATGGCAACGGCGAAACGCCCCAATCGACTGGCAAAAAGGGCGACCATCTGGTGGGCGACTACTATGTGAAGTTCGACCAGCACTATAAGACTGAAATTCAAGAACTTATATCGCAGGGCAAAACCGAAGACGAAGCCAAGGCTCAAGCCCCGATAATGCTCGAAGCGCAGGAAACGCTCCGCCGCTGGGAAGCCAAAGACGCTGCCACCATCGACCTGTGGCGCACCATGAACGGCTGGGTGCTCGACGGATTCGACGCCACCTACCGCGCCATGGACATCAAATTCGACAAAACCTACTTCGAGTCGAACACCTACCTGTTGGGAAAAAGCGTTGTACAACAAGGACTTGCCGATGGCGTATTCTACCGCCGCGACGATGGCTCGGTGTGGATCGACCTCACCAGCGAGGGCCTCGATGAGAAGTTGCTGCTCCGCGCCGATGGCACTTCGGTTTACATGACCCAAGACATTGGCACAGCCATAGAACGCCAACGCGAACTGCAATTCGCCCACCATATATATGTGGTGGGCAACGAGCAGGAATACCACTTCCAGGTGCTAAAACTGGTGATGAAACGCTTAGGCTACGCCTGGAGCGACCAGCTCTACCACCTCTCCTACGGCATGGTGAATCTGCCCGAGGGCAAAATGAAATCGCGCGAAGGCACAGTAGTCGATGCCGACGACCTAATTGAGGAGATGGTATCAACCGCAGCCCAAATGGCGCAAGAGCTTGGCAAGGTTGATGCAAACAACCCCGAAGCCAATGCGCAGGTTAGCCGCATGGTGGGCATGGGAGCGCTCAAATACTTCATACTGAAGGTGAACCCCAAGAGCGGCATGACCTTCAACCCCAAGGAGAGCATCGACTTTAACGGCAACACAGGGCCTTTCATCCAGTACACCCACGCCCGCATCTGCTCGGTGCTCGAACGCGCACACGCGCAGGGACTGCACACCAACAGCCAGCTGCCCGAGCATTGCCCCATTGCCGACAAGGAGTTGGAGCTGATACAACTGCTACACCGTTTCCCCGAAACCGTACAGCAGGCCGCACAAAACCACAACCCCGCCCTGGTGGCCAACTACGCCTACGACCTGGCCAAGGAGTACAACCAATTCTACCACGACCACAGCATACTCAAAGAGACCAACGCCAGCATACAACAATTGCGGCTCGTGCTGTCGGAGCAGGTGGGGCTGGTTATACGCCGTGCACTATGGTTGCTGGGAATCGAAGCACCCGAAAAAATGTAATTCACACACTATAAACACCTATACCACAGATGTTTGAGAACCTAACAGAACGGCTCGAGAGGTCGTTTAAAATACTGAAAGGCGAAGGGCGGATTACCGAAATCAACGTAGCCGAAACGCTTAAAGACATCCGCAAGGCGCTGCTCGATGCCGACGTAAACTACAAGATAGCCAAGCAATTCACCGACGATGTGAAGCAAAAAGCGCTGGGCATGAACGTGCTAACCGCCATCAAGCCCGGACAGCTGCTCACCAAACTCGTGCACGACGAACTGGCCACCCTCATGGGCGGCAAGGCCGCCGACGTGAACCTGAGCGGCAACCCAACAGTGATTCTCATAGCCGGTCTGCAAGGTTCGGGTAAAACCACATTCACCGCCAAACTGGCCAACCATCTGCGCAGCAAAAAGGGCAAAAACCCGCTACTCGTGGCAGGCGACGTATATCGCCCCGCCGCCATCGACCAGCTCAAGGTGCTGGCACAGCAAATCAACGTACCTGTGTTCAGCATCGATGGCAGCCAAGACCCCGTAAACATTGCCCGCGAGGGCATCAAGCAGGCCAAACAGTCGGGGCGCGACCTAGTTATCATCGATACCGCTGGCCGACTGGCCATCGACGAGCAGATGATGCAGGAGGTGGAGGCCATCAAAAAGGCCACATCGCCCAACGAAATTCTGTTTGTGGTGGACTCCATGACCGGCCAAGACGCAGTGAACACCGCCAAGGAGTTCAACGACCGCCTCAACTTCGACGGCGTGGTGCTAACCAAGCTCGACGGCGACACCCGTGGCGGTGCAGCCCTGTCAATTCGCACTGTTGTCGATAAGCCCATCAAATTCGTGAGCATGGGCGAAAAAATCGACACGCTCGACGTGTTCCACCCCCAGCGTATGGCCGACCGCATACTGGGCATGGGCGACATCGTTTCGCTCGTGGAACGCGCTCAGGAACAATACGATGCAGAGCAGGCAAAAACGTTGCAGAAGAAGATTCTAAAGAATAAGTTCGACTTCAACGACTTCATGCAGCAGCTCGAGCAGCTCAAAAAAATGGGTAACCTCAAGGATTTGGCCAGCATGATACCCGGCATGGGTAAAGCCCTGAAGGACATTGATATAGACGACAACGCATTCAAAGGCATCGAGGCCATAATCAAATCGATGACCCCAGCCGAGCGCGAAAATCCTGCCCTGCTCAACGGCTCGCGCCGCAAGCGTATTGCCGAAGGCAGCGGCACCAGCATAGTGGAAGTGAACCGCCTGATGAAGCAATTCGACGACATGCGCAAGATGATGAAAATGTTTTCGGGCAGCGGCGCCAAAAACATGGCCCGCATGATGGCACAACGCCCCCGTCGCATGTAAACACCACCCAAAAAACACGCACAACCATGGAACTACTTGATGGAAAGAAAATTGCCGATGCCGTAAAGGCCGAGATAGCCGCCGAGGTGCAAGCCATGCAAGCCCAAGGACAGCGCCCGCCATGCCTTGCCGCAGTGATTGTGGGGCACGATGGAGCCAGCGAAACCTACGTAGGCCACAAAGAACGCGCCTGCGCCCAAGTGGGCTTCAAATCGACGGTGGTACGGCTCGAAGACAACATCACCGAGGCGCAGCTGCTGGCCGAGCTCGAGGCACTCAACGCCAACCCCGAAATCGATGGCTACATTGTGCAGCTGCCCCTCCCCCGCCACATCGACGAGCAGAAAGTGCTAAGCGCAATAGCCCCGCACAAGGATGTGGACGGATTCCACCCCGAGAACGTGGGGCGCATGGTTACAGGTCTGCCCGCCTACATATCGGCCACGCCCGATGGCATCATGGAATTGCTGCGCCGCTACCAGATACCCACCGCTGGCAAACACTGCGTGGTGCTGGGCCGCAGCAACATTGTGGGCCGTCCCATGGCCAACCTGCTATCGCAGAAAGGGCAACCCGGCGATTGTACCGTAACCATGTGCCACAGCCGTACGCCCAACCTTGCCGAGCATACGCTGCAGGCCGACATCTTAGTGGTCGCCCTCGGCCGTGCCGAGATGATCACCGCCGACATGGTGAAACCCGGAGCCGTGGTGATTGACGTGGGCATCACCCGCGTTGCCTGCCCCACAGCCAAAAACGGATGGAAGCTGCTCGGCGACGTGAAATTCGACGAGGTTGCCCCAAAATGCAGCTACATCACCCCCGTGCCGGGCGGTGTGGGACCGCTCACCATAGTGTCGCTCCTCAAAAACACGCTAAAAGCCGCCAAAGGCGAGGTGTACCAGCAATAGCCGCGCTACCCAATGAAACGGGGATATGCTTGGCGGCCAGAGCCAACCCCAGCTCCTTGAAAAGGCCCATCGAAATAAAAGACAGCCCTTTACAGGGCTGTCTCCGCAAAGGCTATGGGATGAAAAGGGGACGAGCGCTGCCAAAAAAAAAATTTGGGACTTGGGATTCGATGCACATCGGCAGCTCCAGGCAATTGTGCCTAGCCCCACTGGGGCTCCCCATCTCCTTCCAAAGCCAACGCCATATCATCTAAGTGCGTTTGGTACTCAAGTTCCCCGTAAACTCCGTGCCAAAATACAGTACTCCCCATCGCACAAAGCATAAATATATGTACATCAGCGTAATACCGCTTCAAAAAAAGGTTCACCTCCACAGCTGGGGTGTGGATTCCACACCCCAGCTGTGGAGGTGAACCGCACCCTCTCCTCCCTAGAACAGGAAGTTGAGCCCTATGTAGGTCCCTGCCTTGCCGTCCTGATCATTCAGGGTACGCCCGTGGTCTAGGGCCACCACAAAATTCTGATTCATTACTATGCGCAGCCCCAAGCCCCATGTGGTGTGCAACCCCTCAGCGTTGCGCCTATAGTAGTCAGCGGCGGCATCGCCCAGGGGCTCAAACACGTTATCCATGGCCCCCACGCGCTGCACCACCTGGCCAGCATCAACAAAAGCGTTGAGCGACAGGTAGAAGTTCTGATTCAGCAGATGGAAGCGCCAGAACTTCCAACGGGCTTCGAGGTTGGCATAGGCTATACCATCGCCCACTACGCGGTTGCGCAAGCAACCGCGTAGGGTCTTGGCACCGCCAAGACCCTCACTGGTGGCGGCCACAGGGTATAACGTGGCCAGGTTGGGCTGTAGATAGAATGGACATCGGCCCCAAAGTGTGCCCTGATAGGCCAACCTGTACACCAACGACAACACGTCGGGCACCAGCGTGAAGTACTGCCTATGCACCACCGACAGCTTGGCATGGCTGAACTTAGCACCAGCCCCCAAGAAGGGCGGGGCGTAGTTGAGCACCACCTCGGTCCACATGCCGCGCATGGGGTTGGGCTCGTTGTCGCGGGTATCGAACACGGCCCCTGCCTTGATGTAGGTCACCAGCCCGCCGTGCAGCTCATCGGGGTCGATTATGCCCCAGTCGGCATAGCGCTGCAGCAAGCCTCCGCCCACGGGCGGCAACAGATTGCTGTTTTTGCCCTTGTTGAGCCGGGCGATGTCCACGGTGTCGGTCCAAAAGCGGTATGCGCCGAAACCAGCCACCCACCCCAAGCGCTCATCGGGCAGCTTGCCCTGAAAGTCGGCGGTTACGCGGAACAGCTTGCGGTCGTACTTGTAGAAGGCACGGCTACGGTAGCCCTCGGCGTGGTCGTCATCCCAAGTATCGTTGTACA
Organism: Bacteroidales bacterium; assembly: GCA_017454165.1. Lineage (GTDB taxonomy): Bacteria > Bacteroidota > Bacteroidia > Bacteroidales > Tenuifilaceae > RGIG6076. Next base: position 982 of record JAFTDN010000159.1, on the reverse strand, counting down.
CGGCCTGGTAGCCGTTGAATCCGTAGAAGTCGTACAGCTTGTCGGTGAGGTACGACACATCGGCCGTCAGCCTGATGTTGGGTATCAGGTACTTGGAGTCATAGAAGAAACGGTTGATACCGCTCCCCTTGGTGTAGCGCGACACCTCGGCATAGAGGTTGTGCCGGTACTTCGGGTAGATAGAGCCATCGCCGTAGTTGAACAGGTTGATAATCAGGCCATACTGGAAGCCGAGGTCGGTGCTCCACGACACCGCCGGCAGGCCGCCGATGTTCCAACCGGACTTCACCCTGTCGGCCTTGCCCGTAGGGGCCTCGTCCTGCGCACGCATCGCGCTGGGGAGCATCAGGAATAAGGCAATGTTTATCAATATGGTACGCTGCTTCATGTGGCCAGGTATTTGTGGTGAGCTATATCTTTTGGGAGATAAAAAAGGGGGGCCGCTGGCAACCAGCTGCCCCCCCCCTCTTGCCTTGGGGATTTGGCTACTGAACCTTGTCGTTCAAATCCTTACCAGCCTTGAACTTGATTACCTTCTTGGCGGCAATCTTGATGGGCTTGCCGTTCGAAGGGTTACGACCCGTCCTTGCCGACCTCTTGGTGAGGGAGAACGAGCCGAAGCCAACAAGGGCAACGCGGTCGTCCTTCTTCAGGGCATTGCCAGTTACTTTTACAAAAGCGTCCAGCGCTTTTTTGGCATCGGCCTTGGTGATTTTGGCCTCGGCTGCCATTGCATCAATCAATTGAGCTTTGTTCATAACGATTAATTTAGGGGGTTAAGACTCGATTACGAAAACTAACGAGGGCAAAAGTAGCCATTCCTCCAATAAAAACAATACTTTGACAAAATTTTTTTCTGAAGATTTTTCTATGCTGAAAAACGACATGCATATAATACACTGATTTACAATGATATACATCTAACACATTCAAAAAAAATTTTTTATTTCGCCGTATAGGCATTGGTATGACGGAAAAAGGG
>JAFTDN010000158.1 GCA_017454165.1 Bacteroidales bacterium | reverse complement strand
ACCAGCAGCACGGCCAATCCCCGCCTGCGGCGAGGTTTCACAGGCCACGAGCATCTGCAGCAGTTCGGCCTCATAGACATGCAGGCACGGCTCTACGACCCGCACCTGGGGCGTTTCCTCGCACCAGACCCGTATGTGCAGGCACCGGAGAATCACCAGAGCTTGAATAGGTATGCCTACTGCATGAACAACCCGCTCAAGTATGTGGATCCCAATGGGGAGTTCTCTGTGCTAGCCGTTTTGGCTGGTGCTGCTATTGGCGGGATAATCAATTTAGTCGCCAATGCCCAAAACATTGACAATATATGGGAAGGCATAGCCTCATTCGCTGTTGGTGCTGGCGCAGGAGCTTTAACTGCTGTTACGGGTGGGGCAACATCGGGATTTTGGGCTTCCGCATGGACGGGGTTGGCGGCCGCAGGCGTTAGCAGTGCTTCGGTAAGCGCAACAAATAACATTGTAAAACAACTCAATAAGGAGCGTGGATTTAGCGATATTAATTGGAAATCTGTTGGGCATGATGCTCTATATGCGTTTGGCGGTGGCATGGCCGCATACGGTACAAATACCATATTATCCTGTACATTAGAAAATAGCATTTTAAAAAATACAATAAAGCATATTGGAAATAGGTTTGCCTACAACGTAGTAGGAAAAACAATTACTGGGAAAAACCCGTTTAAAAATATAAATCATCACACATTAGGAATGGATTTGTCCATTTTATTTCCTTTAGCAGTTGACGGCATTACCTATGGAATGAATCAGTCTCAAATACCTAATAAAATCATGAATAGAAAATATAGAAAAGAGGCTGAAACAGACAATGGCTATTTGGATATGAAAGAAGCTGTTGATAGATATACAAAGGAAACTGGAGAAAGTACCAGTATAATTAATAATGGTTTCAATGACGCGAAGGTGTCATGGGGGGGATCTATGTATATAGACGGTAAATGTGGTTTTACAGTCGAAGGAATAGAAGGTTTAAACGGATTAGAAGAGTTTGGTATATATCGCGGTTTTAGACCTTTGCATAACGTTGATTTGTTTTTAATATACTCATTATTTTTAAATTGAAAATGTTAAAGAAGAGATTATCAGTTATTGTCATCGCATTCATAAGTATATCACAACCTGATATTCGATGTTTTAATTCGAAGTTAAGTTTATTTATTCAAACAATTTCAATTTTAAACTATGATATATTTGCATCTGGACCAAAAAAATCATACGTTTTTATCACGCCCGACAATGGGTACGAATTCTACAATAGCAGTGAAAAAGAACTTTACACAAAAGAAATCACGTATAAATTTGCTGCGCGAATGCGTGTAAAATATCTCCACAGCAAGAAACAAGATGTCCTAAATAGATATCATTTTGAAGAACTAATTAAAGAGCATTCTATAACAAAGAAAATACCATTTTATAAGATTAATAGAATTGAAATTGAAACAAAAAATGGAGATAATTTTACGATTCGATTCGATACAGATAGTACATACAGCATATACACAATGGTGGATGACGGATTAGAATTAATACGTAAAGTACCGATCACACAAAGAAAAAAACAGTAACTTTGCCCCATGGCCCCATGCTCGCCGCCCACAACATAGCACCCTACAGTTCTTTCGCCCACTCTCACAAAGCGAGCAGCTCAGCCTTTGTGTTGACGGGCAGCCCAAAGGGCAGTAGTGAGCGGTGGGCATGGCACACCTCCACCACCCGCTACCACGCGCCCAGCTTCGAGCGCACGGTAACCAGCGGCCAAACCGTGGACTACACCTATATAGAAAGCCCCAACGGCTTAGTTGCAGCAATCAAAACAGCTGGTTCACAGCACGATGTGATGCTCTTAGCCGCCGACCACCTGGGCAGCATCATCGGCGTGTGGAGCTCCAGCGGCACGTTGCTGGAGGAGCACCGCTACACGGCATGGGGCCTGCGCACCAGCAGCACGGCCAGCCCGCGCCTGCGGCGTGGCTTCACGGGGCATGAGCATCTGCCGCAATTTGGGTTGATAGACATGCAGGCGCGGTTGTATGACCCGCACCTGGGGCGTTTCCTCGCGCCAGACCCGTATGTGCAGGCACCGGACAACCACCTGAGCCTCAATAGGTATGCCTACTGCATGAACAATCCGCTGAAGTACGTGGACCCGACGGGTGAGTTCTGCATTGGGGCGGCCATCTTCATCGGCGGGTTCATCAACTTTGCCATTCAGGGCATTATGAATAACATCAACTCGTTCGGCGACCGCGTGAAGGCGTGGACCATCGGTGGGCTGGCGGGCCTGACCGGGGCCGCCTGCGGGGGCTGCGGGGGCTGCTGTGGCGGGGGCGATAAATGTGAGTGGATTTCTAGGCGGTGCGGCGGTGGGCACAGCTGGCGGTGCAGCAGGCGGTTTTGTCGGCGGAGCAGGAGAGGCTTGGCTCAGCGGAGAGTCTCTCGGAGATGGCCTGAAACAGGGCCTCATAGGGGCAGGAATCGGCGCCCTGAGCGGCGGGCTAATAGGGGGTGTCATAGGGGGAATTGAGGCAGCTGTGGATGGAAAGGATTTCTGGAGCGGAAAAATATGGGAAACCACGGCCAATTATGAGTTACCCAATGGAGACCTACCTATTCACCAACAAGCCGATAAACACATCGGCTGTACCCAGGAAACTTTAGAATCAATTGCAGAATATAAAGGGCGTAGCATCGATCCAAATCAATTAGACAAAACAGTTGGTGCTGATTTTGCACAGCCCGCTAAAGAACAAGGTTTTAAAGCATATACCATTCTGCCTAATACCCCAAACTGTGAAGGAATAGTGGGTGCACAATTAACAATAGGAAATCCATCAGCAATTACTTACAACCAACACACTGTCGGGGTTAGCAGCATAAAGATACAACAGGTAGAAAGGGTGATAGGAAGTGGATACAGAACGCGTCACATAATCAAAGTAATGGATTATTTTAGGATTGTTGATTGAACTTGCGAAATTTGAATTATTAATCTACTAAAGATTTGATGCGTTGGCCCTGCATCTGTCGCTATACATACATATAAATTTAACCACCATCTAAACACCTGATTTGCACACATATACCTCTCCATCATCGGTGCAGCGCTCCAGCAGCTCTACCACCGACAGGCCCAGCAATGGATGCCGAAAGCTGGGCGCAATATCAGCCAATGGCTGAAGCACAAAGCGACGCAGATGCATCCGAAGGTGCGGCACAATAAGCGTGGGCGGCTGGTCGATGACCAGCGAACCGTAAAATATGATGTCGATGTCCATGGTGCGAGAGGAATAGCCCCGATGAACCTCAGGACGCTTGCGCCCCAGCTCGCGCTCCATGTTCATGCACTCCCCGAGCAGCGCCAACGGGGACAAATCCGTGCGCACACAGACAGCCTGATTGATAAAGCGCTGGGGCGCGTCAAACCCCCACGGGGCCGTCTCGTAAAGGGGCGACTGCGCCAGTAGCCGCCCCGCCCGCTGGGCTATGAGCCGCCGCGCCTCGGCCAACAACCCCTCCCTGTCGCCCTGATTGCCACCAAGCAGCAGATGCGCATCAACGCTCATATTATCAACTAGTTATGATTATTCGAGGGCAATTAAATCGCGCAGCACCACCGAGGCCAGCATGCAGCCGAAGAGCGGCGGCATGTAGGAGATGGTCCCCACCACGGTCTTCTTGTTGGGCTCATCGCAGGGGCGCATGGCCCGGGGCGGCATTTCCTCGGGCGAGTACACCACCTTGAATCCCGTGCGGATACCCAGCCTGTGCAACCGCTTGCGGAGCATACGCGCCAACGGGCAGCCATGCGAGCTGTCGATGTCGCCCACGCGCACCAGCTCAGGGTTCAACCTTCCGCCGCTGCCCATAGAGCTCACCAGGCGATGCCCCCCCCCCACTGCGTGGCGAATCAGGGTGAGCTTGGGCGCCAGGGTGTCTATGGCATCCACCACATAGTCGAAACGGTGCGCGAGCAGCTCCTGTATGGCCTCGCCGTGCAGATACGATGTCACCACGTGCAGGCGCAAGCTGGGGTTGATGTCGCGGAAGCGTTCGGCCAGCACCTCGGCCTTGGGGCGGCCCACCGTGCTGCGCAGGGCCAGCAGCTGACGGTTGATGTTGGAAGGCTGAATGGTATCGCCATCGACTAAGGTGAGCTCGCCCACGCCCGCCCTGCACAGCTGCTCAGCGGCGTAGGCCCCCACCCCGCCCAGGCCCACCACGAGCACATGTCGGCGAGCGATCGCATCCATAGCCTCATCGCCCAGCAGAAGGGCGGTACGTTCGAGCCAATCCATAGTAGCCAACTATCAATTATAACGATCGGACAATACGCATTGCCCGAAAAAGCTGTTGAAGTTGTGAACCATTGCGCACTTGAGCGCATCTACCCCCATCCCGCGCAGCCCAGCCACACGGCGGTAGAGCACCTGTATGGGCACATCGCGATGACCATCGGTCTCGAGGAATAGGCGCTCCAAAGGCAGCTCGGGTACCAACCCCGCCAACCGTGCATCGCTCAGCAGCGCGGGGCCAATCGATATGCATCCGCCTGCGAGCAGCAGGCTTCGTGCCACCGCTGGGCTGCCCCTGAACCCATGCACAGCCCAGCGCAACGTGGCAAATGGGCGCAGCTCGACCAGCAGCTCGGGCCACGTCCTGACGCAATGCAGCACCACGGGCAATTGCAGCGCTGCTGCCAGCTGAAGCTGCCGGGCCAGCATGGAGCGCTGCTGCGGCAGCGGTGCCCCGCGCAGGCGGTCGAGGCCCACCTCACCCACGCCCACCACCCCCTGCTGGGCGCATGCCGCTGGCAGGGCGGCCAACGCGGCTTCGGCATTGGGCAGGGCGGTGCTCCACGGGTGCAGCCCCACGGTGCTGAGCCCCTCATGATGGATGGGTGCATCGAGAGGATTCAGGGAAACCACCCGCACCACATCGGGCAGCGCGGGTTGGGCATCGTGGCTGTGGAAATCAACAAACGGCACGTACATAAGCTTAGCCCCTATTGGCCTTCTGGGCCAACGCGAACAACTCCGGGGCTATATGGCAGTATCCGCCGGGGTTCTTGTCCAAATAGTGCTGGTGGTAGTCCTCGGCAGGAAAGAAGCTGCGGAGCGGCTCCAGCTCTACCGCTATGGGCTTGGTGTAGCGCTCGGCCAGGGCGGCCAGGGCGGCTGCGGCGACGGGCCGATCGGCATCATCGGTGTAGTAGATGCCCGTGCGGTACTGCGTGCCCGCATCGCCCCCCTGCCGGTTGAGGCTGGTGGGGTCGATGGTCTTGAAGAAGAGCGACAGAATCAGCGGAAGCCCCACCACCTCAGGGTTGTACTCCACCCTAACGGTTTCAGCATGGCCGGTGTCGCGATGGCATACATCGTGGTAGGATGGGTTTGAGGTGTTTCCATTGGCGTAGCCCACCTGCGTAGACACCACGCCATTGATGCGTTTTAAGAAATGCTCGGTGCCCCAGAAGCATCCGCCAGCAAGATAGATTTCAGCCATTGCGACAGCCCTGATTGATTTTGTACGCAAATATAGACAACATCCTTGAAAAAAGGGCGCACCATGCCTCTCAAAAAAAAACTCACCCCAAATGGGCTACAGATGTCAGCGTTTTATGTATCTTTGCGACAAGTGGGTGACGAAAAAACACAATCAGCATAAACACCTATAAATCAGCACGATTTACAAATACCCATTTTCTTAGGACAACCTTTGCCCCAAACGCTCCGTAAAATGGAGCGGATGTTACTCTATGAACAAACGAGAACCAAATAATTGCTCCGATGATGAAGAAGAAACCTCTACTGAAAGTGCTGCTCCTGCTGCTCGTAGTGGGCGCCATGGGTGCCTGCAACAAGAAAACCTGCCCCGCCTACTCACAGGCCGAGCTCCCCATTGAGACTGGTGCTCGCGCCTAGCGAAGGCGCACCATCAGCCTTGCTGGGCACAGCACTAAAAGCCCATGCCACCTGCTGGTATGGGCTTTTGCTGTAGAAGAAGAGGTCTCCTAGTTGAAGAATTTACCAATCTTATTGATGGCCGGGGGCAGGGCAAACACCACCACGCGGTCGTAGGGCTTAAGCTCGCTGTCGCCCTTCACGATGTAGGAGTACTCGCCGCGCACCATGCCGCCCACGATGGCATCTTTTGGGAAGTCCACCTGCCGTAGCGCCCCCCTGGTGATGGGGGCTCCGGGCTTCACCACGAACTCCATCACCTCGGCATCGGTGCCCGTCAGGCACTTAATCGATGACACATCGGTGCTCATGGTGTAGCGGAATATGCGGCTGGCCGTGATGAGCTTCTTGTTAATCACGGTGTCGATGCCCATGCTCTCGGCTAGTCGGATGTAGTTCATGTTCTCAATCTCGGCGATGGTCTTGCGCACTCCCATGCGCTTGGCCACCAAGCAGGACAGAATGTTGGTCTCAGAGTCGCCCGTAACGGCCACAAAGGCATCCATGTAGGGGAGCCCCTCCTCGATGAGGAGGTCGGTGTTTCGGCCATCGCCGTTGATGACCAGCGCATTCTCGAACATCTCGGCTAGCTCGAGGCTGCGCTCCCTGTTCTCCTCGATAATCTTAACGTTCATGCGCCCGTCAAGGGCGTTGGCCACATGCACCGCGATACGGCTACCGCCGAGCATCATCAGGTTGTTCACCTCGAAGCTCTTCTTGCCCGAGTGCGCCTCCACCTCCTTGGCCCCGTTGGGGTTGGCGATGATGTACACCTGGTCGCCCAGCTCGAACACATCGGTGGCGCGGGGGATGATGGTGGTGCCATCACGTGAGATGGCCACGGCGCGGTAGTCGAGGTTGATGGCGTTGGGGGTGCACTGCTGCAGGGTTTTGCCCAGCAGGGGCGACTCCTCATCGAGCTTGATGACAAGCAGCGAGAGTTTCCCCCCCGCGAAATCGACGAAGTCGGACGATATGGTCTGGTCGAGCAGCGTGATGACCTCCTGGGCGGCAAGCTTCTCTGGGTAGATCAGCGAGTCGATGCCCATGTTCAGGAAGATCTCCTTGTTAGCGGGGAGCAGCAGCTCGTGACGGTCGATACGGGCGATGGACTTCTTGGCGCCCAGGCGCTTGGCCACGGTGGCGGCCACGATGTTGGTCTCCTCGGAGGTGGCCACAGCGATGAACAGGTCGGCCCGCTTGATGTTGGCCTCGTGCAGCACGCTGATGGAGGTGGCCGAGCCCTCGATGGTGATCACATCGGCCACCGCCGAGAGCTCCTCGAGCTTCTGGGTGTCGGGGTCGATTACGGTAACATCGTGGTACTCCTTGGCCAGCATAGTGGCGAGATGGGTGCCCACCTCGCCCGCTCCTATAATGATGATGTTCATTGCATTACGAAGTTATACATTGTAGTAAAGACAGCATAGGCAGCCTCAGCTTGCGATTCAGTATTCCCGCAGGACATCCCACCCCTTGCTGTAGAGCTGCGCGAGCAGCGATAGCACGTACAGGTCGAACAGGGGGAGCAGCGGGCGTTGGCCCATGAGCTGCCGTTTTATGAGCGGCAAGGCCCGAAAGACGTAGCGCAGCGGGTACAGCAGGCCCGCCCTTCGCGATATGCGGAACGTGCGGAGCAGCTTGACGCTGCGTTCGAACTCGGCCCGCTGCCGTTTGGGCAGCATGTGCAGGATGCGGGCCAGGTTGTGCGCCCCCTGGGTGGCCTTTTCTATGAACTCGGCGGCGGGCTCGAGCCCAAGGTGCACGGTGGGGTTGTCGATGTGCACGATGTCCACCCCACGGTGCTTCAGGTCGAGGGCGAGCAGGGTGTCCTCGTGGCCATAGCCCGATAGGGCCTCGTTGAACCGTGCGCTCAGGAATAGCTCGCGCTTAATTACGAAGTTACTACTCGTGAATGACTTATACGGTCTCACCTGTCTAATCACGGCCCTAGAGCACTCGCGGCGCACCCCGTAGTGCCAGCGCAGCATCAGCTCGCGGTGCTGGGGTATGGGACCATACACGCGACCGCCGTAAACCACATCGGCCTGCCCCAGCAGCTGCACATAACGGGCCAAAAAGTCGGGCGACTCGGGCATGGTGTCGCAGTCGAGGAAGAGCAGCCACTCGCCGCTGGCGATGTCGCCCAGCCTGTTGCGTATGCGCGAGCGGCCTATGTTGAAGTCGAACTCGAGGTAGCTCACCTGGGGCAGCTGCCCCAGGGCGGCGTTCTTTTTGCGGCAATACGGCTGCGAGAAATCATCGAACACAAGCACCTCCACAGGGAGATCCAGACCGTTGGCCTGCCGCAGCAGCTCGCGCACGAGGCCCGTTACGTCGAAATTATATACAGGGATGCAGATGGTCAGCATGGCTCATTCGGTTTTATCGAATCGCTGCTCGATGATGGTGCTGGAGGTGCGGCCATTGTAGGCGTACACCCTAACGATGGACGACTTCTTCAGCACCACGCTGCTGCCCTGGAGCCAGCCGCTGGTGGTGTTGGGATCCTCGGTGGGGGCGAGCACCTGATAGAATATAGAGGCATTGGGCTGCGGCGACACAAAACGCACCTCAAGCTCGCCAGAAAAGGTACGGCCTGCGGCCTGCATGGTGGGCGCTATGGCGATCTGATCGGCGGAGGGGATGCTAGGGACGCGCTCCGCCGATGCCCCCCACTGCGGGTTGGGGCGTGCCAACATGTCGAGCTGTAGCTCACCGCCGGCCATCAACTTGGCGTGGCTCAGCTGCGGGTGGTCGAATGTCCGCCCGTTGAGCACGGTGCGGGCAATGTAGGGCCGCTCCGCCGAGAGCCCATTCGCCCTGATTACGAAACGTCTGCCCCCATCGAGGTGTATCGTAACGCGTTCGAACATGGGCGTAGTGATGGTGTAGTAGGGGCTGCCGGGGCACACGGGGTAGAGCCCCATGGCGCTGAGTGCGTACCAAGCGCTGAGCTGTGCGCCCACATCGGAGCCACAAAGCCCCTGCGGGGAGGGGCTGTAGAGACTATCGCGCAGCGATTGCACCCTGCGCTGGGTCTCCCAGCCGTAGCCAGCAAGGGTGTACAGGTAGGGGATGTGGTGGGCTGCGGGCTCTGCGTGCTGGTAGAGGCGCATGCTGTCGAGGCTATGCAGATGCGCTACGAACGCCCGCGCTCCGCCGTGAAGCGCCATAAGCCCCTGCACATCGTGGGGGACGGCAAAATCGCATAACGGAGCCAGCCCAGGCACCACGCTGCGCTCCGTCCGCTGCGCCCATGTGCCATTGCTCATGCGCGGCACAATGGCGCGCTGCGAGGTGTCGAAGAGGTTCTTGTATGCCTGTGCACGGAACATGAAATGGTCGTAGGCATCCAGCACCTTCAGCTCGTAGGCCATCTGGGCAATGCACCAGTCGCAGTAGGCGTAGCCCAGTGTTTTCGAGACCGAGGCAGGCTCAAGATCATCGGGGACGAACTTATAGCGCTTCATCTCGGATAGGCCGTTGCCGCTACCCCGTGCCGTTTTCTGCAACAGCTCAAATGCCAAGTCGAGGTTGAAGCTGCGCACGTTTTTGCTCCAGGCATCAGCCAGCACCGAGGCGGCATGGTAGCCCAAGGTGCTGTCGGCGTTGAGCATACCGCCGCCATAGCGGGCATGGGCCAGCAGGCTGTTGGCCACATCGTGCACCCGCTCGGGGGCCACAATGGTGAGCAGCGGGAGCAGCGCCCGATGGGTGCTGCCCGCAGTAAGGCCGCCCAGCGGCACAAAGGTGCGCGTATCCTTGCTGTCGGGCTTGCTGGGCGCCGTAGCGCGATGCTTGTAGCCATCGGGGCCCACAAATAGGCCATCGGTGCTACCAATGCAGCTCAGCGATGATAGCACGCGGTAGAGCGAGGTGTAGAACAAGGTGCGCTGCGCCGTGGTGCCGCCCTTAACCTCGATGCGCTCCAGGACTTTGTCCCATTGGGCGGTGGCCGCTGCGGCTATTTTGTCGAAATCCCATCCAGGCAGCTCGGCATTCAGGTCGTTCTGTGCCGAAGGCTCATCAACCAGCGATATGGCCACCTTGACCAGCAGCGGCTTGCTCTCGAGCGTGGGGAAACGCAGCGCTATGGACAGCGCGCGTCCCTCAGCGCGTTGCTCGGCGAGGGCAACGGGCATTCCGCCATCGGACACGGCCATGGGCTCAAACGCCACCGAGGTTTGCGCCACAAAGTAGAGCATCTGCGGCTTGCCGTAGGCGGTGCTGCGTATGTATCCGTGTATCTCATTGTCGTTCACCAGCTTAATCCAAGTCGATTCGGGATTGCCTCTCTGCCCCAGGTCGATGGTGAGGGCGGCCTGCTTGGGCTTGTCGAATGTGTAACGGTGCATGCCCACCCGTGTGGTGGCCGTGAATTCCGCTTTCACCTTATGGCTGGGCAGCGCAATGGCGTAATAGCCCGCACGGGCTTGCTCGCTGGCGTGTTTTAGGGTAGCGGCGTATTCGTTGACGGCTAGCAACGGCTTGGTGCTGCTATAGGGCATCAGCACCACATCGGTGCGGTGGGCGCAGCTGCCACCGCTTTGGTGCAGATGGCTAAACCCCAGCGCGCTGGCATCGGCATAGTGGTAGCCCGCACCGTGTTGGCGGGTATCGGCCCCAAGCTTTATCAGCCCGAATGGCACGGTGGCCCCTGGGTGATTGCCCCCCTGCGCATCGGTGCCAATCAGCGGATCGACATGCGCCGAAGCGCTCCGCAGCTGCCCCCACAGCGGCGTGGCCGCTAGCAGCACCAATGGCAGCATGAGCAGGTTGGCGATGGACTTATGCTTCATGTAATATCATGTTAATCATACACTTAATAATTGCACCGCGATCTCTATCGCCCGTGCGCAATCCACAAAGTTAGCAATTTTTGGGCGATTTTTTGCCGAGAAACCAAGATGTGCGTAACTTTGCCCGCAGTTTGCACAAACCTAAAAATATCATAACATGAAGATAATCAGCGAATTTAAAGCTTTCGCCATGCGTGGCAACGTGCTCGACATGGCCGTGGGCGTAATCATCGGCGGGGCCTTTGGCAAGATTGTAACCTCGCTCGTAAACGACATCTTCATGCCGCTTATAGGCTTGGCCACGGGCGGCATGGACTTCACCAATCTGTTCCTCTCGCTCGATGGTAACCGCTACGAGACCCTCGCGGCGGCCAAGGAGGCCGGCGCATCGGTGTTTGCCTACGGGCAGTTCATCCAGAACATTGTCGATTTTCTGCTGGTGGCTCTCTGCGTGTTCTTGGTGGTGAAGGCCGTGAACCGCTTCAAGAAGAAGGAGGAGGCCGCCCCCGCCGCTCCTCCCGCCCCCACCAAGGAGGAGACCCTGCTGACGGAGATTAGGGATTTGCTGAAGAATAAGTAGCCCCGCCTCTCTT
>JAFTDN010000157.1 GCA_017454165.1 Bacteroidales bacterium | reverse complement strand
GGGCTATGGAAAACTGGTGGAAAAGGGCAAGATGAGCCAAGAGGACGTGGATGCGCTGCTCAAGAACATCAGCACCACCACCGACTATGCCTCGTTTGCCGATGCCGACCTCGTTATTGAGGCCGCCGTGGAGGAGATGCAGCTGAAGAAGGAGGTATTCGCCGAGCTCGACAAAATCTGCAAGCCCGAAACCATCTTCGCCACCAACTCCTCATCGCTGTCCATCACCGAGATTGCGGCATGCACCTCGCGCCCTGCGCAGTTCATTGGCATGCACTTCTTCAACCCCGCCGACCGCATGGCGCTGGTTGAGGTTATCAAGGGGCAGCTCACCTGCGATGAGGTAACCAAGTGCATCGTCGATTTGGCCGCATCCATCGGCAAGCAGCCCGTTGAGGTGAAGGAAGCCCCAGGCTTTGTGGTCAACCGCATCCTCATCCCCATGATCAACGAGGCGGTGGGCATCCTGGCCGATGGATTGGCATCGGCCGAGGACATCGATAAGTGCATGATGCTGGGCGCAAACCACCCCATGGGGCCGCTGGCCCTGGCCGACCTCATCGGCAACGATGTGAACCTGGCCATTATGGAGGTGCTTTACGCCGAGTTTGGCGACCCCAAATATCGCCCTCATCCGCTGCTCCGCAAGATGGTGCGTGCCGGTTTGCTGGGACGTAAAACAGGCGAAGGATTCTATAAATACTAAAATATACCACAACCAACGACAATGGATTTCAGCTTAAGCAAGCAGGAGGAGCTATTCCTGCAAATGATCAGAGAGTTTGTGGCCAATGAGGTTGCCCCGTTGGCCGCCGAGATAGATGAGCAAGAGCGGTTCCCTGCCGAAACCGTGGAGAAAATGGGAAAAATTGGCCTCATGGGCATCCCCGTGCCCAAGCAGTATGGCGGGCAGGGTGGCACCAACCAGCTCTACACCATGGCCGTGGAGGAGCTCGGACGCGCCTGCGCTACTACCAGCGTGGTGCTCTCGGCCCACACATCGCTTTGCATAGCCCCAATTCTCGAAAATGGCACCGAGGAGCAGAAGCAAAAATACCTGCCCAAACTGGCCTCGGGCGAGTGGATAGGTGCCTTTGGCCTAACCGAGCCCAACGCTGGCACCGATGCCGCCATGCAGCAAACCACCGCTGTTGAAGATGGCGATGGATGGATTCTGAACGGCAGCAAGGTGTTCATCACCAACGCTGGCCCCGCCCACGTGTATATAGTGATGGCTATGACCGATAAGTCGCAGGGAACCAAGGGGATATCGGCTTTTATAGTGGAGAAGAATTTCCCCGGCTTCAGCATTGGCAAGAAGGAGAAAAAGATGGGCATACGCGGCTCGGCCACATGCGAGCTCATCTTCGAGAACTGCCGTGTGCCCAAGGAGAACCTGCTGGGCAAGGTGGGTATGGGCTTCAAAATTGCCATGAAAACCCTCGATGGCGGTCGCATAGGTATTGCCTCGCAGGCGCTGGGCATAGCCCAGGGGGCGCTCGACGAGACCGTGCGCTACACCAAGGAGCGCAAGCAGTTCGGCAAGGCCATCGCCGCCTTCCAGAACACCCAGTTCCAGCTGGCCGATCTCGAAACCAAGGTGCAGGCCGCCCGCCTGCTGGTGCGTTCCGCCGCCTACAAGAAGGATAAAGGCGAGCCCTACTCCGCCGATGCCGCCATGGCCAAGCTCTTTGCTGCCGAAACGGCCATGGAGGTTACCACCAAGGCCGTACAGCTGCATGGCGGCTATGGCTACACCCGCGAGTACCCCGTGGAGCGCATGATGCGCGATGCCAAGATTACCGAAATCTACGAGGGCACCAGCGAGGTGCAGCGCATGGTGATTGCCGGTAAACTGCTCAAATAAACCGATAATACGCTGACAGACATGAATATAGTAGTTTGCATAAAACAGGTGCCCGACACCACCGAAATCAAAATCAACCCCGTTACGGGGACGCTGATTCGCGATGGGGTGCCCAGCATCATGAACCCCGACGACAAGGGCGGCCTCGAGCTGGCCCTACAGCTCAAGGATAAGCACGGAGCTACCGTTACCGTAATCACCATGGGGCCGCCCCAGGCCGACACCATCCTGCGCGAGGCATTTGCCATGGGGGCCGATCGCGCCATTCTGCTCACCGACCGCCGTTTCGCCGGTGCCGACACGTTGGCCACATCGAACGCTCTGGCCGGTGCGCTGCGCACCCTCAAGCCCGACCTAATTGTTGCTGGCCGTCAGGCTATCGATGGCGACACCGCCCAGGTGGGGCCGCAGATGGCCGAGCATCTCGACCTGCCACAAATATCATACGTGGCCAACGCCGAGCTTAGCGGCAAAACCCTCACCGTGCGCAAGGAAACCGAGGAGGGCTACCAGATGCTCGAGGTCGATACGCCCTGCGTGCTCACCGTGCTGGCATCGGCCTACAACCCCCGCTACATGACCGTGGCCGGCATAATCGATGCCTACGAGAAGGAGGTGGAGATTTGGAGCGCCGACAAAATCGATGTCGATGAGGCCAAGCTCGGCCTCAAAGGCTCGCCCACCAAGGTGTTCAAGTCGTTCACCAAGGGCTCAAAGCAGCCAGGCGAGCTCCATGAGGTGGAGCCAGAGCAGGCCGTTGAGCTGATTGTTGCTAAGCTTAAAGAGAAGTTCATCATCTAACCCCCCAAAAACGCTATTCATAATGAGCCATAAAGATGTATATGTATTCGCCGAGCAGCGCGATGGGGCGATACAGCCCGTGGCCTTAGAGCTGCTGGGCAAAGCCCGCGAACTGGCTGCCGCCCTCAACCAGCGGGTGGTGGCCATACTGGCCGGGCATCAGGTTGAGCCGCTGGCCAAAACCCTCGTGGAGTACGGTGCCGACGAGGTGGTGCTGGCCGACTATCCCGAGCTCAAGGACTACCTCACCGAGCAGTATGCCCAGGCCGTGGGGCAGATCATCATCGCTCGCAAGCCCGAGATTGTGCTAATCGGTGCAACCACCATAGGGCGCGACCTTGGGCCACGCCTATCGGCCCGCCTGTGCACCGGCCTCACCGCCGACTGCACCCGCCTCGAGATTAGCCCCGAGGGACAATTCCACATGACCCGCCCCGCCTTTGGCGGCAACCTGATGGCCACCATTGTTTGCCCCGACACGCTCCCCCGCATGTCAACCGTGCGCCCCGGCGTGATGCAGAAGGCCCAGCCCGATGCCGCCCGCAAGGGCGAGGTAACCCGCTTTGAGGTGAAGTTCGACAGCAGCAAATTCCGCGTGCGCCTGAAAGAAACCGTGAAGGAGCAACGTGCCCAGGTTGACATCACCGAGGCCAAGATTTTGGTGGCCGGCGGTCGCGGCGTGGGCAGCAAGGAGGGTTTTGCCAAGCTCGAATCGCTGGCCCATACGCTGGGCGGCGAGGTGGCCACCTCACGCGCCATGGTTGATGCCGGCGTGATGCCCCACGACCGTCAGGTGGGGCAGACGGGCAAAACCGTGCGCCCGCAGCTCTACATGGCCCTGGGCATATCGGGGGCCATACAGCACCTGGCCGGCATGGAGGAGTCCGACTACATTGTGGCCGTGAACAAGGACAAGTTCGCGCCCATATTCGGCGTGGCCGACCTCGGCATAGTAACCGACCTGCACAAGCTGGTGCCCATGCTCAACGAGCGGTTGGCCAAGGAGATGCAGAAGTAGTTGAACTACAGCGTAAAATAGATGAATGGCCAGGGGCAAAGTCCTCTGGCCATTTGTTTTGGGGTAGTGGCATTCTCTTTGATTGAGTTCGATGTGGAATCGTAATAATTCCGTATATTTGCAGCTCTAACTCTTAAAACTACACACAGCAGGAGAAGTAGATTGATTTTGACATATTAACAACGATTAGCGTTTGCTGATTATTCGAAAAACGTTCCGAAACTTGGCCGTAGAAGAACTCAACCTTGATAATTGTGAGCAAATGCCCACAGCGTGGGCTTTTTTGTCAAGGTTGAGTAGGTCAAGGCCAAGTACCTAGGAACGTTGGGCAAATTTAGCCCACGTTTTTTTGTAGGTACTCCAAGCCTTGACTTTCGTTTTTTTATTTTCGGCACAACGCATACAAAACCAGCATTTTGTATGTGTTCAGACACCACCACAACCAGCCATGCGGCTGCCGATGCCGCATTGTGCTCGGCTCCAATCGATATTTGGGAGAACGAGCTGCCCGTCCCGCTGCTCCAAACCCTGCTGCGCGACCACACCACGGGCCGCAACATCTTTATAATTTGATTTCAGCGTAAAATGTCCAAAAAAGAAGCACACACCGACCTCTGGGTTCACGACCTGCTCTCCGCCGAAGGCATCCATCTCGACCCGCAGGGCAGTACTATAAGGGAAATTGACGAAGCTCTGAAAACGGCCTCCAAGTCGGGCAAGGGCAATGCCGGCCGCCCCGAGTATTGCGGCGTTGTCGGAGATTTCCTGATTGTCATCGAAGACAAAGCCGAACTTTCTAACCACATCTGCCGCGACGCAAACGGGCTTATCGACCTCTCGCCCAAAGCAGTACAGAACTATGCCGTCAACGGTGCCTATCACTACGCCCGCCATCTGGCAGCCCATACCTCCTGGCATCGTGTCTTCGCCATCGGTGTAAGTGGCGACGAGAAGCACCACCGCATCACGCCCCTCTTTGTCAATGAGCGCGGCGACAAAACCGAGTTGCCCGACATCGAGACATTTATCTCGTTCAGTCCCAAAAACATCTCCGAATACTACCACCGCGACGTTCTCAAAGAGGAGACCGACACCGAGAAACAGACAGCCGAAATCTTGAAGGATGCCCGCCAGCTCCACGAGGATTTGCGCACCTACGGCAGCATCAAAGACCAAGACAAACCCCTTATTGTCAGTGGCATTATGCTCGCCCTCCGCGAAATTGAACACAAGAATTTCTCCATCGACGATCTCAACGGCGACAGCAACAAGACCGACGGCGAGAAAATCTATGCCGCCATTGAAAGCCACGTCAAACGCGCCAATGTAACGCCCGACACCAAGCGCGACAAGATTCTCTCACAGTTCGCCGTCATCAAGGACACCGCCAAAATTAACGAGATTGAGCCGTGGCTGAAGAAAACACCTCTCCGCCACTACACAGAATTTCTCTACAACCATATCTTCAAAAGCGTCAGATTCCACGCCTCGGCCGAGGATTATATCGGCCTCTTCTACGGCGAGTTTATGTCCTACAGCGGTGGCGATGGTCAGAGCCTAGGCATCGTCCTCACCCCCAAACATATCACCACGCTCTTCTGCGACCTGCTTGACTTGAAGCCCACCGACCGCGTTCTAGATCCCTGCTGCGGCACCGGTGGATTCCTCATCGCAGCCATGCACCAGATGCTACAGCAAACAACCGACGAAACACAACGCCGCTCCATTCGACGAGACCAGCTTTTCGGCCTCGAACTCCAACCCTATATGTTCACCATCGCCACCACCAACATGATTCTCCGCGGCGACGGAAAAAGCAACCTCAATCCGTGGGATTTCCTCAAGCAGAACCCCTCCGAGTTGCAGCTGAAACAATGCACCGTCGGCATGATGAACCCGCCCTACAGCCAGGGCACTAAAGCCGACCCCTCGCAGTACGAAATCAACTTCACCGAGCATCTGCTCAACAGTATGGTCGAAGGTGGTCGTGTGGCCGTCATCGTCCCGCAATCGTCGTTCACCGGCAAAACCAAAGAGGAGCAGGCCATCAAAGCCTCCATTCTGAAAAAGCACACCATCGAAGGAGTCATCACCCTCAACAAGGAGACTTTCTACCGCGTGGGAACCAATCCCTGCATCGCCGTCTTCACCGCCCACCGTCCGCACGACCCCGCCCACGTGTGCAAGTTCATCAACTTCGAGGACGACGGCTACGAGGTCAGCACGCATATCGGCCTTGTAGAGACCCCTTCTGCCAAGGACAAACGCCAGCACCTTCTCGACGTGTGGCGCGGCAAGGTCAAGGCTCCGTCGCGCTTCTGTGTCGAAACCACCGTTGAGGCCGACGACGAATGGCTGCACGCTTTCTACTATTTCAACGACGAGATACCCACCGAGGCCGACTTCGAGCGCACAATGGCCGACTACCTGACATTCGAGTTCAATATGCTCACCCACGGACGCGGCTACCTC
>JAFTDN010000156.1 GCA_017454165.1 Bacteroidales bacterium | reverse complement strand
CTTCGAGGTCGTTGTGCTTGCCCGACACGCGCAGGCTCTTCTGGGAGTCGGCCACACGGGGTGCGGTGGAGGGCGAGTTGCCCAGGAACACGTCCTTGAACTGGTTCATGCCTGCGTTGGTGAACATCAGCGTGGGGTCATTCTTGACCACCATCGGGGCCGATGGGACTATCTGGTGCTCTTTCGAGCGAAAAAAGTCGAGGAATGCTTGGCGAAGCGATGCTGATGTCATATTGTTGATTATGAGTTGTTTGGCTAACATATTGGAGCCGAAGCTCTGCGGTACCTCAAAAAAAGTCGTTTTTTGGCTTTGCAAAATTATATTATTAATGTAGATTTGCAGTCGCTTTGAGCACAATAATTCATAACCGCTTGGAGCATAACATTGTATGGCTAAGACCAAGTTCCGTTATAACCCCCAAACCCTCACCTTCGACACCGTCAGAGTGCCATTAAAGCGGCGTATAGGCCGATTTTTGCTGGGGATGAGCCTAGCTAGCGGTGTGTTTGTCGGTTTGGGCTATGCCTTCACCTCGTTCATTGACACCCCTGGCGTTATGGCCCTCAAGCGTGAGAATGCCGACTTGCTGCTCCGCTACGACCTCATACGGCGGCAGTCGGGCGAGCTGAGCGAGCTGCTGCATCATATAGAGCGTCGAGACAACCAGCTGTACCGGGTAATATTCGAGTCCGATTCGATACCAGCCTCCATACGCAGGGGTGGCTACGGCGGCCATGAGCAGTACAACTTCGGCCCATCGGCCCATGCCGAGATGCTCCGGCAGACCTCGGAGCAAATCGATGAGCTGGCTTGGCGTGCATACATACAGTCACGCTCGTTCGATGACGTGGTGGAGCTGGCCAAGAACAAGGTGCTGCTGAACGAGTGCATACCGGCCATCCACCCCATATCGGTGAAGGACTTCTCGCGCATTTCGGACTTCTTCGGATGGCGCAAGAAGCACCCCGTAACCGGGGTGGTGGCGTTCCACCATGGGCTCGACTTCGCGGGGAAAATCGGCACTCCCATCTACGCCACTGGCGATGGGGTGGTGGAGAGCACCTCGTACTCGTTTGGCGGATATGGCAACCAAGTAGTTATAGATCACGGTTTTGGCTACAAAACCCGCTATGCGCACCTACACAAGATAAACGTGGAGCCAGGGCAGAGGGTGAAGCGCGCCGAGGCAATCGGCCAGCTGGGGAACAGCGGGCGCTCCACGGGGCCGCACCTGCACTACGAGGTGATGGTGCGCGGCAAGCATGTGAACCCGCTCAACTACTTCAACAACATGAGCGAGGAAGAGTATGAGCAGATGCTCCAAAACGCATCGAGCCAGTTCCTTGATTAGGAATCATCCGGATGTTGAACAACGTGCATATAGACAGGATGTTGCGATTGTGCCATGCGAGCTCCACGGGCATCCATCCCTTTATATTAAGGTATAGGGGGCAGAACGAATAGAGAGGGGGGAGAGGGAATGGCCAAGCCGAGATACAGCTTTAACCCGCAATCGCTCACCTTCACCGAGGAGCAGCGCAGCCGTAAGGACAAGGCGTGGCTGGTGGTACGCTACGTATTGGCGTTCGTAATCATATCGGCCATATCGTACCTGGTGTTCCCCTTTGTGATAGACACCCCCGAGGTGCGCAAGCTCAAGCGCGAGAACCAAAAGCTGGTGGAGAACTTCGACCACATCAACCGCCGGGTCGACAACCTGCGCCTGGTGCTCGAAGACCTCCAGCATCGCGACGACAACATCTACCGCACCATATTCGAAGCCGAGCCAGTGCCCACCACCGTCCGCAATGTGGGCATGGGAGGGGTGGACCGCTACGAACAGCTCGAACAAATGGAGAACGGGCAGCTGATAATAGAAACATCGCAGAAGCTCGACGCCCTAGCCCAGAAGGCCTACATCCAGAGCCGATCGTTCGATGAAATCATAGCGCTGGCCCAACGCAAGGAGGAGCTGGTGCGCTGTGTGCCTGCCATCATGCCCATTAGCGACCGCAACCTCACCCGTATGGCCTCATCGTTCGGAATGCGCATCCACCCATTCTATAAGGTGCTCAAGATGCATACGGGCATGGACTTCACAGCCCCTACGGGCACCGAGATCTACGCCACCGGCGATGGAGAGGTATGCCGAGTAGAGCAGCAGCAGCGCGGCTATGGGCACAACGTGATGATTGACCACGGCTTCGGCTACAAAAGCCTATACGCCCACATGAGCAAAATCAATGTGCGCCCTGGGCAAAAGGTTAAACGCGGGCAGGTGATAGGCCTGGTGGGGAACACCGGCACCTCTGTGGCCCCCCACCTGCACTACGAGGTGCGCATCAACGACCAGCCCGTGGATCCCGTGAACTACTACTACAACGATCTGACTCCAGAGCAGTACGACCGCATGATCGAGCTAGCCTCGATGCCCACCCAGAGCTTCGACTGACAGATTGCCTAATGCCCCATAGCCATGCCCTACAAGGAACAGCCCGTAGAGAAAATCTTTTTCACCATCGGCGAGGTGGCCCAGATGCTGCAGGTGAGCACCACGCAGATCCGTTTCTGGGAGAAGAACTTCAAGAAATACATCAGGCCGCGCAAGACCCCCAGGGGCAACCGCCTGTTCTCGCAGGCCGACGTGGAGAACCTGAAGCTCATCCGCCACCTGCTCAAGGAGCAGCTATACACAATAGAAGGGGCGAAAAAGCGCATGGACGAAGGCCGGCAGGCCCTGGCCGACAACTACGCGATGATAGAGTCCCTCAATCGCATCAGGGCGATGCTGCTGGAGATACGCGATGAGCTATAGCCCCACAACCAAGGAACGATGCCCCGT
>JAFTDN010000155.1 GCA_017454165.1 Bacteroidales bacterium | reverse complement strand
GCAGCGAACTTGCGCTTATGGTGGCCAAAATCAGTTTACTTATTAGGGTTGGCATAAGTGATGGTTTATATCATTCTAGTAAAATTAACCTCGTACACTTTTCCGTTATCCGAAGTTATGGTCAAAGTTATAGTGGCATATCGTTTCGATGTTGGAGGTGTGCTATAATATATGCTACAGTTTCTTGTTGCTATACATTTTATCTCTTTTATATCTGACAGCTTGGTACGTTTCTGGACAATGCCATTGTCATTGAATCTTTCATAATTGCTATATTCTAATTCGAAGCAATCGTTGAGCGGAGTGCCAGCGGGGTGTTCCGCATCAAAATCGACGCTGCTCGTTAGATTGATTGCGCTAATATTGGGATACAAGGCACCACCACCGCTAATGAAGAATCCGTCTTTTTCTACTATTCCACAGAAAGAAGTGTCTCCATTCATGGCGCATATTTTATTGTACAGCTTTTTATCTTTCCCTTTGGAGGCTATGGATACCTGGTCATAGGAAATTAATTTAAAAGAAAAAAATAGACAGCTGTCGCTATTATTTACTATATAGTCTTCTACGTGAATGTGGTCAATAATAGCGTAATGGGATATGTACGAGCGAGTTTCGTATTCGCTTGTGCATCCACCAATGGGGAGAAAGAGCAATGAACTTATGCTGATTGTGGTCAAAAGCAGCCTATTTATTAGGGTTATCATAAGTGATGGTTTTTAGGTAAATGTTGTAGTTAAATTTATAGTCACCATGCCATTCGGCCTCTGAACTCGATGAGTTGAATATGCCTGATGCGAAGTAACCATGATCAGAGCCTGACCAGCCAAAATCGCAATGAATTAAGACAGTTGTTGTTGTGCCAACATATTCTTCTTTTTCTTTTATTCCGTTTTTATAATATTCTTTATAGGTATCAACATGTTTTATTTTATATCCGTCGATATTCCAAGCATGGCTTTTAGTTATATTTGGGATTATTCCTTCTTTTGGCATGGCGCAAATGAATACAGGGCAACCGTTGTCTAATGCTGAACATACCGTTTCAGTATTGTAATCAGTGTATTTGACGTTGCGGTAGTAAATCTTTTCAAGGTATTTGGCTGCGTACTTTGGGAAAGTAAATGCACCATTATAGAAGTATATCGTGTGCATAGAAAGTCCTAATGCTCGCATAAGAGCTGCCGCAGATTGAGCACCAACCGAACTGCTATAATTGTTTTTTAACGCATTCCAATCTACTACGATGCCGTTGTATGCTACTGTTCCAGGAAAATTAAAATGCGCCATAATCCGTCCTATCGCTATAGGAACGCATCCACATGCTGCTTGTTTCTTTTTTCCGAACAGTACGGCTTTGCGAACCATTGGACAGTAGCTGTTAAATGGCGAGTTTTGGTGCCAGTTATGGGTATTGTCGGCATTGAACATTGGGTTTACTTTTTTTTCGTCATACCTTGTTCTGCTATCGTATGTTGTCCAAGAAGAAAAATCACCAACATGTCCACCACCTCCGCCACCGCCATCTCCGTCATCGGGTATGCGGATGAGCTCGTTGCGTATAGGTCTTTCTTCCCTGGAGCCCATGATTTCCTCCATGGCGTATCGCACCACCATGGTGGTCATCAGGGCCTGCACGCCATCGTGCTCGTGGGCCCTGACGAATCCCCCTGCGGCCTCGTCTTCATCGCTGTTGTCGAAGTTGCCAATCATGTAGTCATCGAGCTCAGCGTCGTAGGGGTCGAAGGTGTTGGGGTTCATGTAGGCGTTGCCATCATCGTCGTACACGATGCCGGGGCCGGTGGTGGGGTAGTTGGGGTCGGGCTGTATGCCCGCCGAGGGCTTCAGGGCCTCAATGGCGCAGTGGACATCGCGCTCGGAGAGCGAGCCGTTGTCGGTAACGGCCAGGATGTCGGCACCAATGCGGTCGTCGGCGGCCAGCAGGGCGTATCCCTGTTCGTGCTCGAAGCTTACGAGGTAGAGCAGCGTGTCGCAGCCGAGGCTGTCGAGCGGGCTGCCAGACTTAGCTCCGGGCTGCACGGGGGTGATGCCGCTGACGTGCCCTATTCGGCGGCTCGATTTTGCCCCATCAGTTCGGATAAAAGCATCGAGGCTGGCTAGCGCTTGGGCGCGTGGGATGTGGTGCGACGGAGCGACTATAGTGGTGTCGCCAGATTGCGTGGGCATGGGGGCGATGTCCTCCAGTATGTCTGCATCGTTGCAGGCCATGGGCAGCAGCCCCGTTGCGGCTAGCAGCAGGGCTGTCTGTAATGTTCGGGGTATTCTGTTTATTGTCTTCATTTTGCGGTTTGTAATCCCGGCGGGTTATCTATATTTGGGCTGGGAGGGTTCTATTTTGTGCGCCTGCGGCTCATGCTGTCGGCGCAGGTGTTTTTGGTGGGGGAGGGGGCAAGGCCACTATCCCCCGTGGCAGATGCCGTGTGGCTGGTTAGCGCGGCGGGCCCCGTAGGCCGTGGTGTGCGGGTTGGGGAAATGCCTGAGCATGTTGAGTTTTGTGGGAAATAGAGATTTCAGCCGATTGACGATAAGTCTCGGCTGAACGGCTGAACGGCTGAACGTGCTATCAGTCGGGCGCATCTCCATGGCGCAAAGGTACGGCGAAAATTTTAAATTGCCATATCATTATATGAAAATTTTACTTTTGGGCGGGCTCCCCATGCCCCTGCGCCATGGATGTTTGTCTGGGAGCACCGCTTCGCTATCCATCGGGGGGGGGCGACATGGCCAGCAGCAGCTGCTTGTAGTGTTGGGCCTGTTCAGGCTTCTGCAGCCGCTCTAGATGGAACACTAGGCTCTGTAGCAGCGTCTGCACGGCCACAGTGTTGGTGCAGGGGATGAAATGCTCGGGCTGCGGCTGTATGCCCTCGGCGCGGAGGAACTGCTCCACCTCCAGCCGCCCGAACATCATGCCCTTGTTGGCCGGGCTGATGTAGAACAGCGTGGCGCTGGGCGAGGGGTCGCTGGTGTCGGCATATCGGCGGTAGGCCAGCACTATGTTGCGGGGCAGGCTCACGGGGTATATGGGCAGGCCCAGCTGCTGCCCAATCTGGGCGTAGAGCAGGGCCAGCAGCACGGGGCTGCCCCGCTTGCTGTGCAGCAGCTGGTTGACGAAGTGGCTCTCGGCGGTCAGCTGCGGGTGGATGGCGAAGCCGTACACCTCGAAGCAGAAGTGGCTGATGGCCTTGGCCGTCTCGGGGGGGGTGAGGCCGTTGTGCAAATCAAGCCAAATTCGGTGGCATATCGTCTTAACTTTGTTGATTATTAGGTTAAAATCTAGCTCTGGGTAGCGTAATTTGGCGACCAGCAGCAGCCCGTTCAATAAGTCGCTATCGTCCACCCGCGACCATGCCACCAGCTGCTGGGCCGTGTCGTTGAACTGTATGGCGGAAACAATGTCCTCGATTCGGCGCTGCACTAGGTCGAGGCTCGAGGCCTCCCATGCGCTCTCCAGCTCGGGCAGCACGCTGGGGCCAGTGCGCACCAGCGCATCCTGCACCGCCTCATACACCTCATGTTCGGGGTCGTCGAGCAGCTCAATTAGCGCTTTTATGCGTTCGGGGCGTTCCAAGGGGCAGCAGGGGGCTAGATGGAGGCCAAGCGCTCCAGGGTCTTGCCTATCAGGTCGGCTATGGCCTGCTGGTAGTCCACCTTGGCTCCCTTGGCCACGCGCTGGGCTATAATGGTGCAGATGGTGAGCGAGCGGTGCCCCAGCAGCAGCGATAGCCCGTTGATGGCCGAGCTCTCCATCTCAAAGTTGGTGATTTTCTGACCTTTGAAGCAGAAGCTCTCCACCTTGCTGTTCAGCTCGGGGTCGGCCAGCGGCAGGCGCAGCACGCGCCCCTGTGGCCCGTAGAATCCGGGCGCCGATATGGTCATGCCCCTGACCGTAAAGTCGGCGAACAGCTCTACCAGCTCGGGGTTCGAGTGGCAGAAGTAGGGCTTTGCGCACAGCGGGTTCCACCCTGTGTGCTGCACAAAGGCGGCCTCCATGTCGAGGTCGCTCACCCGGTTGCGGTTGGCGTAGAAGTTCAGCAGCCCATCGAAGCCTATGCTGGTGGCCGTCAGCACGTGGCAGCCCAGCTCGAGCTCGGGCTGCAGCCCGCCCGATGTGCCCAGCCGCACTATGGTGAGCGGGTGGTGCTGCTCGCGCACCTGCCGGCGCTGCAGGTCGATGTTGGCCAGCGCGTCCAGCTCGTTGAGCACGATGTCGATGTTGTCCGTGCCTATGCCGGTGGACACCACGCTGATGCGCTTGCCCTTGTAGGTGCCCGTGCACGATTTGAATTCGCGGTTCTGCACCCGGCACTCGATGCTGCCGAGCTGCGCGGCCACGGCGTCCACGCGGCCGGGGTCGCCTACCAGTATGACCGTATCGGCCAGCTGCTCGGGCAGCAGGTGCAGGTGGAAGATGCTCCCATCGGGGTTGAGGATCAGCTCTGAGGCTTCGATTGTTCTCATGGCGTTGGCATAATATTTTCCGTAAAGGTAGTAAATTGTTGGCTCATTGGAGCGGTGGGGGCATATTTATCCCTCCCATACTCCGTCCGCTATTGCCCGTGATGTGGGAATTGTATATCTTTGAACCCCCGAATGAATTCGGTTCAACCCTAATCGACTGCTTATGCTACAGCGAGTTCAAACCCTGTTCCTGCTGGCCGTGGTGCTGCTCATGGCCTGTCTATTCTTTGTGCCATACGCCGCATATACGGGCGCGTCCCAGGGCCTGGAGTTCACGGTTATGGGGATGAGCCCCGTTGATGCGCAAGGGGAGATGCTGCCGCAGGGGCGGATGCTGGTGTGGCAGCTTGCCGTGCTGACAGGTTTTGTCGGGCTGGGGGCTCTGCTCACCATTGGCCTGTTCAGGCGGCGGTTGCTGCAGATTCGCCTATGCGCGGTGAACATAGTGCTGCTGCTCGGCTTGCAGGTGCTTATGCCGTTGATGGCCAGCGCTATGGCTCACCAACAGCTACAGACCGTGGAGGGCAATGCCTGGCACCTGCCCACTGTCTTCCCCGTGGTGGGGGCCATCCTCATGTTCTTGGCCCTACGGGCCATAGGCCGCGATGAGGCACTGGTGCGCTCCCTCGACCGTTTGCGCTAGCGGCGGCATCCGTATGTAAAAAAAAAGCGACAGCTATCCAATGGCTGCCGCTTGCTGTGCGCATAGTGCTTGCTATTTTTTAACCATGAAACGCTTAGTTAGGAGCTGTTTGCCGTTTTGCTCTATGGTGTAGAAATATAGCCCGTTGGGCAGCTCGGCGATGTTTAGCTGGGTGGGGGCGGTGCTGCTCACCGCGGCCACCTTGATGGTGGCTCCAAGTATGTTGCGTATCACTAGCGAGGCTTCGGCGAAGCCCTGTAGGCCGTCCACCCTAAAGGTGATGTGCCCACCTGTGGCGGGGTTGGGATATGCCGTGGCTTGTAGCGTGGTGGTGGCAGTAGCGGTATCGGGGCTTGCGAACCAATTCTGATCCCAGCTGCCGTGCGCGTATGCTGCCAAGGTGCTGCATAGCAGTGCTATCGAGGTGAGTATCAGTGCTCTTTTCATATACGAAAGCATGGTTGGCACAATAATTTTATCAATTCTACGTAGCTGCTGCTGTGGGGTTCAAAATTTAGGCCAAAATTATTGCCCTGTGGCGAAATTTTTTTTGGCAGCTCGGTCGAAACGCTGCGAGAATGGCTGTTAGTCCGTTTTTGATTGGTGCCATTCGCTGGTTGGTCGGCCCTGTTTGTCAGCCTTGTCTGGGTTGGGCTGGGGGTGCTGGCTGAACTCGCAGCCGCAGTAGTTTTGGTTGTATATGCCCAGCTCTTCGATTAGCTGCTCGCGGCGGGCCTGTAGTCCGCCCTTGCGCCAGTTCTGCGCCCAGAAGGTGGTGCCCGCCACCTGTTGCTGGGCCAGCAGGCCGGCCTGCTGCACTTGCTCTATGCGCTTCCAGCGCGAGGCGGCCAGCGTGGTGGCAAACACGCCCAGCCCTTGCTTGGCCGCGAACTGCGCGGTGCCCAGCAGGCGCACCTCGAAGCATCGCAGGCAGCGGGCGCGGCGCTCGGGCTGCTCCTCTAGGCCCGCTATGGCGGCCCTCCATGCTTGGTGGTCGTAGTCGGCATCCACAAAGTCGAGGCCCAGCCGCTCGGCGTAGTGCTTGCATTCGCGCTTTCGCAGGCGGTACTCCTGCTCGGGGTGGATGTTGGGGTTGAAGAAGAAGATGGTGGGCCTGATGCCGTTGTGCAGCAGGCATTCGGCTATGGCCGTGGTGCATGGTGCGCAGCAGGCGTGCAGCGCGATGCGGCGTGCGGCGTGCGGGGGCTGCAGCTCTAGCATTGCTAGCCGTTCTTTATTTTGTTTATCAGGAATGGTGCTATCTCGCTCAGGGGGAGCACCTTGTGGGCTGCTCCGAGCTTTATGGCTTCGCGGGGCATCCCGAACACCACGCATGTCTTCTCGTCCTGGGCGATGTTGAATGCCCCGGCCTCCCTCATCTCCAGCATTCCGCGCGCGCCGTCATCGCCCATGCCGGTCATTATCACGCCGTAGGCGTTGGCCCCGGCGTATTTGGCGGTGCTGCGGAAGAGCACGTCCACCGAGGGGCGGTGGCGGTTCACCAGCTCGCCCTGTATCACCTCCACGTGGTAGCGGGCACCGCTGCGTTTGAGCAGGGTGTGTCGGTTGCCAGGGGCTATCAGGGCTTGGCCTGGTATCACGCTGTCGTTGTTGGTGGCCTCCTTCACCGATATTTCGCATAGGCTGTTGAGCCGTTCTGCGAATGAGGCGGTGAACTTTTCGGGCATGTGCTGCACCACCACTATCCCGGGGCAGTCCACGGGCATGGCCCGCAGGAACTCCACCAGGGCCTCGGTGCCGCCCGTCGAGGCGCCCACGGCGATTATTTTGTCGGTGGTGGTGATGTTCATGGGGGTTTTGATTGAGGGGCTCAGCACCACATCAGCGGAGTATTTGGGCTGCACGGTGTGCTGCTGCTGCGGTGGGGTGGGGAGGCGGCGGCGCGTAACCCTGGAGAGGGCTGCCGCCTTTATGGCATCGCAGATGATGATGCGCGACTCCTCGAGGAATGCGCGGGTGGATACCTGTGGCTTGGTGATGATGTCCACCGCGCCGAACTCCAGCGCACGCATACCCATCTCGGTGGCCCGGCTGGTGAGGCTCGATATGATGACCACTGGGATGGGGTGCTGCGACATGATCTTGCGCAGGAACGTGAGCCCGTCCATGCGGGGCATCTCCACGTCGAGGGTGATCACATCGGGCACCTCATCGGCGATCCGCTTTGCGGCCACGTAGGGATCCGATGCTGTGCCCATCACCTCGAGCTCAGGGGCCGATGATATGACCTCGGTGAGCGTTTGCCGCACCAGCGCCGAGTCGTCCACTATGAGCACCCTGATTCGCTTCATGCTGTTGTTGTGCTGCGGTTTGCTACACGTATTTCTGCCTCACCTCGTTGGTGTGGGTGTTGAATAGTATCTGCCGGCCATGGTCGCCCCCTAGGCTTTGGGCTATGATGGGGATTTTGTGCTCGGCCAGCATGTCGAGGGCCAGCTGGGCGTTGCGCTTGCCTATGCTGAAGGTGTTGTTGGAGGAGCTCAGCACGTTGCCGCCGCCGAATACTTTGGCCACTAGGTTGGCCTTGTTCGAGCCGAGCTTTTCCATGCGCTCTATGAGCTTGTTTATGGCGATGTTGCCGTATTTGGGGCTTGCTAGGCCAGTGCCGTTCCATAGCGGGAGCATGTAGTGGTTGATGCCCCCTATTTTAAGCTGGGTGTCGTAGAGGCATACCGCAACGCATGAGCCTAGCACGGTGGATACCACATGGGGCTGAGCCTCGGCGAAAAGCTCGGCGGGGAACAGGTAGTGTGTGATTACTAGGTTGTCCATCGTGTGCGGAGGGTTTTAGAAGATTTCGGCGTTCTCATCCATGTCGAAGAAGGTTTCATCAGCGTTGGGCGAGTAGCCGAATTCGGGCACGTCTAGCTCGGGTACGGTTATGGTGAAGCATGAGCCTTGGCCCAGCTCGCTCTCCACCGTCATGGTGCCCGAGAGCATATCGACTATGGCCTTGTTCACCGATAGTCCGAGCCCGTGCCCACGGTTGTTCGAGTTGATGCCGGAGTCCACACGGTTGAAGCGGTCGAATATCGTCTCGCGGTTCTTCTCCGACAGGCCGATGCCGTAGTCGCGCACCGCTATGCTCAGCTGTTTGTGCTCGTGCTGGGCCACCACCTCCACCACGCCCTCATCGAAGCTGAACTTGATGGCGTTGCTCATCAGGTTCGATATTACGAGCTTCATCTTGTCGGGGTCGGTTTTGAAGTTGTATTCGCCCGCAAATGCATGTTTTATTGATATTTTCTTCTTCTTGCACTCTATCTTGTAAGACTCTATCACGCTCTCTATCAGCTTGTGCATGTCCACATTCACAGGGGTGGGACTCTCCTCGCCAGCCTCAAGCTTGGCCGCCATGAATATGTTCTTGAATTGGAAGTCGAGGTTGAACACCTCGGTGTGGATGAGGGCCACCATCGATATGACTTTCTTCCAGTTCTCGCGATCCACGGCCAGTATGGCCTTCGACAGGCCCAGCACCGAGGCAAATGGGTTCACCAGCTCGTTGGCTATGTGCGATATGAAGTGGCTCTTCATGGACTCGGAGGCCTCTAGCTTGCTGTTGATCTCCTTGAGCTCGTTGTTGAGCTGCTCTATTACCTTTTGGCTGTGAGCGTCTTCGTTTAGCCTATCCTTGATGAGCTGTAGGAGCTCCTTGTCGTTTATCTTTGTTGCCATGATGCGGTTGAAAGTTGGGTTAGGGATTATACCTTGCGGTATATGGTCGGTTTTATTTGCTGTAGGGGTAGGTTCATGTTGAGTATGGACTCGGAGTGGCCGAGCATTAGGTAGCCATTGGGGCGTATCCGTGTGCAGAGCTTGTTTATAACCTTCTCCTGCGTAGCGCGGTCGAAGTATATGAGCACGTTGCGGCACATGACCAGGTGCAGGTCGGCGGGCACGCTGCTGTAGGTGCTGTCCATGAAGTTGAGCCGTGCGAAGCTCACGTGTTGCCTTATGAGCGGGGCTATGCGCACGGTGGGGTTCTGCCGATCCTTGCTGCGCAGCAGGTATTTCTGGCGTAGGTGCATGGGCACCACGGTTACCCGCTCCTCGGGGTATATGGCGGTTACGGCCTGTTGCAGTATTTTGGTCGACAGGTCGGTGGCTAGGATGGTATAGCTAAAGGTGGGGTGGGTGAGCATGAACTCGTTCAGCACGAAGGCCAGCGTGTAGGGTTCCTCTCCGCTAGAGCAGCCCGCGCTCCACGCGCTGAAGCTGCCGCCCCGTGAGCCCTCCATGAACTCGGGCAGCATCGTGTTGCTGATGAAGTCGAAGTGCGTGGGCTCGCGGAAAAAGTCCGTCTTATTGGTGCTCACCACGTCGAGCATACTCACTATCTCGGCATCGCCCCCAGAATGGCTGAACAGGTAGTCGCAGTATTCCCTGAAGCTCGACATCTGAAGCTCGCGCAGCCGCTTTTGAAGGCGGCATTGCAGCATGATGCGTTTGACCGGGGGGAGTTTTATCCCGCTCTCGTTGTATATAAAGGCGCTGAGCTGGTTGAACTCGTGGTCGGTGAGCTCCTGGTTGAAGCTGTTGGCTGCTGTCGTGGGCTCTAGCATGGGGCTGTTTTAGTTGGCTTCGGTGGGGGCTTCGGCCTCGGCGGTCTCCTCGGCCATGGCAGTGGTTTCGGCCTCTATTTTGAGCGTGGTGATCTCGTCGGCCGAGAACACCGCGTCCATGTTCAGGATGATGATGAACTTGTTGTCGAGCTTGGCCATGCCTATGATGTACTCGGCCTTGTAGCGGCTGCCTAGGGTGGGCAGGGGCAGTATCTGCTCGGTCTTGATTTCAATCACGGCCTGCACCGAGTCCACTATGGCGCCCACGTGCACCGAGTCGCCGTCCATGTCCACATCGAGCACCACTATGCAAGTGTTCGACGTGTACTCCGTGGCTTCCATGCCGAACTTGATGCGCGCATCGATTACAGGCAGCACTGCGCCGCGCAGGTTCATCACGCCTTTCATGTACTCTGGGGCCTTGGGCACATGGGTGAGCGGCGACATCTCTAGGATGTTCAGCACCTTGTCCACGTGGGCGGCGTACTGCTCTTCGCCCAGCTTAAAGGTTAGGTATGAGTTCGATTTATTGCTTGTCAGCGGTTCCATTGTCTTGGCCTCCTTGCGTTTAGTGGGTTAAGTGTGCGAACATCTTTATGATCTTGTTGGTGTCCATCACCAGGGCCACCGTGCCGTTGCCTAGGATGGTGGCACCAGAGAATATGTCGTGGCTCTTGTAGTGGCGGCCCAGCGGCTTGAGCACGGCCTGGTACTCGCCCTCCACGTGGTCTACCACCAGGCCTACGTTGCTGTCCTCGAAGTTCACCACCACGATCTGCTCCATCTGCTCATCGCTTGGCGTGAGGTTGAACTCCTTGCGCAGGCTGAAGAAGGGGATCTGCTCATCGTCTAGCGTTTTCAGGTTGTTAAACGAGCCGTATTTCAGCTTTTTATCTACCGCGTAGATTTTCTTTATGGCGGCGAGCGGTATCACGTAAGATGTTTTGTTGATGCTCACCAGCAGCCCGTCGATGATGGAGAGGGTGAGGGGCAGCTTGATGGTGATGGTGGTGCCGCGGCCCAGCTCCGAGTCTACGTCCACCTCGCCGCGGATGGCGGCGATTTTCTTGCGCACCACGTCCATGCCCACGCCCCGCCCCGAGATGTCGGTCACCTTGCTGGCCGTGGAGAATCCTGGCAGGAAGATCAGGTCGAGGATCTCCTTTTTGCTGAGCTTGCGCTCCGGCGCGATGATGCCCTTCTGTATGGCCTTCTCGCGGATGGCCTCGGGGTTCATGCCCGCGCCGTCGTCCGATATCTGTATGATTACGCTTGCCCCCGAGTAGTAGGCCTTGAACTTGATGGTGCCCTTGACGGGCTTACCATGCGCAATGCGCACCTCCGCCTCCTCAATGCCATGGTCGAGGCTGTTGCGCAGGATGTGCATCAGCGGGTCGGCCAGGTTGTCTATGATGGTCTTGTCCAGCTCGGTGTCGGTGCCATCGGCAATGAAGTCCACCTCCTTCTTGAGCTCCACCGAGAGGTCGCGCACCAGTCGCTGGAAGCGGGTGATTAGGTTCTCAATCGGGATGAGCACTATGCCGAAGGCCAGGTCGCGCAGCTGGCGCGAGAGCTTCTGTACGCTCTCCACTATGGGGGTCAGCCCGTGCACATCGTGCTGGTTGTCGAATAGGCTCAGCCGGGCCTGGGTGATCACCAGCTCCGACACTAGGTTCATCAGGCTGTCGAGCTTTTCCGATGACACACGGATGCTCGATACGTTCTTCTCGCGAGTGTTGATGCGTTCCTTCTTCACCACCTCGGCCTTGGCGTGCTTCACCTGCGAGGTGCTGCGCATGGCCAGCTGCTGTGCGCTGGCGAGGCCGATGTCGGACTTGGTGCGGACGAGCTCCTCCAGCTCGCCTATGAACTTGTTGTTGTTCAGTATATTTACGTCCGATATTTTCTGTATGTCGAGCTTGCAGTCCGACTCCACGAAGATGAACACCTCGTTGATTGCGTCTAGATCCTTGTCGGTGCTCAGGAAGATTTCCCAGTAGGTGTAGCAGAGGTCGGTGTCGAGCTGCTCGAACGCGGGCATGCGGTTGAGGTGGGCGAACGCCTTGATTTGACCCAGCTCCGAGAGCTCATCGAGCAGGTAGAGCGGATTGGTGCCGTTGTTGAAGATGGTCTCGTGGGGTTCGAAGAGGATGTAGTACGTGGCCAGCTCCTCGGGCTGTGCGGGGGTGCTCTGCGGGGCGGTGGGGGATGGGCTGGCCCCGTCCGTGCCCATGGGGTGCTCCGAGGGGTTGGCTATGTACAGGATTTTGGCCATCAGCCCGTTGTGGGTGGTCATGAAGTCGGAGTCCTCGTAGTTGCTCTCATCGAGCATGTTCTTGAGGTGATCCACGCAGGCCAGCGTGGTGTTGATGATTTCCTCCGAGAGGGCGAGCTGCTGGTTGCGCACCAGGTCGTAGATGGTCTCCAGGTTGTGGGTGAACTTCTCTATCTGCTCGAAGCCGAACATGCTGCTGTTGCCCTTCAGGGTGTGCATCACCCTGAAGACGAGCTGAATCAAATTCTCATCGTCTGGAGATTTCTCCAGGTCGAGCAGCGCATCTTCCATCTTTTCGATGAGCTCCGACGCCTCCTCTATGAATTTGGTCCTAAAGTCGTCCATTATCTGATCACTTTATTTATTGCGGCGATGAGTTTGGCTGGTACGAAGGGCTTGATGATCCAGCCCGTGGCGCCGGCCTCCTTGGCCTCCATCTTCTTGGCCACCTGTGATTCGGTGGTCAGGAATAGGATGGGGATGCGCGTGTAGTTGCTGTTGGCCCTCACGTGCTTTATGAACTCGATGCCGTCCATCTCGGGCATGTGCAGGTCGGTGATGATTAGGTTAATCGTCTGCCCGTCTAGGAATTTCAGCGCATCCTTTCCGTCCACGCCCACCAGCACGTTGTAGCCCTCCGACTCTAGGGTGAACTTTATGATTTCTCTTATGCTCTCTGAGTCGTCAACAATCAAAATGGTTTTGCCCATGGTGGTAACGAATTATCGTGGTGTTTATTAACTTTTTATGCTTACTCCGCTGATGTCGATGAGTTGCTGCTGGTCGGGCGGGAGGTTGAGTGTTACCTCCACCTCGGAGCCGTGCGCTTTTTGCGCCCATACGAATGCCTGTAGCAGCTGGAAGATGCCGAGGTCTATGGCCTCCACCTCGGTGAGCGCTATTTGCATGGGCCCCTTTTTGCCGATGTAGGGGAGCAGCTCCTGCTTTATGCCGGCCAGGCTGTTGAGCGATAGGTTGCCGCTCAGGGTGAGCTGCTGTTGGCCTTGCTTGGCCTTTTGGGCCTTTAGGGTGTACTGTGCGTCCATTTAATGGTGGTTAAAAGAGTTCCACATCGCCGAAGTCTTCGTCATCGCCGTCGCCGATGGCCGCGCCTGCCAGCACGCTGCTGTGTATGCTGTGCTCGCTTTGCATGGTGTACAGCTCTTTGATCTGCTCCAGCTTGTCGGGGGTGGCCGTGCCGTCCTTGATCTCGCGGAACACCTCGTTGAGCATGTTGGTGATGTTCGATATTTTCTGCTCGAACATCTCGTAGTACTGTATGTTGTTGATGGTGTGCGATATTTGGCCGCCTATGAGCTGGCGCAGCAGGTCGTTGTCGGTGTGCTGCTGGCGTATCTGCTCTAGGCTGTCGGCGGTCGATTTCATGATGGCCGCGTACTGTTTTGATATTTTGCCCTTGGCCTTGAGGGTGGGGTGGCTGTTGGCGGCCATGCGGGCGTATGCCTCGCGCACGTGTTCCATCTCGCTGGCCGTGGTGGTGATGCTCTGCATGGTGCTGTCGAGCTTTTGGGCTATGCCCTCCACGCCATCGAGCACGGTGATGAGCTGCTGGGGGATGATGGCCATGTCCGCCGCCTCCATCGAGGCGGTGTGCTGTAGCCATTGCTTGGTGCTCTCCACGGCCTGCCTGTCGATGCTGGGGCGGCTGCTGCTGGCCTCAGCTATGGCCGCTATGTGCCCCTGGAGCTCGGCCAGCGCCTCCCGTTCCTCCTGGAACATGCCGAGCAGCGTGTGCTTGTCGGGGGCGGGCTGGGTGGTGGTGGAGAATAGGTTCAGCTGGCTGGCCAGCACGTCGTTGAGGATGGAGAAGGCCTGGGCGATGTGGTGCGATATGCCCTTGAGCAGTGCGATGATGTTTTCTATGGAGTGCTGGTACTCTTGGTTGGTCTTTATGAGGATGGCCGACTGTATGCTGGCGATGCTCTTCACCTCGGAGAGGTTCTGCGCGTTGCTGCTGATTATGGTCTCGTGCGACTGCAGCATGTGATTCATCTTCTGCTCGATGATGTCGTGGAACTGCAGGTTGGTGATGATTTGGGCCATGTCGCGCTTGGTGGTGCTCAGCAGCTGCGCGATTTGCTCAAAGCGGGCTTCCACTTCATCGGAGTGGCGGTTGAGCATGTTCACGCTCAGCCCCAGCTGGCTGTAGGCGTTGTTGATGGGGCGGTTGATCCGGTTGATCCGGTTCACTGATTTCACAGTGTGGGCCACGGCTTCGTGCAGCTGCTTGTAGCTGCAGTGGGTGTCGAGCTTGTAGTCGCCCAGCAGCTCTATGTTGGCCTGCATCTTGGCCGAGCTCAGGTCGAGCTGGGGCTGCTCCAACCCCGATACCTGGTAGCTGACTATCAGGTATTTGAGCGTGAGCAGGTCTTGGTTTAGGCTTGTGAGGTGGATTCTGACGCAGTGCGACTGGTCGATCAGATGCGAGAGGCTGCTGTTGAGCTGTAGGATGTTATGGCTCGGACGTATGGGGCCATCGAGCTCCTCCTCTAGGAGCTTGTGCTGGCTGGTGCTGTTGAGGTCCATCACCTGGTGTACCATGTCCATCAGCTCCTGGGTGCGGATGATGAATTGGTTTGTCTGCGAGGCAATCTCTTTGAATTGGCTGTTGAGACCCATAAAATCGCTGTAGGCAAAGCCCATCAGCTCCTTGATGGTGGTGCCTATCTTCGAGAATATGAGCGATATTTTCCCCTCCATGGTTGTGCTTTAC
This sequence comes from Bacteroidales bacterium, assembly GCA_017454165.1. Classification (GTDB taxonomy): domain Bacteria; phylum Bacteroidota; class Bacteroidia; order Bacteroidales; family Tenuifilaceae; genus RGIG6076. Next base: position 4,712 of record JAFTDN010000155.1, on the reverse strand, counting down.
TCTCCCTTTATACCTAGGCCGTTTGGAATTTGTTACTCCCGCCGTGCTTTTTATGCTGCTCGCTGTGTGGGAGGGGGGGGACGTGGGGGGCTCTATTGGCTGAGCAGCTCGCGGGCGTTTTCTATAGCTGCCTTTGTAATATCTTGGCCGCTAAGCATTTGCGCTATCTCCATCACCCTGTCGTCACCTTCGAGGCGACGGATGCGCGTGGTGCTTTGGGCTTGGCTGTGATCTTTGTATACTGCGAAATGGGTGCGCCCTTTGGCGGCGATTTGGGGGAGGTGAGTGATGTTGATGACCTGTATCTGCTCCGATATGGAGGCGATGATGCTGCCCATCCTGTCGGCGATTTCGCCCGATACGCCGGTGTCGATTTCATCGAATATGATGGTGCCCAGACCGCTGCTCTGGGCCAGTATGTGCTTCAGGCTGAGCATCAGGCGGGCCAGCTCGCCCCCAGAGGCCACCCGGGCCAGCTCTTGGGGGGGCATTTGCTTGTTGGCCGAGAACAGGAAGCCCACATGGTCGGTGCCGCGTGGATGCAGCTCGGGCAGTGGGGCCATGCGCACCTCAAATGAGGCGTGGGGGATGCCGAGCTGCTCGAGCAGCGCCGATACGTTGCGCTGGAGGGTGGGGGCGGCGGCCTGCCGCTGCTGGCTTAGGGCTTGGGCTAGCCTTTGCGTTTGGCCGCGCAGCTCGGCCACCTGCTGGCGCTGCTGCTCTATGTCGAAGTCGAGCTGTTGCAGGTGCAGCACGCGCTGCTGTAGGTCATCGCGTAGCGCTATTAGCTCGTCTATGGTTTGGGTGCGGTGCTTCTGTAGCAGGGTGTACAGCTGGTCGAGGCGGATGGCGGTGCGCGATAGCGCGGCCTCATCCATGTCTATGCGGTCGGACAGGGCGCTCGCCTCATCGGCGATGTCCTTGAGCTCGATTCGGCAAGATTCGAGCCGCTGGGCCATGCTGGCGGCGGTGGGCAGGTAGGGCTCGCAGCGCTTGAGCAGGGCCTGTAGGTGCTTTATGGTGGCTATAGCCGAGTTTGGCTCCTGATGCAGCCCGTTGGCGCAGAGCTGCATGGTGGTTTTGATTTCGCCCGCATGGGTGAGCTGCGCCTGCTGCTCTTCGAGCTCTTCGAGCTCGCCGGGGCGCAGGGCGGCGGCTTGCAGCTCGCTTAGTTGGTGCTGGGCGTAGTCGAGGTCGGCGCTGGCGGTTTGGACTTCGGCCTCGGCGGCCTGTAGGGCGCTCATGGCTTTGCGGTATTGCTGGTATAGCGGGCCGTACTCGGCTAGTAGCTGCTTGGTGCCAGCCATGGCATCGAGCACCCTGAGCTGGAACTGCGAGCTGCCCAGCAGCAGATTTTGGTGCTGGGAGTGTATGTCTATGATGTTGTCGCACAGCTCTTTGAGCGTTGCAAGGTTTACAGGGGTGTCGTTCACAAAGGTGCGCGATTTGCCCGTGCTGCTGATGGTGCGGCGGATGGTGGTGTGGTGGTCGTACTCTATGTCGTGCTGGGCGAATAGTCCTTGCAGGTTGTAGCCCTCTATGTCGAACTCGGCCTCTACCACGCAGTTGCGTTCCTTATCCTTGAGCACCGAGGTGTCGGCCCGTTGGCCGAGGAGCATGGATAGGGCGCCCAGGAGGATTGATTTGCCCGCGCCCGTTTCGCCAGTGATGGTGTTTAGGCCAGGGCTGAGGTCAATCTCGAGCTGGTCTATCAGTGCGTAGTTCTGTATTTTGAGCGACTCTATCATGTGGGGTGGGTGGGGCCTATTGCTTGTTCAGGATGTTCTTGTAGGATGTGGAGCGGGCGTTGTCCACCTCGGTGAGCAGGTTCACCACCTTGGCCTTTTCGGCTGAGAGCGATTCGCTGAATATGTTCACCAGCTCGTCGTGCTTGGCATCGAAGAATAGCTGCAGGGCGAACATGTACATGTCAGGCTTTTGCCGGTATACCTTCTGTATCATGGCGAGGCTTTCGGCTATCTCGGCCCGTCCATCGGTGGGCTTCTCGCTCATCAGGTCGAGGCCTAGGCGGTGGTAGCGGTATAGCGCCTCGCGCAGCGGGCGGTATTTGCTGTCGAGCATGTTGTTCACCATCCAGTAACGGTTGTTGCGTGGCTTGCTCCCGAAGGCCCGCCAGCCGTTCATGGAGGCATTTTGGGCGTTGGCTACCACCCGCTCTGCTTTTTGGAAGTAGGGGGTACCGCCTAGGCTGGAGAACGTGTCGTAGTCGATGCCAAGTATGATGTAGGCGTAGAAGGCCAGCATTGAGGTGAGGTTGCTGAGGTAGGCGTTCTCGGAGAACTCCAGCTTGTCGTGCTCGATGTATTTGAAGTGCAGGCTTTCATCGATGAAGTTGAGCGTGGTGGTGTTGTACGATGAGTTGAATACTGGGCGGCGGGCCTGCACCTGCAATGTGCCCTTGTACTCATCGGAGCCTATCTGCTCGTTCAGGGTGAGCAGCACGTTGCACTCTATGCGCTCGTCGAAGCTGTATACGTGGCCCGTCCACGTGGTGTTGTTCATGAACTCGTACACCGCGCTCTGCATGGTTTGGAATAGGGTGCGGTTCGAGCCCTGTATTTTTTGCGCGTTCACCTGCACGTTGCATTTGAGCTCCTGCCCATGCAGCATGGGTGCTGTAGCTAGCAGCAGCGCTAGGGCGATTAGCGTTTTCATGGGGGTCATGGCAGCATTTGGGCTATTCGGGTCACTATGTCGCGGGCCACATCGGCCTTGGGCTTCAGCTCGAAGTCGGTCTTGGTGCCGTCCTTGGCTATGAGGCTTACCTTGTTGGTGTCGTGCCCGAAACCCGCCCCCCTGTCGTTCATCGAGTTCAGCACTATCAGGTCGAGGTTCTTGCGTTGCAGCTTCAGGCGGGCGTTCTGCTCCTCGTTTTGAGTCTCCAGGGCGAAGCCCACGAGCAGCTGGTTGGGCCGTTTCTGTGCGCCCAGCGCGGCGGCGATGTCGGCGGTGGGCTTTAGTTTGATGCTCAGCTGGTTGCCATCGCGTTTCATCTTGTGCAGGGCGGGTGCCTCTGGGGTGAAGTCGGCCACGGCGGCGGCCATGATGGCCACCTGGGCCTCGCCGAAGCGGGCGGTGGCCTGTTGGTGCATCTGCTGGGCGGTGCTCACGTGCACCACCTCTATCAGCGGGTGCTGTGGCGGCGGGGTGGCGGCGGGGCCGGTTATCAGGATGACCCGTGCGCCGCGCATGGCCAGCTCCATGGCGAGGGCCGAGCCCATCTTGCCGCTCGAGTGGTTGCCTATGAAGCGCACGGGATCGATGGGCTCATGCGTGGGCCCCGAGGTGATGAGCACCGTGAGGTGCTGTAGTGTGGGCTTGGCGGCCAGCTGTTCGGCCACGCGGGCTGCTATTTGCTCTGGCTCCATCATGCGGCCCTTGCCCGATAGCCCGCTGGCCAGCTCGCCGGGGGGCGATTCGAGCACGGTATTGCCCCGTTCGCGCAGCGTCTGTAGGTTTTGCTGCGTGGCGGGGTGGCTGTACATGTCCAAGTCCATGGCTGGGGCCACCATGGTGGGGCATTTGGCCGATAGGTAGGTGGTGAGTAGCAGGTTGTCGGCCACGCCGTGGGCCATCTTGGCTAGGGTGTTGGCCGTGGCTGGGGCTATGAGCAGCAGGTCGGCCCATAGCCCTAGCTTTACGTGGCTGTTCCACTCGCCGTTCTCGGGGGTGAAGAATTCCACCAGGATGGGGTGCCCCGATAGCGTGGCCATGGTGAGCGGTGCGATGAACTCCTTGGCCAGCGGGGTCATCAGCACGCGCACCTCGGCGCCTTCCTTCACCAGCAGACGTATGAGCGTAGCGGCCTTGTAGGCCGCGATGCTGCCCGTAACGCCTAGCACAATATGCTTACCAGCCAGTTGCATTGGCGTGTGGTATAACGTTTCTGCGTGGGATACCCGTGTGCACGGAGGCCCTACTCCTTGGTATCCTCAGCTTTCTCGCTGAAGTGCAGCTTGCCATCGATGAATTCCTGCGTGGCGATCAGGCTGGGCTTGGGTAGCTTCTCGTAGAACTTGGAGATGTCAATCTGCTCGCGGTTCTCGAATACCTCTTCGAGGTTGTCGGTGTAGAATGCGAACTCCTCGAGCTTGCGGCTCAGGTCCTGCTTGATCTCTACGCCCACTTGGTTGGCCCGTTTGGCAATGATGTTCACCGTTTCGTAGATGTTCTCGGTGTCCTTGTCCAGCCGGTTCAGGTCGCGGGTGATGGTGGATGCCGGCGCGTTGATTTTCTTTACGTCCATGGTCGTGGGGTTAATCTTTATATTTATCGAGCGCTTTGGTGCAGCTCTCGTAGATGTGCTTGGCCGAGCTGCTGTACCTCGATGCGGGGTACTCGCTGGCGAAGTTGTAGTACTCATCGATGGTGCTTTGGAGCCGCTCGCGTTTCTTTGAGCGCACGCTGTTGTCGGCCAGCAGGTAGGCCGAGCGCAGGATTAGGAACATCTGCTCCTCGCGGTACTTGCTGTTGGGGTATTGGTTCACGCTGTTGCGCAGGGCCACCAGCGCCGACTTATAGTTGCCCATGTCGTAGTAGAGCTTGGCGCTGAGGTACGATTTCTCTATCAGCCTGTCGTTGAGCTCATTTACGTAGCGTTTGATGTCGGCCTTGTGCGGGGTGTTGGGGAACCTTGAGAGGTACTCTGCGAATGCGGCCAGCGCGGCCATGGTGTTGCTCTGGTCGAGCTC
>JAFTDN010000154.1 GCA_017454165.1 Bacteroidales bacterium | reverse complement strand
CCTAGGTCTGACAGACTCGTTCGCCATCTACATCTGCACCCAGGGCCAAGCCACCATATCGGCCCCCCCGCAAAACCAAGAGCCCATAGCCATGGGGCAAACGATACTTGTGCCAGCCTCTGTCAAGAACATTTCCATCGAGCCAGCGCAACAAACTGAACTTTTGGAAGTATACATCTGAAAATTCCCATGCACATACAAACAGCACCGCCCCCACATGGATAGCGTCATCTATTTCATAAAATCGGTACTGTCCAACGAAATCGCTGTCAATGGTTTCCCCCTCATATACAAAGGGGAAATGAGCCACCAGATGATGCGCTCGTTCGCGCTGATGGCCAACCGCAAGTTGCAAAACATGAACGTGGCCACCGCCGTGCGCAAAAAGGTGTTCCACATCATGATAGAATGCCTACAAAACATCACCAAGCACAGCGATGACTTCGACGAGCAGGAGCAGCAGGTGGGCAACGGGCTATTCATGGTGGGGCACGATCGGGAGGCATTCTACGTCATCACGGGCAACATAGTGAAGCCCCACAATGTGCCCCCCCTCGAGGAGCGCATCGTGAAGCTGAACAAGGCCTCGGGCTCCGACCTCAAACGCATGTTCCTACAGCAAATGTCCGTGGGCGAGCTCACTGACAAGGGTGGAGCTGGGCTAGGGCTAATCGACATCAGGCGAAAATCGGGACGCAACCTGTACTACCACTTCGTCCCCCACTCCGATGATGCCTACTTCTTCATCCTGGCCGTTGTCATCCCCCACACCTCCACAAAAAACGATGAAGATAGCGACCCTGAGCACCCATAACACCATAAGTTTTTTTGCGCCGTAACAAAAAAAACGTATCTTCGTAACCTAATCCACACGAGCAAGCGCGTTTGGGGAGATGTCCGTACAACCAAGCACTGCCCCATGAACCAACACCTACAGCTATGTCCTATCACGTGAAAAATATCGGTCTAACGCTCATAATCGGGTTAATATCAGCCTGCGCCGTAGCCCAGTCGCGCGCCGACCTGATGACCAAAGAGCTCATCGTAAAGAACAAGGTGAAGAGCGTGTCGCAGTGGAACCACAAAATTGTCAAGGACAAGGTGGATCCCAAGGGATACATCTCCGTGATTACCACATACGACTCCAACGGCAACGTGGTGCAGGTGGAGAACCTCAAGTCCGATGGCAGCAAATCCTCGACCCACGAGTACACCTACGACAAGAACGGCAACAAGGTGGCCTACGTGCAGCATCAGCTGCTGGGCGGGAAGTGGACCATGTCGTACAGGCAAATCATCACCTACGACCACAACGGGCGCAAGGTGGCCGAAGATGGCTTCGATGGCACCACCAACTACAAAATCCTGCTCACCTACTACCCCGATGGCAAGCAGGAATCAATCACCAAGAGCAACGCCTTCGGACGCGTAGACGAGAAGTGGATTTACACCCACAATGGCAACGAAACCCGCATCGAGGTGCAGAAGCAGGGCAAGCCCAACCGCACCGTCATCAAAAAATTCGACTCCAAGGGCCAGCTCACCGAGGAAACCACGCTCAAGCCCGATGGATCAGAGCTCAACAAGAGCCTATTCGGCTACGATGGCAACGGTGCCATAACCACAAAGGAAGAATTCTACGGCGGCAAGCCAAAGGCCAAGTACGACTACAAGTACAGCGGCACCAACCTGACGGAAATCACGCAAACCGCCACCGATGGAAAACCCATCGTGTTCCGCTCCTACAAATATGACAAACAGGGTAACATGGTGGAGGAGCAGTGGTTTGATGGGCAAGAAGACGACTACTCGAACCGCAAGATACAGCTCGACAACAACGGCAACGTGAACCAGGTGGAGACATACTACTCCGACTACAAATACAAGGTGGTGTACCGCTACACCTACAAATTCAACTAACCCCACGCACACCCACACCACTCTGGCAAGCAATACCCACACACATAGGCGCGGCCCAATTCATTCAACCAGAAAGAATTGCCGCGCTTTACTATGATACCCCTGAAATAAACCAACCCCAAGCATACGATGAAACTACGAACCCTCAGCTCCATAGCCCTAGCGGCTATGCTGCTCGCAGCATGCAACGGCGGGCCACAGCGCACCTCTACCAAAGCCGATGACATCATCGGCCCCCAGAAAGTAGATGCCTCATCGGGCATACTCACCCCCGAAGTGCTCTGGGCATTCGGACGGCTAGGCGAAAGCGCGGTGTCGCCCAACGGCAAACGCATTGCCTACACCGTTACCTGGTACTCCAAGGAGCAGAACCGGGGCAACAGCGAGCTATTTGTGATGAACATCGATGGCAGCGACAAGCGCCAGCTCACCCACACCGCTGGCCACGAGTTCAACCCGCAGTGGGTGGATGACCAAACCATCGCCTACCTATCCACTGAGAGCGGCACCGCCGCCATCTGGATCATAGGCATCGATGGTACCAACGCCAGACCGTTGGACGGATTCGGCAGCGACATCAGCGGGTTCAAGCTATCCCCCAACCGCCAAAAGGTGCTGCTGGCCGCAGAGACCAAAGTGGGCAAGGAGGTCACCGACATCCACACCGACCTGCCCAAGACCACCGGCATGGTATTCAACGACCTGATGTACCGCCATTGGGACACCTTTGAGGACAGCACGTTCAGCCACATCTACGTGGCCGACTTCAGCCCGCAAAAGGGGCTGAGCAACGCCGCCGACATCATGCCCAGCCAGCCCTACGATGCTCCCCTGAAGCCCTTCGGCGGCATGGAGGAGGTGGACTGGAGTGCCGATGGCACCAAGGTGGCCTACACCTGCAAAAAGATGGTAGGCAAGCGATACGCCTACAGCACCGACTCCGACATCTACCTGTACGACCTACAAACAGGCGAAACCCAGAACCTCACGCAGGGTATGCCCGGCTACGACAAGGCCCCCTGCTTCTCGCCCGATGGCCGCCACATGGCCTGGCTCTCAATGGAACGCGCCGGCTTTGAGGCCGACCGCGAGCGCCTATTCCTGCTCGATTTGCAGAGCGGCGAGAAACGCGACCTCACCAAGAACTTCGACAACTCGGCAGGCAACCTGCTATGGATGCCCGATGGCTCGGGGCTATACTTCATAGCCGGGGTGCAGGCCACCTTCCAGATATACCGCATGGCGCTCACCGACGAGCAGCCCACGCCCATCACCAAGGGCTGGCACGACTACCACTCTATAGCCCTGGCCGATGGCGGCATGGTGGGCTCAAAGGTGAGCATCACCAAGCCCGCTGAGCTCTACCGCATCGACATGGAGAGCGGCACCGAGACCGAGATATCGTTCATCAACAAGGAGCTGCTCGACCAGCTCACCATGCCCGAGGTAACCGAGCGCTGGGTGCGCTCGACCGATGGCCAAATGGTGCACACCTGGGTGATACTCCCCCCCCACTTCGACAAGAATAAGCAGTACCCCGCCCTGCTATTCTGCGAGGGCGGCCCGCAAAGCCCAGTGAGCCAATTCTGGAGCTACCGCTGGAACTTCTCCATAATGGCCTCGAACGGCTATGTGGTGGTGGCCCCCGCCCGCCGTGGCTCCACCACCTTTGGCCAAAAATGGGTTGATGCCATAAGCAAGGATCACGGCGGCATGGAGATGCACGACCTGCTATCGGCCATCGACGAGGTGAAGCAGGAGCCCTGGGTCGATGAGAACCGGCTGGGGGCCATAGGCGCCAGCTACGGCGGCTACACCGTGTTCTGGCTGGCTGGCAACCACAACAAGCGTTTCAAGGCGTTCATAGCCCACTGCGGCATATTCCACGCCGAGATGGAGTACCTCACCACCGAGGAGATGTTCTTCGATGAGTGGGAGATGGGCGGTGCCCCGTGGGATACCGACAACAAGGTGGCCCAGCGCAGCTTCTCGCACAGCCCTCACAAATACATCAAGAACTGGGATACGCCTATTCTGGTTATCCACGGCAACCGCGACTACCGTGTGCCCTACTCGCAGGGCATGGCCGCCTTCAACGCCGCTCAGATACGCGGTATTCCCAGCAAGCTGCTGCTCTTCCCCGATGAGACTCACTGGGTGCTAAAGCCCCAGAACGGCATCCTATGGCAGCGCGAGTTCAAGTCCTGGCTCGACCAGTGGCTAATGAAATAGCGCACAGTGCGATATATCATAACCAAGGGGTGGAGCCATCCACCCCTTGGGCGTTTATATCCTCCTCGTATGGTGAACGTGTGCAGCCATGCGGTGGCTTTCTCCCCTAGCTTCCAATGGCAACGCGGCTCAGGGCTTGTTCTAGGCGTTCGAGCACCATGTCGGGGCTTATGAGGTTGAGGCAGGCGTAGTCGTTACGGAAGCACGGGCGGTTGCCATACACCGAGCAGGGCCTACAGGGCAGGTCTATCTGCACGGCGTTGTCGGGGAGCTGGTGCCATCCGTAGAAGCCAGCGTAGGGGTGCGTGGCCCCCCAGATGCTGACCACGGACGTGCCCACGAGCGAGGCTAGGTGCATATTGGCCGAGTCCATGCTG
>JAFTDN010000153.1 GCA_017454165.1 Bacteroidales bacterium | reverse complement strand
GCCGACCGCTCGTCGTCGGTGGATGTGGAGCAGATATTGGGGCGCGTGCTGCGTATGCCGTGGGTGCGCCGCAACAGGAACGCCATGCTCAACATGAGCTACGTGCTAACCTCGTCGCCCAAATTTCTGGACACGCTCGATAACATAGTGAAAGGCTTGAACCGTGCGGGATTCAGCGAACAGGATTATAGGATTGCCGAGCCCGAGGGTTTCAGGCCCGAGAAGAATGCACCGTTGGTCGAAAACGATTTGTTTGCCATAAAAAACAGGGATGGTGAGCCCGTGGGGAACACACCCGACGAGCTTGATGCCTCAAAAATAGCTTTTTCAGCCCAAGCTGAAGGCGGACACGGGCAAATGCAAAGCGCAGAAAAAGAGCCACCGAAAAACATCAACGTTGACGAAATAGAGAAGCGGGCGCTTGAAGAGGCAGAAAGGGACGAACGCGCTGAGCGTAAGGCTGCAAATGGTAAAAATAATAATGTGCCAACAGATTTGGGAATGCAAGTGAAAAAATACAAGATGAAAGAGATGTTCTGCGCATCGGCAATGACGCTAAAACTACCGCAGTTCGTGAGCAACGATAGGCTCTCCAATGAGTTTTTTGAAGAGCTGCACCAGAGCGCATTGTTTGAGTCGGAAATGCTGCTGAAAGATTTCAAACTCGGCAGCGCCGATTCTACCATCAATTTTGACAGCGTGGAAACATCGATGTATCGTGTTGATTTGGATGAGAACAACAGATACATGCCCACCTATCTGAAGGTTGAAGGTGCTGTGCACGAGCAGATAGCATCGTATATCCTTGCCCCCGAGCACAAAAAAAATCGCATAAAGAATTGCACCCACCGTCTAAAAAATATCATCGGAAAAATGTATCCCATTCCAGACAGGGAGATTGAGATGTTCGTCAACCATGTGTTAGAACGCTTCACCGATGAGCAGTTTGCCGACCTGCTGAACCATGAATATTCATACGCCGAAAAAATTAAGCAGAAAATAAGACAGCTGGGCGATGAATTTAAGGAGAGCCAATTTTATAATATGGTCGATAAGGATCAGATATTCACCGAAAGCCTATTTCAGCTGCCAACGGAGATTATACCCAGCAAAACCATCTCGGGTTTGCCCAAGTCGCTTTATGAAAAGGAGGCCGATATGGATGGTTTTGAGCGCGAGGTGATAAACGATGTGGCCAATCTCGATAGCGTGGAGTTCTGGACGCGCAATCTCGAGCGCGGCAAGGGTTTCTGCATCAATGGCTTCATCAACCATTATCCCGATTTTATCATCAAAACGAAAAAAGGGAAAATAGTGCTGCTCGAGACCAAGGGCGACCACCTAGATGACGAAAAGAAAATCAAGCTTGGTAACCTCTGGGAGAGCAAGGCTGGCAACCAGTTCCGCTATTGCTTGGTCTATAAAAATAGAAAGGTAGAAGGAGCCTACACAAAAAATGAGTTTTTGGAAATACTGAAGGAGCTGTAAGCCCGCTAGGGCGCTACAGCAGCAACTGCCCTTGGGCAAGCACCACCGCCGTGCCCCCCACAAACAGCTGGGTCTCGGCGCGTAGCTGGGTGCGCACCACCGAGGGCCGCCCCATGGTCTCGCCCTGCACGAAGGCGCACTCGGCCCCAATCTCAACGCACCCGCAGCGCCAAAGATAGAACGTGAGCGCGGCGTTGGCAGAGCCGGTGGCGGCCTCCTCGGGCACCCCATAGCGCGGGGCGAAGTCGCGCACATGGGCGGTGTGCCCATCGGCGGCGTACGCGAATGGTTGCAGGCTGACAGCCCCATGGTGCTCGGTGAGCGCGGCTATGGCCTCCATGTCGGGTTGCAAGGCGTTGAGCGCGGGCAGATCGGATACGGGCAGCATGATGTCGGCCAGGCCAGCGTAGGCCACCTGCACGGGCAGCGCGGGGCGGTAGCCAGTTAGCCCTACGGCCCTGTAGAGCGGCTCTACTTCGCTGATGGTAGATACAATACGAGGCGCGGCCATCTGCATCATCACGCGCTCGGCGGCCTCCACGCGCAGAGCGCCCGCCTGAGTGTGGCACAGGCAAGCCCCTGAGGCCAACCCTTTGCGGTGCAGCAGGGCAAATGCGGCCACGGTGGCATGGCCGCAGAGATCCACCTCGTGCAGGGGCGTGAAATAGCGCAGGGCGAATTCCCGCTCGGCTAGCTGACGTACAAAAACCGTTTCGGAATAGCGCAACTCGGCGGCAATAAGCTGCATGAGGCGAGCTTCGGGGAACACCCCATCGCCCAGCAGCACCACCCCGGCGGGGTTGCCCCCACAGGGGGCCTCGGCAAAGGCATCAACAATGTAGTATTCCATGGCGCTACGCTCAATCAACAATGCAAAAGTACATTTTTTTTGCAACTCTGAGCACGAGGTGCTTGCTCATATTAACTTCGCGATACGCCAACAGGCGCAGGCGCTCTAATCCTCTACAACCTCGATGTAAAAGCTGAAAGGGCGGAAGCCATCGTTGCAACTAATCATAGCGCTAAGGGGGTTCTGCATCCAGCCATCGTAGAAATTGCCCCCGCCCCGCGACAGCGCCTCTACAAACTCGCGCATGGAGCCCCACGCCGCTGGGCACATGCCTTCAGGGCATTGCCCATCTACGGAGATCCACTGCTGCCCCTCATGCACATCGCAGGTGTGCTCTATCTGATTTTCATATCGCGCTATCAAGTCGTGATAAACCGTCTGCCGAACGGCTGTAATTCGTACTTTTTTCATATCATAAGCACCTATAACTACTATTTTTCAGCTATTTCCACTCAAAATTATCTTTTCCAGCCCCTATTTCAAAATGATATTTCGCTATGCCCAAATCCATTTGGGCATAGCCAATCAGAGAAAAGCCCTTTTTGGCGAGCACCCAATGGTGCCCGTCTGCCATTCCGGCATACTCAAAAAAGAACTTCTGCTGGTTCACAGCTGTAGGAGCAAGCAGCGCCGCCTCTACTCCACGGCGGAACCACTGCGGGGTGGTGTCGCTGGCGTTGCTGACCTGCTCCACGGTCTGTATCCTATGGCCGCATCCCTGCGTCGCGCCATGGCCAATGGCTATGTAGCAGGCAATCTTCTCCCCCTCATCGAGCGCATACGTTCCGGGCACTTTCGAGTAGCTGAGGCCCACCCAGCAGGTGTTCAGGCCGAGAGCTTGCGCCAGCAGCACCAGGTGCTCGCCGTAGTAGCCCACGCGCTCATCGAGGTCGGCGGCCCTCCGCCCCGCCATGACGATGTAGTTCTGAACGCCACGGAACTTACCGTACTTCGCCAACGTCCCTAGGAATGCCCTCGGCTCGTTCTGAATCAGCTGGATATGCAGCTGCCCCACCCTATTCAGCTCTGCGATCTTTTCAGCGAGCGCTTTTACGGCCCCATCAGCCAGAGGCTGCTCTTTATACGCCCTCACGCTGTGTCGGGCCTCAATCGCCTCATGTATTGTCATATGTCATGATATTTTTCCACTCAACGTATTGGTAGTTGGTACGCGCCAATCGCAGCCTCGGTTACGACAGTACATAAACGCCTAGGTATCATCATATTGCAAGCTGCGCACTGCTCGCAGCATCTTTCCCCTGACGCACCGCAAGCTGGCGGGCAATGCCGCGGCATCTATCATTTTGAGCGAGGTGTCAAACTCGGCAAGCAGCTCGGGGTAATGCGCGCTCTGCGCGTAGGCCAGCTTGACGGCCAAGACCCTCACGCCCACCGGCTCATCGGAAAGCATTAAATTGAAACAGAAATCGAGAAAATCGGGGCGGATGCGGTCGCGCTCAAATGCGGTGCGCCGCAGCAAATTCAGCAGCAGCCTGCGCTTGGTGGTGCTGGCAGTGCGCATAGCCTCATCGATGAGCGCGTCCTGCCTCTCGGTGAGCCATGCGTTGGCGGCCCTAGGCAGATGCGTCAGCGCCCAAGCGGCGTTGTCGGAGGCGCGCTTGTCCCCATCGAAGAGGAATGGCCACAGGGCCCCTGGCCGGGCGGTTCGACCCAGCGCTTTGGCTGTGCCCGCGCCAATGCGGCCCGCCAATATGGCCCCCAGCCCCGACATGCGCCTAGCCTCTACAAAGCCGGCCCTACCTCACCACCTTTGTGAACACGGGGGGCTCGCCGTCCAGCACCGTCACGTACACCTGCATGTCGCGGGCGGGCATGTCGGGCATATCGGGATGGGGCAACGAGGTGGCGGTGAACAGGTGCTCCACCCCGCCGGGGATGGCGCGGGAGGCCACGGCGGTGGCCTGGGCGCGTATCATGGGGTAGTCGCCCACGGCGGCATCGAATATGGCGGCCTCATCGGTGCTCGCGGGGTGCTGCTCGGGGAAGGCTGCCAGCTTGACGCATTCGCCCTCCACAAAACCGCTGGCCTTCAGGAATTGGTCGATCTCGGCGGGAGCGGCGCTCAATCGGGCCGAGCGCACTCCATAGCCAGGGAGCACCTCGGCCCCAGGGGCCGCTTCGGCCATGGCCTTGGTGCTCGACTCCAGCCCGCCGCTGCCAAAGGTGCAGAATGGTACAATCTTTTTGCCGCTCAGGTCGGCATTGGCCAAGAATGTGGCAATGGGCGGGGCGTAGGTGCCGAACCAAACGGGATAGCCGATGAATAGCACATC
>JAFTDN010000016.1 GCA_017454165.1 Bacteroidales bacterium | reverse complement strand
TGGGCCTCTGGGCCTCTGGGCCTCTTGGCCTCTGGGCCTCTTGGCCGACCTATATAATAGGTATGGCTCCCCTAGGTGCATTCAAATACCTCATCTACAGCATGAACCGTTTAAAGCCCGCCTCCGCTACCGCAGCCTGCGCGGGCATCCGCCGCATGGAGTTCGGGCAGCCCCCGGCGTTAGGGATGCGGACGTGCGGGGGCGAAGCGGCGTGGCAGTGGCTGTTGGCCATGGGCTGTGCCAGCAAGGAGCATCCGAGCCGCAAATCCCCGTGCGCGGTGGGCAGTGCGCTGCAAAGTGATGATGTCCAAGGGGGTATGGTGCCCGTTGCCAGATATGTTAAGGATGGGAATGATGCTAACTGGAGCCTCGAATAAAAAAGAATGAAAGCAGAGGTTTCCAAAATTTTAACACACAGAATGATGAAACGAATGTTAAGCATAGCAGCGCTGCTGCTAGTCGCAACGGCCAGCATGGCCAACGCACCGAAACCCGAACCCAAGCCAGAGCCCCAAGCCCCTGAATACAGGTGCATACCCGTACACATCAGCTGTGATCGCGGGTACCTGGACGGAAAGATGTGCGGACATGCTTCTACACAAGAGTTATTACAGGAAGCAAATGATTTGGCAGAAAGATTTTGCCATGGAAGTCGTCGTACTGAAGAGTAAGAACCAAGAGCTGCGGATAGCAAATGGCTATCCGTGGCATTTTTTTGCTTATTTTTCTTTTTAATATGAGGTTTTTATTGATTTTATTGATGCTATTCATGATGTCAGTCAGAACAATTGTGGCACAGGAATACTCCTTGATTGACACGGTGCGGCAAATAATGTACTACGACTATCATTTCAACGTAACAGCAGGTGAATGCGAATCTATACGTTTGCAGCAAATGCAATTAGAAATTGGCGACAAATGTTCACGTTTTTGCAGCAGCAACGTGGCCTATAGGGACTCGCTATTGATTTTATACCAACACCTGCCAACTAACGAAGCATTTGGTAAGATACTTCCCATGGTGATGGGGATAACCACGCACAAATATGCAAGTTATCATTTGTTAAAAAACTATCCAAATGATAGAGAAATAAGTGTATTCAATTGTTTTAGTAAAATAAACTACCAATCTGAAGAAAAAATTGATTTCAACTGGCAGATTCACCCAGAGCGTGATACCATAATAATAGACCTACGTTGCCTGATGGCAACAACCAGCTACGGGGGGCGCGACTATGTTGCCTGGTTTGCTCCCGATGTGCCCATAAGCGATGGACCATACAAATTCTGCGGATTACCTGGCATAATAGTCCGTATAGCTGACACCGAAAATGAGCATATTTTCGAACTTCAGGGGGCACACTACGATGTGAACCAACCAATGTATAAAGACAAACTAACGCGCCAACGAGTAACTCCTAAAGATTTTGTAAGAGCTTTCTATGATGATAATGCAAGTATAGCAAAACGTTTTGGGGAGTTTGTGGTAGAAACTTCTGATCCCAATGCAGTAGCCCGAATTGAGCAGCAGTCCAAACAAGTAAACAACTACATTGAGAGGTATTAATTGCACAATGTACAGCCAGCAAGCAGCCAACTTTTTAGCTAACTGACCAATGAGACGAATATTAAGCATCGCAGCACTGCTGCTAATCGCCACGGCCAGCATGGCCAACGCGCCGAAACCAGAGCCCAAACCTGAACCGCAGGAGGATGGTGAACCCAACTGTATACCCTACTTCATCGCTTGCGATCGAGGGTATTCGTATGGTAAGATATGTGCACATGCATCAACATTAGAGTTAGTTCAAATGGTTGATGATATGGCGGAAACTTTCTGCCACGGAAAGCAAAAGGAAGAATAGGAACCAAGAGCCATGGATAGCCCACGGCTATCCATGGTATTTTTTTATTTGCCATGAGAATTTTATTTATAGGAGTGATGTTGTTCATCATATCGTTAACACCTATTGTCGCACAGGAGTACACCTTGATTGATACCGTGCGGCAAATATTGTACTACGACTATAATTTCAATGAAACAGCGGGAGAATGCGAGTCTATACGGCGACAGCAAATGCAATTAGAAATAGGCGACAAATACTCACTATTTTTAAGCATCAGAAACGCCTACACGGATTCATTACTTGTATCGTACCAACATTTGCCACCCAAAGAAGCATTTGGGAAAATATGGCCCATGATAATGGGCATGGATTCACACATATATGCACGGCACACTGTATTAAAAAAATATCCTAATCGCAATAAAATTAGTGTTTTTGCTCATTTCTCAACTCCTTATCAATCTGTAGAGGATGTAAACTTCAATTGGCAAATACATGCCAATCGCGATACCACAATAATAGAACTGCGCTGTCTGATGGCCACAACCACCTACGGCGGACGCGACTATGTGGCTTGGTTCGCCTCCGATATTCCCATAAGCGATGGTCCATACAAATTTTGCGGTCTGCCAGGAATTATTGTGCGAATAGCCGATACGGAAAATGAGCATGTTTTTGAATTACAGGGGGCAAAATACGATATTAACAAACCAATGTATATAGTTCAAGGAGCAAGACAAAAAATAACCACCAAAGAGTTTGTTCGCGCTTTTTATGATAATAATGCAAGTATAGCAAAACGATTTGAGGAAAGTGTGATAGAGACTTCTGATCCAAACGCAGTAGCACGAATAGAACGGCAGACCAAGCGAAGAAACAACTATATAGAGAGATATTAATTGCACAATGTACAGCCAGCAAGCAGAAACTTTTTAACTAACTGAAAATGAAACGAATGTTAAGCATCGCAGCACTGCTGCTAATCGCCACGGCCAGCATGGCCAACGCACCAAAACCTGAGCCCAAACCTGAGCCTGACCAAGAACAAGGTAATAACTGCGTAGAGTATACCATCGAATGCGGTAACGGTGGTGGCTCCAGCGGAAAAATTTGCGGACGCAAAAATGCCAAGGAGGTAGTTGACGATGTCATAGCCATTGCGGAAATAGTCTGCTAGTAAAAGGAAGAATAGGAATCAAAAGCCACGGATGGCTGTCCGTGGCCCTTTTTTAAAACATGCCATGAGAAATTTGTTCATCAGCGCGATGCTGTTCATTGCATCAATCAAAACTGTTGCTGCCCAGGAGTACTCCGTGATTGACACGGTACGCGCAATCGTGTACTACGACTATCATTTCAACGAAACCGCAGGCAAACCTCAAACAATACGCTTGCTGCAAATGCAATTAGAAATTGGAGATAAATACTCGCGATTTCAAAGTAGTTCAAATGCCTATAAAGACTCTCTGCTTGCAGTGTATCAACATTTGCCTGTGCAAGAAGCTGTTACTAAGATTTTGCCAATGGTATTGGGAATGGAATCTCACAGCTATGCCAGTTACCGAGTATTAAAAAACTATCCAAATAGCAATAAAATATCTGTTTTTAGTCGTTTAGACGGGAATAATTATCACTCTGAAGAGGATTTAAAACTCAGGTGGCAAATAAATACAGAACGTGATACGACTATAATAAACCTACGTTGCCTGATGGCCACCACCAGTTATGGCGGACGCGACTATGTTGCGTGGTTCGCGCCCGATGTGCCCATAAGCGATGGGCCTTACAAATTCTGCGGTTTACCAGGTGTTATTGTACAAATAGCAGATACAGAAAACGAGCATAAATTTGTGCTACAGGGAGTACGTAATGGTTTAAATCTACCAATGTACAAGGCACAGGAAAGAACTCAAAAAGTAACTCCAAAAGAACTTGTTCGTGCTTTCTATGATGAAAATGCCAATAGAGCAAAACGTCTTGCTGCGACGATAACAGAATCTTCTGATCCCAATATTATGGCACGAATTTCACAACGGACGAAAGGGATAAACAATTACATCGAGAGGTATTAGCCCTCATGCGTCACTTTTTCTCCATAATTTTTCTTTCAGTTTGCTTCTACGTTGGCGTGGCACAAACCACTGTTTCTGGGGTTTTGGTTAAACCCGCTGGCGAGCAAATTCCGCTTGAGGCCACACTGCTTTTCTATGGCAAAGAAAAGAATGTGATAGCGTTCTGTATCTCCAATAAAAACGGTGAGTTTAGCGCTACTTTTAAGTCCGATATTGATAGCATCAGGATACAGGTGCGTTCGCTGGCCATAAAGGAGACCACAATTGCCATCGGCAACCGCACGCAGCATATTAGCATACCCATAACAGGAAAATCGCACGACATCGACGAGGTGCGGGTGCAACGCGCCCCTATCACCGAACGCGGCGACACCACCGTGTATCGCGTGGCGGCATTCTCCAAGCCCAGCGACCGCTCCATTGGCGATGTAATCGCCAAAATGCCTGGATTTGAGGTGGATGATGCTGGCAAAATATCGTACCAAGGGCGCAGCATCCAAAAATACTACATCGAGGGGCTCGATTTGCTTGGAGGTCGTTACGCAATTGCCAACCAAAACCTGCCACACGCCGACGTGGCCAGCGTGGAGGTGCTGCACAACCATCAGCCCATAAAGGTGGCCGAAAAGGTGCTCCCCAGTGATGGCACATCGCTCAATATCAAGCTAAAGCGCAATGTTTCGGTTACCGGTAGTGCCAGTGTTACCGTGGGCTACGAACCGTGGCTGGGCGGCATCAACCTTAGCCCCATGCTGTTCGGCAAGGGGCATCAGCTCATTGTGTCGCTGCAGGGCAACAACATAGGGAGCAACCTCGGACGTTTGCATCAGTCTGTAACCTTGGGCTCGGGCATTAGTATGATAGATGGCATCAATACGATCAAAGATAACTATCTGAGCGTACCTCGCCTGGGCAATGCACGGGTGGCCGAGAGCCGCTATTTGCGCAATCTTTCGGCGCTGATGTCGTTCAACTACCTCACAAAATTAAAAAACGACCTGGAGCTAAAGCTTAACGTGTCGTACTACCGCGACAGAACGCAGGAGGATAACACCGAGCGAAGCACCTATTTTATTGGCGACACGACGCTGTCGTTGCACGATGAGTATGGCAACAAAATATATTCGCACAGCATAATATCGTCGCTGCAGCTGATGCGCAACGCCCAGAGTGGCTATCTGCAAGAAAAAATAGAGTACGCTCAGTTTTGGGACCATGCAGTACATCACACGCTCAGCAATTCCACCGAGCGCACACTAACCGCCTCGATGCCGCATCTGACGTTTGCCAACAATTTCCAGCTGCTCACGCCTGTTGGGGGCACATTTTTTAATATCAAATCGGTGGTAGATTATAATCGCACACCGCAATATGTAGAATACACGCCTTTTGTGGAGATGGGCGGTTACAGTCCATCGCGGCAAAGCGTAAACAACAACAACCTTCAAACGCGCAACAGCGTACAATTTGCCGTGCCGCTGGGCAGATTTACGCTGTCATCGATTTTGGAGATCGATGGCAGCATCACGCAGCACGGCACCACGCTCTGGGCGGGCGATACGGCCATTATGTCAGACTCGCTGCGCAACAACGTGCAATGGGTACACCTGAGTCCGCATGTTTCCGAACAGCTCGAATTTAAAAACCGCTACGCCCATCTCACCATCAACATCCCGCTGGGGTTCGATTGCAGTAGCATTCGCAGCCAAATATCGCACGAAAAAAATGGCAATGCAAAATTGCTTTTTAGTCCGCGCATATCGCTGCGGCTAATGCCCATAGGCGGCATGGAATGGAACGTGAGCGGACGTTTTTCAAAATCGAGCAACACCTCAATCACCGACCTGCTGCCGGGCTACTACCTGTCGAGCCACCGCTACCTGAATCGCGGTCAGTTCAACCTCTACTACCGACAGGCAGCATCGGCCTCCGCATCGCTAAGCTACCGCCGGGCAACCATCGGGCTATTCGGTAGGGTTTACGCCCGATGTTCGCAGAACTGGTACAACCGTATTGGAGCGGTGCAACTGCTCGACAGCACGGGTAACATACTGGTGTATAGCACAATACCCATGCAAAATAGCTCGCAGAGCAACGAACTGGGTGGCGAGCTCAAGTGGTATTGCCACGCCATTGGCACCACGGCGGGCGTAGATGCATCGGGGGCTAACTCGGCCTCGCACTACCTTACAGACGGCCAGCTGAGGCCATCGCAGCGGCAAACGCTTACCCTGAAGCCCAGCCTGCGCTTTGGCCTGCTCTCGTGGTGCAACCTCGACTACACCTATCGGGCTACGCAAAGCCGCTACACGCTGGGCGGACTTAAATCTGCCGACCTGGAGCAGCTCCATTCCATCAAAGCCTACCTGTTTCCCATCAAACGTCACCTGCTAACCATGGAGGGCGAATACTACGACATCAGCATCAACGACATTCGAACCACGGCCACGTTTGCCAACCTATCTTACGAATACAAAACTCGCCACGGCTTGACAGTTGGGCTAAAGATGCTTAATCTTTTCAACAACACAGATTTTAACCGCGTCAAGCAGGGCAGCATGTCGGTTGAGGAAGCCTACTACTACCTTCGCCCCCGCGAGATACTCCTGTCGGTCTCGTGGTCGCTGCGCCGTAAATAATTCCAAATCAGCTTGATAAACAAAAACAGGGAGAGTGTTGCGCTCTCCTTTTTTTGGCGTTTGCGGTTGTTTTTTGTTAGTTAATGTTTATACAATCATTAGGTTGAAAAAATTTCTGAAAAAAGTTGCCCCAAAGGTTTGTGATGTCAAATAAAAGCGCTATCTTTGTCCCATAATCAATACGGTATGCACCTGCCACCCCGCATCGCGAACTGGTTGAGCCTCGGAGCCATGTATAGGTGTGGCTCCCTTAGGTGCAGTCAAATACCTCATCTACAGCATGAACCGTTTAAAGCCCGCCTCCGCTACCGCAGCCGCGCGGGCATCCGCCTCATGGAGCTTGAGCAGCCCCTGCCGAGCAAACATGGGCACGGCAGGGGCGCACGGCCATCTGGCGGGGATGAGGGGGATGCGGACTTGGGAGCGCGGAGGTGGTCAAACGGCAGCCTGGGCCGGAAAAAATTCGCAACCGGAGGGCTGTGCGCTGCATAGTGCATCAGCCCGAAGGGAGCATGGCCCCCGCTGGCCAGCAATGCTAATGGCGGGAAAGCATGTTGAACAGGAAGTCCGAGTTAAAACAAAAGGAATGCTCGGTCGTCCGCAACCTCAAAAGGTTGAACTCGTAATCTCAGCCTAGGGGAGACACTAAAACCATCATTGTCATGACTTACATAATATCATTGTCCATTGTTGCCGTCTGTATTGGGCTGAGCATATTCCTGTGCACCAAATTTACCGAGCGGGCCAGCAGGCTGAAAATAATACTGGCCTTTGGCATCATCGCTGCTGTTACGCTCTCTATCATGGCCGATATTCCGCAGTACAGCATGATTGACAGTGAACACATCACCGTAAAAAAAGGCATAGGGAAGCTACAGCTGCCCCGCGCCGAGTGTAAGATTACAGCTCTGCCATCCAATGCCCTCAGCGGCAGCGTCAGAACCAATGGCGCGAGCGGCCCATGGGGCAACACCGGATGGTTCAACCTCAAAAAGCACGGCCGAGCCTACGTGCTGCTATCGGGTAGCAATCGGCAGCATCTGGCCATGGTAGAGCATGGCGACACAAAATATGTATTCTCGCTCGACACTACGGCGATAGGAATAAAGCAGCGCTATTAACTTTAAAAACTGAAAATCATGACGCAGCATTTCAGATTCGACGCGCTATCGGCGGTGTTCACATTGATATTTGTGGCCATCAATGCATGGCTTTTGTGGAGGGTATCCGCCAGCACCTGCCCGTATTGGTTAGAAATTGCTATCGCCGCGTTGCTCACCATTTGCACCATCGTGAGCATGGCCCACATGCCCCGCTACACCTACATCGACAAGGAGCAGATAGTGGTGAAGAAGGTGCTGGGCGAGCTACGGTTCAATCGGAGCGACGTTAAGGTGAGGCCATTAGAAGCGGCGGAACTCAGCGGAACTGTACGCACATTCGGCTCGGGCGGAGTGTTCGGCTATTTAGGATGGCACAGAATACCCAGCATAGGCAAGTGTTTTGCGCTGCTCAAAAACCGCAAGCAGAGCCTCACACTTATTGAGCATGGCGAGAAAAAATACATCGTGCATCTGAATGCGGAATGAAGTGGATGTTAAAGCATATTGACCCCAAGCTTCTAACATTCATAACCACCCACACCTGTACCAGTGCCTGCGCGGGCTGCTGCTTTGCCTGCTCGCCCAAGAAACGCGGCTCGTTGTCGTCGGCTTTCATGAAGGGCATAGTGGATTATGTGGTCGACACCATGCCCTCTATAAAAGGTAGTGGTGTTCACAGGTGGTGAATGTACCTTGCTTGGAGATGAACTCTTCGATACCATAGCGCATTGCTCGCAGCATGGGCTCAACACCCGGATTGTGTCCAATGGCCATTGGGCAATCGATGATGCTGCAAGATATGCTCCACAAAGTGCTACGTTTTCAGTGCATGGGCACCGACCTCGCTTGGGGCGGGTGCTGTCCCTGCCCGCGCTATTGGGCAAAAATGCGATCAGCCCATGGCCCTCACGGCCTGGGCCACGCTCTCCATGAGCCACTGCGGGGTGGACGTGGCACCGCAGATGCCCACCCGATGGGCATCACAGAACCATTCGGGGCGCAGGTCATCGGGATGGCTCACGAAGTACGAGTGCGGGTTGGCCTGCTGGCAGGTCTCGAATAGGGTTTTGGCGTTGGAGCTTTTGCGCCCGCCCACGAACACCACCACGTGGTGCTCGGAGGCGAACCGGGCCAGCTCGTCCCGGCGGTTGGCCACCTGCCCGCAGATGGTGTCGTGCACGGTGAGGCCGCTGGGGCAGGCCATGCGCTGGCGCACCTCGCGGGCCAGCGCATGGTAGCGCTGCGGCTCCATGGTGGTCTGCGAGAATAGCTCCACGCGCTGCGGCAGGGCTATGGTGTCGAGGTCGGAGGGGTGCTCCACCACCACGGCCTGCCCATCGGTTTGCCCCACTATGCCGATTACCTCGGCGTGCCCTTTCTTGCCGTAAATCAGCACCATGCCGCCGGTGTCCGTGGCTTGCAGCCATGCGGCCTTCACCCGCTGCTGTAGGCGCAGCACCACGGGGCATGTAGCATCGGTGAGGCGGATGCCGTGGGCTTGGGCCTGGGCGTAGGTCGATGGCGGTTCGCCGTGGGCCCTTATCAGGGCGGGCTTGCCGGCGATTGAGGGCAGGTCGTCGATGCCCACCACATGCATGCCTAGTCGTTGCAGGCGTTCCACTTCCTGCCCGTTGTGCACTATGTCGCCTATGCAGTACAGCTCTGGGCTCTGGGCCAGCAGCTGCTCGGCGGTTTCGATGGCCTTCACCACGCCGAAGCAGAATCCCGAGCGGGGGTCTATCTCGATGGTCATGGGTGGGCGGCGGTCTGGGCGGTGCGCTGTGCAATAATGCCCCTCACCCACTGCATCTGCTGCTCCACGCTGAGGTGGCTATTGTCGAGCAGCAGGGCATCGGGGGCTTGGCGCAGGGGGGAGTGGGTGCGCGACTGGTCGATGCGGTCGCGTTCGAGCACGCTGGCCAGCACCTCATCGAGCGACAGCTGCTGCCCCTTCTGCTGTAGCTCGCGCAGGCGGCGCTGGGCACGCACCTCGGGGGCGGCGGTCATAAAGATTTTGAGCTCGGCGTTGGGGAACACGGCGGTGCCAATGTCGCGTCCGTCCATCACGATGCCCTTTTGCTCGCCTAGGGCCTGCTGCTGCGCGGTGAGCAGGGTGCGCACTTCGGGCTGGGCGGCCACCAAGCTCACCACGGCGGCCACCTGCGGGCTGCGTATCTCGTGCTCCACGGGCTCGCCGTTCAGGGTGGTGATGTGACTGCCCGAGGCGGGGTCGGCGGCGAAGCCCACCTGGGACGAGGCCAGCACCTCGGCCAGCGCATCGGGGTCGATATGGCCGTTGCTGATGGCATTGCGGCGTAGCAGGGCCAGCGCTATGGCGCGGTACATGGCTCCGCTGTCCACGTAGAGGTAGCCCAGCTCCTGGGCTATGCGCTTGGCGAAGGTGCTCTTGCCGCACGATGAGTGCCCATCGATAGCTATAATAATCTTATTCATAGATATTTGCGCGTAAATAGTATGCTAATGCTTGTTCATGAAGCGGTTGATATTGGTGCCCACCGAGAAGTGGTGCGAAAACCCGGCCAGGTGATACATGGCGCAGCTGTAGCCGAAGGTGTACTTCTTGATGGAGATGCCGAATCCGCCGCTGAGGCCCACCATGGAGGTTTTGGCGGCCACGGCCAGCTCGTTGCGGCGCTGGTGGTTGTAGCCCAGCCTGATGCACAGCGCGGGGACGGGTGTAACCTCTAGTCCGAGTACCACATGGCTGAGCACCTCGCCGCCCACCCTGCGCAGGAGGCCCTCCTGCTGCACCTCGCCGCTCATCAGGCTGATGGTGGCGGCCTCTTGTCCCCGGTAGCGCATGCTGAGGTTCTGCACCTGCTGGAACGTGAGCACGAATCGGAGCGGGGCGTGCTGCAGCCGCTTGCTCAGGCCCACCAGCAGCTCTATGGGGAGCTGCTCGCGCTGGCCGCTGTAGGTTTTGAGCATCAGGCCTGCGTTGCGCAGGGCGATGGCGGCGGTGAATGAGCCATCGCGCGAGGTGTACTGCGCGGCCAGGTCGATGGCGATGCCGCCCGACCAGTACGACTCGAGCTGCGAGCTCACCAGCTTGAGCGTCAGCCCGATGTTCACCGCAGTGTCGAGCCGCATGGAGTACATGCCGCTCAGGCAGGTCTCGTGGCAGCGGAACGAGCCCTCGTGGCCGCCCTGCTCATTGATGCGCTCGAACTTGCCGTACCCCAGCTGCTGCAGGCCGAAGGCCATGGTGCCCAAGCGTGCGAAGTGGCGGGCGTAGATGACCGAGCCGTAGTTGAGGTTGGAGATGTAGTTGATATAGGAGGCATCGATGCCGTTGTGCATCGACGAGTCGAGCAGGCTGGGGTTGCCCAGCACGGTGGGCAGGCTGGGGCTGTCAGTGGTGAGGGCCTTACCGCCCAGGGCGGTGCTTTGCGCCGAGAGGGGCAGGTTCAGGAATTGGTAGGTGCTGCGCCCGCCCAGCTGGGCCTCCGTGCGCAGCGGGAGCAGCAGCATTGAGGTCAGCGCTATGGCTATGATGGTGCGGGCGTACATGGCGTAATTGGTTATGTACTAGGGAGCAAAGTTACACAAAAATTACCATACGCCCATAAACCCTCAGCATTTGGTGTAAATATCTATTATATAGATGATTGTGATGTTGATAAGCTGTGCAAAAAAATACTTGAGCAGGGGGGGTATCAGCACCGCGATAAACGTCTAATTTTGTAGTCGTAAGGTTCTTTTCTAGATTAATAGGGAACCCTGTGAGAACCAGGGGCTATACCCGTAGCTGTGAGCTCATGAGCTATTGCCCAGCATCCCACCAAGCCACTGCCCGTAGGGGGCGGGAAGGCGCTGGGCCCCGAGCGAGCCAGAAGACCTGCCTTACCGGTAAGAGCGCATCTACCCCTCGGGATTAAGGGGCTATGCGTGTGATTGATAGGAGTTTGACGACATAACGCATACCACATGCGGGTGCTTTCGGCCCTGTGGCCGGCGTGGCCCGCGACAAGACTAAGCGCATCAACATAAAACCACATATAATGAATACAGAGGGACTGTACATCAAGAAGCGCGACGGGCGCCGGGAGCCGTTCATGCTCGACAAGATTAAGGCCGCCGTGCGCAAGGCGTTCATCGCCGCTGGGGGGTTCGTAACCGACGAGGAGCTGGCCGGCATCCTGGGCCGCGTGCGCATAGCCAACGGCATGACCGTGGAGGAGATCCAGGACCAGGTGGAGACGGCCCTCATGGCCGAGCGCTACTTCGAGGTGGCCAAGCACTACATCCTGTACCGCCAGAAGCACTCCGAGGATCGCGAAACCCGCGAGAAGCTCGACTTCCTGTCGAACTACTGCAATGCGTCGAACGCCGCCACCGGCAGCAAGTACGATGCCAACGCCAACGTGGAGCGCAAGAACATAGCCACCCTGATAGGCGAGCTGCCCAAAAGCGGGTTCATCCGCCTGAACCGCCGCCTGCTCACCGACCGCATAAAGGAGATGTACGGCATGGAGCTGGCCGACAAGTATATACATCTGCTCAATGGCCACTTCATCTACAAAAACGACGAGACCTCGCTGGCCAACTACTGCGCCTCCATCACCATGTACCCCTGGCTGATAGGGGGCACCAAGTCCATTGGGGGCAACTCCACCGCGCCCACCAACCTGCGCTCGTTCTGCGGCGGGTTCATCAACATGGTGTTCATGGTGTCGTCGATGCTCTCGGGCGCCTGCGCCACCCCCGAGTTCCTGATGTACATGAACTACTTCGTGGGTCTCGAGTTCGGGCAGGACTACTACGAGCGGGCCGACCAGGTGGTGGACCTCTCGGCCAAGCAGCGCACCATCGACAAGGTTATTACCGACTGCTTCGAGCAGATTGTCTCCTCCATCAACCAGCCCACCGGGGCCCGCAACTTCCAGTCGGTGTTCTGGAACGTGGCCTACTACGATAGGCACTACTTCGAGTCGCTCTTCGGCAACTTCTACTTCCCCGATGGCTCGCAGCCCCACTGGCCATCGCTCTCGTGGCTCCAAAAGCGCTTCATGCGCTGGTTCAACGCTGAGCGCCAGCGCTGCGTGCTCACCTTCCCCGTGGAGACCATGGCCCTGCTGAGCAAGGACGGCGATGTGCTCGACCAAGAGTGGGCCGACTTCACCGCCCAGATGTACGCCGAGGGCCACTCCTTCTTCACCTACCTGAGCGACAACGCCGACTCGCTCTCATCGTGCTGCCGCCTGCGCAACGAAATTCAGGACAACGGCTTCAGCTACACGCTGGGTGCCGGCGGCGTTTCGACGGGCAGCAAGAGCGTGCTCACCATCAACATCAACCGATGCGTGCAGTTCGCCGTGCGCCAGGGGCGCGACTACCTGTCGTTCCTCGAGGAGATTGTGGACCTGGCCCACAAGGTGCAGACGGCCTACAACGAGAACCTCAAGATGCTGCAGAGCAAGGGTATGCTCCCCCTGTTCGATGCGGGCTTCATCGACATAGCCAGGCAGTACCTCACCATAGGCGTGAACGGCATGGTGGAGGCCGCCGAGTTCCTAAAGATGGAAATCAGCGACAACGAGCGCTACCAGCAATTCGTGCACAGCGTGCTGGGCCTAATTGAGCGCTACAACAAGAGCTACCGCACCAAGGAGCTGATGTTCAACTGCGAGATGATCCCCGCCGAGAACGTGGGCGTGAAGCACGCCAAGTGGGACCGCGAGGACGGCTACTGGGTGCCCCGAGACTGCTACAACAGTTACTTCTACATAGTGGAGGACACCAGCACCAACCCGCTCGACAAGTTCCGCCTGCACGGAGCCAAGTACATAGAGCACCTCACTGGCGGCTCGGCCCTGCACCTCAACCTCGACGAGCACCTCAGCCAGCCGCAGTACCGACAGTTGCTGCGCGTGGCCGCCCATGAGGGGTGCAACTACTTTACGTTCAACATCCCCAACACCGTCTGCAACGACTGCGGCCATATCGACAAGCACCACCTGCGCAGCTGCCCCAAGTGCCAGAGCACCAATGTGGACTACCTCACCCGCATAATCGGCTACCTGAAACGGGTGTCGAACTTCTCGGAGGCGCGGCAGGCCGAGGCCAAGCGGCGCTACTACGCCCCAGTGGAGTCCCATGCCACCCCCGCCGCCGAGCCCAACCCCAGCATGGAGGAGCCCCGCCGATGCTGAGGTACGCCGACACCGATGTGGTGTTCCAGGAGGTGCCCGATGAGGTGAGCCTGGCCATCAGCATAGCGGGCTGCCCCAATGGCTGCCCCGGCTGCCACAGCCCCCACCTGCTCGATGATGCCGGCCCCATGCTCGATGCCGCCGAGCTGCACCGGCTGGTGGAGTGCTGCGGCAGCGGCATCACCTGCGTGTGCTTCATGGGCGGCGATGCCGCTCCCGAGCAGGTGCGGGCCCTGGCCCTAGGGCTGCGAGAGCTCCATCCCCACCTGCGCGTGGCCTGGTACTCGGGCCGGCAGCTGCTACCGCAGGGTTTCGACACTTCGGCCTTCGACTACATCAAGCTGGGCCCCTACGTGGAGGCCCAGGGGCCGCTCAGCTCGCCCACCACCAACCAGCGTATGCTCCGCCGCCGCCCCGATGGAAGCTGGGACGACATCACCTCCCGATTCCAGCGGCGGGGGCCGCTGGGCTGATCGCGTGGCAGCGTGCCCAACACTTTATTGGGGGGCGGGCTAACCGTCCCCATTTTTTTTCGTACCACCCGACGTTGAACCTTTAAAATCCCTTTTGAACCATGAGAAAGTACATTGCAGAGGCTTTGGGCACGTTTGCGCTCACCTTCTTGGGCTGCGGCACGGCAGCATTTCTAGGTTGCGATACACCAGCGGGCGTGGTGGGCACCGCCATGGCCTTCGGGCTGGCGGTGGTGGCCATGGCCTATACCATTGGGGGCATCAGCGGGTGCCATATCAACCCTGCCATCACGTTGGCGGTGGCTCTTTCGGGGCGCATGGGTTGGCGCGAGGCTGCGGGCTACTGGGTAGGGCAGCTGGTGGGTGGCATTGCGGCCGGTGCCCTGTTGCTGTCCGTGACCCTGGTGGTGTCGGCCCCCGACCTCACAGGAGCGCTTGGCTCCAACGGTGTGGCCAACGCTGGCGGCGTGGGCGGGGCGTTCTTGGTGGAGTTCATCGCCACGTTCCTGTTTGTGCTGGTGGTGTTGGGAACCACCGACCCTAAGGTGGGCGCGGGCAGCTTCGCCGGGCTGGCCATCGGCCTGAGCCTAGTGCTGGTGCATCTGGTGTGCATCAACCTGACGGGCACCTCGGTGAACCCCGCCCGCTCGTTGGGGCCAGCCCTGGCCGCTGGTGGGCAGGCGCTGCACGATGTGTGGGTGTTCATCGCGGCTCCATTGGTGGGTGGGGCGCTGAGCGCCGCAGCTTGGAGCATGGTGTCGGCCAAGGATAGTTAGAAAGCCGCCGCTGAAGCGCATTTCATTGGGGCGGGCGCAGGATCCGCCCCCTCTTTTGCAAAGCCTTACCACTTGCATTTAGTGGGGTAAGGCTGTGTGCAACTAATTTGTTGCCAGATATTTACCTGTTGATTTTTGAGAATCTAATTTTGGACATCCGTTCGAATGGAGGGTCATGGCTAATAGGTATTACAACTTGATGTAGTACAATACATTGTGGTTTTGTAAAAAGACGTTATACATACAAATTGAGGACATCAAGAACGATACCCGTATCTTTGCAACAGAAACCAATTAATGCTGTAAACTATGAGCGCAACGACTATTGGAGAACTGATTGAGAAAGAGGTTCGCAAACAGGGCTGGAAGATGGAAGACTTCGCTGAGGCAATCTATTGCACAAGGGTGAACGTTTACGACATCTTCAAGAGAAAAAGCATGGACACTGACCAGCTCGCGCTAATATCCAAAGTGCTGAAGCACAATTTTTTTGAGGATATTGCCACGAGCCCACACTTGATAGACATTGATGACCCTGAGGTTAAGAAGAGGCTGCAAAATAAGAAAGCCCTCGCCCAGTTTATGGAGGTGATGCCAAGAGTGATGAAACGGTTGGATTGGAACACAAGCCTCATGCGGTCGCTAGTTTCATTGGATTTGGACATAGAGCTGCCCGAGTTTGGTCTTGCAGAGCCTGTGTCATTTACAGTAGGCGATTGGTTTATGGAACGTTGTTCCAACAATCCATTGGTTAAATTTAACACCGTGACGTCTCCAACGGGCATTAGAGTCGATTTTTTTCAGTTGTTGATATCTGATTCTGTAGCAGTTAATGTAAAGATTGACTACAAGACAGAGGAGGAGTGGGAGATGGTTATGCGGTATGTGAAAGATGAATGTTTGCCGAAAACGAGGTTGAATTTTATTTTTTCGCAGCCATGGAAGTAAATATCGATGACTACATCAAGGAGCGGCCCTGCGAGT
>JAFTDN010000152.1 GCA_017454165.1 Bacteroidales bacterium | reverse complement strand
GGTCTGGTAGTTCAGTAGGTTAGAATACATGCCTGTCACGCATGGGGTCGCGAGTTCGAGTCTCGTCCAGACCGCAAAAACACCTCAGAGAAGCATATAAGTATAAGTAAAGGTCTGGTAGTTCAGTAGGTTAGAATACATGCCTGTCACGCATGGGGTCGCGAGTTCGAGTCTCGTCCAGACCGCCGAAGCCCTAGAGCATACGCTCTGGGGCTTTTGCTCTATATAGCTTTGGGCACGCAGAGTAGCGAGCGCCTCCTGTGCGTCCGTTGCGTTGCCGCCTTGTGCTGTCGGTGTGCCAGAGCGCGGCTTTGAGTGTTGATGTTTAGAATCGCCAGTACAGCCCCACCTCACCAGTGGGCAGCAGCGAGAGGGCATCCCATCCGCCCAGCACGTTGTAGGCACCGTAGCCTATCGATATGTTGAAGGCCACCACGCGGCCCAGCGAGAAGCCAAACCCCACGCCGGTGTTATAGCAGGTGTCTGTATCGGTTTTAGTTGCGCCGGTGTTGTAATCGGTGTGGCGCCAGCTTCTGTACCACAAATGGTTACCCCAATAGCCAAATATGCGCACATACCTTGCGTTGTGCAGCGAGAGCATCGCCGTAAGGCCACCGCTGATGAGCGCCTCGTTCTCCAGCTTATAGGGCATAGCGGTAATCTGTATGCCGGCACGGTCGAACCAGTGGCGGTACGACAGCCCAAGACCAGTGGTGGCCCCCGCATTGAAGCCCACCTCGTTGACAAATGGGTTCGTGCTACGCGAACGGGCCTCTTCCTCTTGCGCCCACCCGCAGATGGGGAGCAGCAGCATAGCTGCTAGGGCTAACAATCTCATCTTATTCATAGCGCATTTATTTAGGTCGAGAACACTTGCTTCATGCAAAGTTAGTAAAACATGCCATGCATACAAAAATATATAGCCCGAAAATATCGCGCCGTAGGTCAAGGAGTGCCCTACCCATTGGCGTTCAACGCGTTGTCCACGGGCGTGGCGTATATCCCTAGCAGAATGTCCAGCAGCTCGTGGGCATCGCCCTCTAGGGAGGCCAGCCCCTGCTTAGCATAATGCTCAAAGTTAGCGCGTTGCAGCTCGGTGTAGCGATGGACGTGGACTGCGGTGCCATGCAGCCAGTCATGGGCGATGTAGTTGTTGGGCCACAGCTTATAGGCAGCATGTATCTGGCTATCGATGTGCTGGGCCAGCATCCTGTAGCTGTCGTTGGCACGGGGCATGGCGCAACGCTCCAGCTGCAACCTGTCCACCACGGGGCATACCGCTAGATGCACCCGACCCTTGGGAGCAATGATCCCCTGCACAATGCTGCGCAAATCCTCGCCGGGAGCCTTCTCGTAGCACTGGCGGCGGGCAACATATACCTCGCGGGTTTTCAGGAATGCACATGGCTCAAACTCATACGACACGCACACGGGCACAATGCTCAGCTGCAGCACGCTCCGCACAAAATCGGCCTGGGGTGCGCTCATGGTCAGCATTTTGAGCACACCCATATCGGTGCGGTCGTTGCCATCCTTGGTGCGCCCATTGCGCTGGGCAATCCACACCGATCGGCCCTTGTCGGCCATGGCGTGGTGGATGTAGGCGGAGTTCTGCTTCGACATGGCCAGCAGCTCACGCGAAGAGCCGTTGCTACGCATGAATGTGAACATCTTGTTGAGCCTGCCAAAGTCGATGATGTCGGGCGACTGCATCAGGTTGCTGCCAAATGTAATCTCGGCAGTATCGAGGCCCCGCCCCAGCAGGTGGAACATGAGCAGCACCGAGTCGAGCACGATGTCGCGGTGGTTGGCCAGGTAGAGATATGGCCGTTGGGGGCTAAGATGCTCAAGGCCCGAGCTTGTGTGCCCCTGCATGGAGCGGGCGGCTATGGCCTCGAATATGGTACGCACGATGCCCTGCTGGAATTGATCCACCGTTCGGGCCTGTAGCAATAGCCGTCGCAGCGCGGGATGCTGCTCTCGGGGGAACAGGCTGACCAATATGGACTCGAATAGCACGCTCTGCGCCAATCGGGCCACGGCGGCGGGCACCTCGGCATCGGTATAGGGCCGTATGTCATCGAACGGGGCGGTGCTGCTCATGGTCTATCATCGCTTATCGATAAACTTAACGGGCTTGCGTTTGGCCTCAGGAAACGATACCTGCTTGATATGATCGATGGTGTCGAAGCGCACCTCGGGGGCCACGCGTAGCTTGGCGCGGAACTTGTCTTTCAGATCTTTTATCAGCTCGTCTGAAGGCTGCTTACAGCCCACAATGGCCGTAACGCTGTCGGTGCCAATTTCGTTGGCCTCAACCTCCACCACGTAGTTCTCAACATAGTCCACATTGTCGAGCACATCGAATATCGATGCGGGGTAGAGCGTTGTGCCCTTGAGCTTTATCATTTGGTTTTTGCGGCCAATGATTGGGCTTATGCGCATGGTGGTGCGTCCGCAGGGGCATGGCTCGTGGTGGAATTGGCAGATGTCGCCCGTTTTGAAGCGTAGCAGTGGCATACCCTCAACGCCCAGCGTGGTAACCACCAATTCGCCTGGAAGTCCGTTGGCTACGGGATTGTCGTGTTCGTCCACCAGTTCGCAGATGATGAGCTCGGGGTGATGGTGGCCGCCGTGGCCTGCTTGGCATTCGCAGAACGTGGTGCTCATTTCGGTTGACGCGTAGGTGGAGTAGAGCTCAATGTCCCATTTCTCGCGTATTTTTTGCCCCAGCAGATTGAGCGAAAAGTCGGTTTCGCGCAGGTTTTCGCCAATGCAAACCGCTTTGCGTATGCTCGAACGGCGGTAGTCGATGCCGTTCTCCTCGGCGTATTTAATTATTTTGAGGATGAACGAGGGTACGCAGATTATGGTGTTGGGCTGTATGCGGTTGATGGTGTCCCACTGCAATTCGGGTATGCCGTTGCCCACGCGGATTACGCTTGCGCCCATCTTGCGTATGCCCAAAAAATAGGCCAACCCAGCCATGAATCGCTTGTCGATGGTGGTCATTAGCTGGTAGATGTCGCCTGGTTGGCCGCCCGCGCAGGTGAACGATATGGCCTCGTTGTAGGCCAGGCGTTCCAGGTCGCGGTCGGTCATGGCGAAGGTGGTGGGGTCGCTGAGCGTACCCGAGGTGGTGATGTAATCGACTATGCGCTCGCGCTCCACGCAGATGAACTCGGCATTATGGCGTTGCAGATCCTCCTTGGTAGTGGGCGGCACTAGCCGCAGGTCATCAAGTGTGCGTATTTTGGCGGGGTCAATATGCTCGCGGGCGAATAGCGCCCTGTAGTAGGGCGACCGCCGTGCGATGTAGTCAAGCATCGAGCACAGCTGGGCTTCCTGAAAGCGGCGTATCTCATCCGCTGGGGCGAATTCGATGGCGGGTGTGAAATTGCTCATTGCTGTCAGTCGGTAAGCAAGCCCATTTCGTTGAGCCACTGGTGCAGCTGCTCCTGCCATGCGGGGGCTTGAGGGTTGTCGGGCTTATAGCCAAACCCGTGTCTACCCCTATCGTAGAATACGAAACGATGATTGACCTGCTGGGCGCTGAGGGCGCTGTCGAGCATCAAGGAGTTCTGGGGGTTCACCACGGGGTCATCGGCGGTGGCGATTAGCAGGGTTGGGGGCATATTGCTGGGGACATGCCGCTCCAGCGACAGGCTATCGATGAGCGCGGGGCTGGGCCTGCGCCCTATGAGGTTTTTGCGCGAGCGGGCATGTGCTATAGGCGCTCGCATGGACACCACGGGGTACACCGGCACCACGAAGTCGGGGCGCAGCTCATCGGGCTGGGCTGCAACACCGTGAGAGGTGAGGGTGTTGCTGGTGCTGAACTCAGCAGCCATGAGCACAAGATGCCCGCCAGCTGAGAACCCAATAAGGCCAAGCGTTTTGGGGGCATGATGGAGGCGCACATAGCGCATGGCCAGCTGCACATCCTCGAGCATAGCGGGATGGCGATAGCCGTGTGCGCCCACGCGGTAGCGCAGCACGTAGGCGGCAATGCCGTGCTGGTTGAGCCACCGGGCCACGTTGTGGCCCTCGTGCCTCATGCCTAGATGGTGGTAGCTGCCGCCAGGGCAGATGATTACGGCCATGCCCGTGCGCTTGCCCTCGGGTAGGTCATCGTACACATATAGGCGGGTGCGCTCGCGTTGCATGTTGGGCACGTCTGCCCAAAGGTATATGGGCTTCGGCTGAGCCCAAGACGTGCCGATGGCCATGAGCATCAGGGATAAAGAGACTAAGAGGGCGCGGCTCATTGGGCAATGATCGGCTTAAGCGTTTCTCCGTCAATCGGTTTGTACTGTGGCAATGTGGCATCGGCTGCAAAGCGCACCTCAAAAAATTCCTCATCGTAGAACGATAGCTTGGAGTTGGTGTTGGGCTTGCACTCGATGTACGTTATATCATTAATGTTCAGATCTTTAGCATCGCAAATTTGCTGCGCAAGCGAACGCCCAGCGTAGGTAACCGAGGTGCCGGGATTGTCCTGATACAGCTCGGTAACGATAACATAGGTGCGCCCTTGGTATTGGCGGATTTTCAGGCCGCATGCCGAGGGCATATCCCATTGCCCGCTGAATTGGAAGATTTCGTCGTAGTAGTCCTTGGGTACTTGCATGTCTTATGGATAAGCATTTGAGGGAGAGGATGGCAGAGGGGGCTGGTCTACACGGCCTTTTTGATGTTGCGCTCCACCACGCGGCCAAACGAGCGGTTGGCCAGCCGGCGGTCGCGGGGACGGTAGGTGCCCTCCTGCATCTCGCGCAGGGCCACGTTGCAGAACAGGCGGAACATCTTGCTCTCCTGGCTCTCATCCTTGTAGAATGTCGCCCAGGCGTAGTCGTACAGCTCCTGCAGGCGCTGGGCGGTCATGTGCTTGGGGTGGTACACCACCTGCCCGGCGTTGTAGTGATCCCAGTCGTGGTCGAATATGCGGCCCTGCCGCAGCAGGTCGTCGTATGCCTTGGTGTGGGGGAATGGGGCCAGCACGGTGAACTCGGCCAGATCGAGGTCAATCTCGAGCAGGAAGTCGATTAGGCGCAGTATGTCGTCTTCGGTTTGGTTGTCGAGGCCCAGCAGTATTGTGCCCTCCACGCCTATGCCATGGTCGTGGTAGCGCTTCACCCGCTCGCGGATGTAGTCCGATGTGTCGTACACCGCCTGATACACGTACCATGC
>JAFTDN010000151.1 GCA_017454165.1 Bacteroidales bacterium | reverse complement strand
TTTTTCGAGCAGGGCTCACTCTCGGAGGATGAGATGCGCGCGGGGCTCTCGCTGGGCATCCAGAAGCGCGATGTGTTCCCTGTGTTCTGCGTATCGGGCAAAAAGAACATAGGCACCAAGCGGCTGATGGAGTTCACCATCAACATCAACATCTCGCCCGACAAGATGCCCATGCTGGCCAACAGCGGGGGCGATGCTATTAAGTGCGATGCCACTATACCCACCTCCATATTCATATTCAAGTCAACGGTGGAGCCGCACATCGGCGAGGTGAACTACTTCAAAGTGATGTCGGGCCGCATCAGCGAGGGCATGGATCTGACCAATACCAACAACGCCACCAAGGAGCGCGTAGCCCAGCTATTCGTAGTGGCAGGCAAGAACCGCACCAAGGTGGGCGAGCTGCTAGCCGGCGATATAGGGGCCACCGTGAAGCTCAAGAACTCGAAAACAGAGCAGACGCTGTGCGCCGCTGGGCTGGACTTCACTTTTAACCCCATGGAGTTCCCCAACGCCCGCTTCCGCACGGCCATCAAGCCCAAGAACGAGGCCGACATGGAGAAGATGAGCGAGCTGCTGAACCGCGCACACCAGGAGGATCCCACCATTCTAGTGGAGCACTCCAAGGAGCTGAAGCAGATCATTGTGTCGGGGCAGGGCGAGCACCACCTGAACATCCTGAAGTGGCAGCTCACCAACCTGCACAAGCTCGATGTGGAGTTCATCGCCCCGCGCATTCCCTACCGCGAGACCATCACCAAGGTAGCCAAAGCCGACTATAGGCACAAAAAGCAGAGCGGCGGTTCGGGACAGTTCGGCGAGGTGCACCTCGTGATTGAACCCTACGTGGAGGGTGCCCCCGACCCCACGAAGTACAAGATAGGCGGCAAGGAGCAGAACATCTCGGTGCGCGGCAAGGAGGAGATCGACCTGGAATGGGGCGGCAAGCTGGTGTTCTACAACTGCATAGTGGGCGGTGCTATCGATGCCCGCTTCCTGCCCGCCATCCTTAAAGGCGTGATGGAGAAGATGGAAGAGGGCCCGCTCACAGGCTCGTATGCCCGCGACATCCGCGTGGCGGTGTACGATGGCAAGATGCACCCCGTCGACTCCAACGAGATCTCATTCAAGCTGCCGGACGCAACGCCTTCAGGGCCGCGTTCAAAGAGGCTGGTCCAAAAATCATGGAACCCATCTACGACGTGGAGGTGCTAGTGCCCTCCGACCGCATGGGCGATGTGATGAGCGACCTGCAAAACCGCCGCGCCATCATAATGGGCATGGGCAGCACCAAGGGCTTCGAGGTGATCAACGCCAAGGTGCCCCTGGCCGAGCTCAACCGCTACTCCACCACCCTATCATCGCTCACCAGCGGCAGGGCCACCTACAATATGACTTTCGCCTCATATGAACAGGTGCCCAGCGATGTTCAGGACAAGCTGCTGAAAGCCTACGAGGATCAGGATGGCGATGAGTAGGCCATCCTTGACACAGTAGAGAGAAACCACAAGGGGGAGCCAGCCCAGCCCAATGGCTCCCCTTGATTTTACCCGCACACCCAAATACCCGCACATGCCGGCACAGTTCCGCACCGAGGTGATGCCCGAACGGGCCAGCTTCCGCATCGACCACCATACCCCCACCCTGCTGGTGGGCTCGTGCTTCGCCCAAAACATGGGATGCAAGCTCTCCGAGGGCAAAATACCAGCCCTGACCAACCCACTTGGCACCATGTACAACCCCCACTCGGTGGCCATGTGCCTAGAGGCGCTGCTAGCGCCGCGCCCAGTGGAGGAGTCAGAGCTGATGTACGCCCACGGCCTATGGCACAGCCCCATGTGCCACTCAGCGCTATCGCGCCCCCAAGCCGACTCCTGCCTCAGCGCCATCAACCAGGCCATCGCCCGTGGGGCCGAGTTCGTACAGAGGGTACAGCGGCTGGTGGTCACATTTGGCACGGCCCGACTTTACCGCCTGGCCAGCAGCGGGAAAGTGGTGGCCAACTGCCACAAGCTGCCCGCCAGCAGCTTCGCCCACGAGCTGATGTCGGTCGAGAGCATCGTTGCGCTGTGGGATGGCGTATTGCGGCGGCTCAGAGCTATGAACCCCGACCTCCGGGTAGTATTCACCGTGAGCCCCATAAGGCACTGGAAAGACGGCCCCACGGGCAACCAGCGCAGCAAGGCCACCCTGCTGCTGGCCGTGGGGCAGCTGGTGGACAGATGGGCCGACATGGCCCACTACTTCCCAGCCTACGAGCTGCTGCTGGACGACCTGCGCGACTACCGTTTCTACGCCGATGACCTGCTGCACCCCTCTCCCATGGCCGTGGAGTACATCTGGGAAAAATTCGCCCATGCCACCATGGACGAGCCCACCATAGCGCTGCTGGCGCAGGTGGAGCGCATCGGGCGGGCGGCCCAGCACCGCCCTTTCAACCCCCACTCCGAGGAGCATCGGCGATTTGTGCAGCAAACGCTCGCGGGCATCGAGCGGCTCAGGGCGCAGCACCCCGAGCTACAATTCGAAGAGGAGGAGCGGCTGCTGCGGTCGCCCCTCGGCTAGGCCTCGGCCTTGGGCCGAGGCCTAAGCTCCGACACGTTGATGGCCCCTTCCACTCGCTGCTTGAGCAAGGCGTAGCTGAGCACGTCCTGCGCATTGCTCACATACTTGAACCGAAGCCCCTTGGTGTACTCGGCGTTGATCTCGGCCACGTCCTTCCGATTGGCCTCAGATAGCACTATCTCACTGATATTGGCGCGTTTGGCTGCCAATATCTTCTCCTTGATGCCGCCCACTGGTAGCACCTTGCCGCGCAGCGTAATCTCGCCCGTCATGGCGATGCTGGCGCGCACCTTTCGCTGGGTGAAGGCCGAGGCCAACGAGGTGAGCATGGTGATGCCCGCCGAGGGGCCATCTTTTGGTATGGCCCCCTCGGGCACATGGATGTGCACATTCCAGCGGTCGAATACCTCGGGGTCGATGTTCAGCATGGCGGCGTGGGCCCTGATGTACTCCATGGCAATCACGGCCGACTCCTTCATCACATCGCCCAGGTTGCCGGTGATGGTGAGGGCGCCCTTGCCATGGCTCAGGCTGGTCTCAATGAACAGGATCTCGCCGCCCACCTCTGTCCAGGCCAAACCGGTCACCACGCCGGCCAGCTCGTTGCCCTCGTACAGCTCGTTGCTGTAGCGGGCTATGCCCAGTATCTTCTCCAAGTCCTTGCTCTGCACCCGGGGGTGTAGCTCCTCCTCGAAGGCCAGCTTTTTCGCCGAGCTGCGCACTATCTTGGCGATGCGCTGGTTGAGGTTGCGCACCCCGCTCTCGCGGGTGTAACCCTGAATGATGTCGGCGATGACCTTGTCGGACAGCACTACCTGCTTATCGGCCATCCCATGCTCCCGGAGCTGGTTGGGCAGCAAGTGACGTTTGGCTATCTCCACCTTCTCCTCAAGGCTGTAGCCGCTCACCTCTATCATCTCCATGCGGTCGCGCAGGGCCGTGCTGATGGTGCTGACGTTGTTGGCCGTGGTGATGAATAGCACTTTCGACAGGTCGTAGTCCACCTCTAGGTAGTTGTCGTGAAATGCCGAGTTCTGCTCTGGGTCGAGGGCCTCAAGCAGGGCCGATGCGGGGTCTCCATGGATGTCCTGGCTCACCTTGTCGATTTCATCGAGGATGATGACGGGGTTCGAAGCCTTCACCTTGGCTAGGCTCTGCACAATGCGCCCCGGCATGGCCCCTATGTAGGTTTTGCGGTGCCCACGGATTTCGGCCTCATCGTGCATACCGCCCAGCGATATTCGGGCGTATTTGCGCCCGAGGGC
This sequence comes from Bacteroidales bacterium, assembly GCA_017454165.1. Lineage (GTDB taxonomy): Bacteria > Bacteroidota > Bacteroidia > Bacteroidales > Tenuifilaceae > RGIG6076. Next base: position 1,909 of record JAFTDN010000151.1, on the reverse strand, counting down.
CTCGGCTATCGATTTGCCCAGCGATGTCTTACCCACGCCAGGGGGGCCATAGAGACAGAGGATGGGCGCCTTCATGTCGCCCTTGAGCTTGAGGACGGCCAAGTGCTCGAGCACCCTCTCCTTTACGGGCTCCATGCCGAAGTGGTCGCGGTCGAGCACGCTTTGGGCGTGCTTGAGGTCGAAGTTGTCATCGGTGAGCTCATCCCATGGCAGGTCGAGCATGAACTGCACGTAGTTGAGCTGCATGGAGTACTCGCCGCCCATGGGGTTCATGTGGTTGAGCTTGTTCAGCTCCTTGTCGAAGTGCTCGGCCACCTCCTTGCTCCACTTTTTATGGGCCGCCCTCTCCTTGAGCTCCTCTATCTCCTGCTCCATGGGGTTCCCGCCCAGCTCGTCCTGGATGGTCTTTATCTGCTGGTGCAGGAAGAACTCGCGCTGCTGCTGGTCGAGGTCGCTGCGCACCTTCGACTGTATGTCGTGCTTGATTTCGAGCAGCTGCTGCTCCCGGGCCAAGAACTCCAGCAGGTGCAGGGCGCGCACTTTTAGATCGTCCACCTCGAGCAGCGACTGCTTGTCCTGCGGTTTTATGTCGATGTTGGAGCAGATGAAGTTCACCAGCAGCTTGCCGCTTTCGAAGTTCTTTATCACAAATATCGACTCGTGGGGCAGGTTGGGCGAGAGCTGTATGTTTTTGATCATCGCATCGCGTATCGAGGCCGAGAGGGCCTGGAACTCGGAATCGCCATCCTCTGGCACCTTGTCGCCCAGCGGGCTGATTGCGGCCATGAAGAAGGGCTCCTCGCCCAAAAAGCGCTCCACCGCGAAGCGGTCCATGCCCTGCAAGATTACCGAGGTGTTGCCATCGGGCATTTCGAGCACCTTGAGTACCTGAGCCACCGTGCCCACTTGGTATAGACCATCGGCACTGGGGTCTTCCTGCTTGGGGTCTTTCTGGGTGAGCACTCCCATGATGCGCTTCTTCTCGGGCAGCGCCTGCAGGAGCTTCACCGACTTCTCGCGGCCCACCGATATGGGCATCACCACGCCTGGAAACAGCACGGCGTTGCGCAGTGCCATGACCGGCAGTACCCGTGGCAGCTCATCGGGGTCGATGGCACGGGTGTTCTCCTCCGAGATTATCGGTATGATGTTGATCTCCGGCTCTTCGGAGTCGTCATCGAATGGGCTTTTGAGGTTTATGCTAAACTTATCCATAAACGTTGATGTTCTTACGAAGTTGAACAGGCGGCGGCTGCTGACAATTTGTCAGGCGGCTGCTGCCCGCTGTGGCGTAATTGTACATGGCAACCCCCGTGCCAATTTCGTGTGCAGGACAGTGGCTGGGGCAAATTTTTATGCCGATGGGGCCTCTGAGTACAGCTTTTCTGGGGTTTCCAAGGAAAATATGTGCCCCAATATTTCGCGGTCGTTGGCCGACAGCTCGAGCCCACGCCGCGCCATGGCCTGAGCCGCCGTACCCAGTGCCATGCTCAGCGCGTGCACCTCGAGGCCCGCCGCCCCTCCCCAGGCGAAGCTGGGGATGAAGTTGCGGGGGAAGCCGCTGCCGAAAATGTTGGCGGCCACGCCCACCACCGTGCCCGTGTTGAACATGGTGTTGATGCCGCATTTAGAATGGTCGGCCATGATGAGGCCGCAGAACTGCAGGCCCGTTTTCTCGAACCGGCGCAGGGCATAGCTCCACAGCTTGACCTCGGCGTAATTGTTTTTCAGGTTGGAGCTATTGGTGTCGGCCCCTAGGTTGCACCATTCGCCCAGCACTGAGTTGCCCAAGAAACCATCGTGGGCCTTGTTGGTGTAGCCCATCAGCACGCTGCTGCTCACCTCACCGCCCACCTTGCAGTGGGGGCCTATGGTGGTGGGGCCGTATATCTTGGCACCCATCTTGAGC
>JAFTDN010000150.1 GCA_017454165.1 Bacteroidales bacterium | reverse complement strand
TGCTGGGCCGAGGCCAGCATGGCGCAGAACAGCAGTGCTGCCGTTATCAATGAGCAGCGGCTCATCTTTGTCTGCGTATTGTACTGTGTATCAATTATTAACATAACATACACGCTGCTGGCGCATGGGGATGCTTTCTATCCATACGTCAAAGGGTGGGCCAAAGATACGTGCGGACTAAAATTTTCAAGCATTTTCTAACCTCGCCACGCTATGTATGCCGTTGCGGTTGAACGCCACGCGGTAGGGCACCAGGTTGAGCTGCGGACCGTGGTCGAGCTGTAGCACTATGTTCAGGTAGTACATGCGCTCGCCCATCACCACGCGGTAGCCCGCTGGCCGCTCGTCGGGATAGTAGAGGGGGAACTCGGGGTTGTCGGCCTTGCGCAGCAGGTCGGCAACGTTGAGGCGCACTATGGAGTTCACCCCCGCTATGGGGTACGGGCTGACGGCCCCAAGGGCCGATGTCTCCAGGTGTACCCGCGACCGGTAGAGCAGCGTCTGCTCGGCGTTCACCCGGTGGTCGGCCTCTATGATGGAGGGCCTGCTGCGGGAGCGTACCACGCTGGGCGGAACCTTCGCCTGCGGGATGAAGTCCATGGCCTCCTTGATCCACCCCACGGGGGGACAGTTCAGGCTCATGTCTATCTTGTGGTCGTAGTACCTGTTGCCCATGCGGTGGGCGAAGAAGTAGCGGGCCAGCTCCTTGATTCTGTCCTTGAGCATGTAGCCCACCACCAGGGCCACGAACAGGGGCATGGTGAAGTTGCCGTAGCGGCGCTGGAACGAGAAGGCTATGGCCGTGGCCACCACCATCGAGATGCCCGCCGCCAGGCTGTAGAGCACCTGCTCGGCCAGCACGCCATCGCGGCGCTTGCGTATGCTCATGAACAGGTGGCTCTCGGCGTATTTCTTGAGCATCCCCATGCGAAAGACGAAGGCGTGGTTGCGGTGCTTGTTCTCTGGGTCAATCATGGCGTAGCCCTGCTGCTGGCGGTAGCGCATCTCATCGTCTATCAGCCCGCGCAGGATGTCCCTGTAGCCCTCCACGCCCTGGCGGTCTAGCTCGTGCATCGCCTTGAATGCGTGGAGCTCCATCACATCGCTCATGTACTCATCGCCGAAGCGATAGAACTCGAGCATGGTGCCGGGCAGGCCCGATGCGCTGAGGTCGTGCAGGTGGGAGCGGTAGCGATGCCTGATGGCATCGAGGCTGTCTACCAGCTGGGGCAGCTGCTCGAAGCTGGCCGCCTGCACCAAGCTGTTCACCGTGTTGCGCAGGGAGCTTTTCAGGGCCGACACGAACATCTTGATGTGGTACTCGTACTGCGTCTGGTGGGCCTCGGTGGGTTCCTGGGCGAAAGCGGCCATAGCGGCCTCAAGCCAGCGCAGCGGTGGGCTCTCGGGGCTGGCCAGATAGCTCAGGCTGAAGGCCGGGGTGATGAGGCGGGCGTAGGTTTTGAGGTCGCGGTAGAAGTGAGCCTTGGTGTAGGTGAATCGATTCACATCGAGGCTGTTGGGGATGAACAGCCACAGGTTCACCGCGAAGCGGTCGGGGCGGACGCGCTGGGCGCTGTGCAGCCCAAGCTTGAGCTCCAGCGTGAACCGGTCGTGCACTTTGATGCTATGCTCAATCATGGTCCCACAGCGTGAATGGGCACCTGACCAGCATGGCGTTCTGGTAGCGCGGGTCGTGGGTAACCTCTGCACCCAGCCAGCCAGGGTGCTCAAAGGGCTCATCGGGGGCTGCAAGCTCCACCTCGGCCACGGTGAGACCCTCATTGGGGCCGTGGAACTCGTCCACCTCGAAGGTGTGCCGCCCCACGGGCACTAGGTGGCGCGTCTTGTCAATCGCCCCAGGCTCACATAGCGCGAGCAGCTGCTGGGCATCGTGCGGGTTTATGGGGAGCTCCCACTCAAAACGGCTCACCCCATCGGGACTGGGGCCCTTCACGGTGATGTAGGCATGTTCGCCCATCAGGCGCACACGCACCGTGCGTTCGGGCGCAGAGTTCAGGTAGCCCTGCATCACCCGCACCGCGCTGGTAGACAAGTGCTTGTAGGGCCCTTGCACCAAGAACTTACGCTCCACCTCCTGCGCCATGCTGCCTGCGGGCTAAGCCTCGCCTCCCCCGCCAAAGTTCATGGAGAACGGGGGCATCTCGCTCGCGGGAGCTTTGCCCAGATTGATGGGGCCATGCTCGGCCTCAAACTTGACCACGCTATCTTGCAGCGTGAGCATCAGGCGCTTGGCATGGTCGGGGGTTAGAATGATGCGCGACATCACTCGGGCCTTGGGGCGGCCCGGCATCACGCGCACAAAGTCGAGTATGAAGTCGGAGGGCGAATTGGCAATCACCACCAGGTTCGAGTAAATCTCCGGAGTGTCCTCGCCCAGCTCTATGCTAATCGAGGGGGCATTATCAGGTGACATGTGTGGATTGAATTGGATTTATATACAACCGCTAAGGTAGCGTTTTTTGACGGAATGGGCGCAAGGGTGCGCACCAAATTTTGCACAAAGGGGGGCCGAGCATCACGCCCAGCCCCCGCTTACGGTGCTACATGACTACTTAAGCCCGCTGCGCTTGAGCAGAGCCTCGGCGGTGGGTTGATGGCCCCGAAAGCGGGTGTAGAGCACCATGGGGTGCTCGCTGCCACCGCGTGAGAGGATGTTGTCGCGGAACGACTCCGCCGTGGCCCTATCGAATATGCCCCGCTGCTTGAACAGCTCGAAAGCATCGGCATCGAGCACCTCAGCCCATTTGTAGCCATAGTAGCCAGCCGCGTATCCGCCGGCGAAGATGTGCCCAAAGGCGGTGCTGGTGTTCATGCCTGCGATGGCTGGGAACACATCGAGGTGGCCTATAGCCTTGGCCTCGAATTCTTCCACCGACATCTCCACCGGCTGCTCTATGGTGTGCCAGGCCATGTCGAGCAGGCCCAGGCTTATCTGGCGCAACGATAGATAGCCAGCGGTGAAGTTGCGGCTATCCACCACCTTCTGCACCAGTTCCTGCGGTATTTTTTGGCCCGTGAGGTGGTGCGTGGCGAATAGGTCGAGGTACTCCTTCTCCGAGGCCCAGTTCTCCATGATCTGCGAGGGCAGCTCTACGAAGTCGCGGTACACCGCCGTTCCGCTGACCGACTGGTAGGTGCACTCGCTGAGCATGGCGTGCAGCGCGTGGCCAAACTCGTGGAGCAGGGTCTCCAGCTCGCCAAACGTGAGCAGGGCTGGGGCATCGGCGGTGGGCTTGGTGAAGTTGGTAACTATCGACACCAACGGGCGGACATCGGTGTCGCCAATCCTGTACTGCGAGCGGAAAGTGGTCTTCCAAGCCCCGCCTGACTTGCCCTCGCGGGGGAAGAAGTCGAGATATAGGATGGCCATCAGGCGGCCATCGCGGTGCACCTCGTAGGTGCGCACATCGGGGTGGTACAGGGGAATTGTGGCGTTGGGGGTGAAGGTGAGCCCGTAGAGCTTGTGGGCCAGCAGGAATACGCCGTTCACCACGCTGTCGAGCGACAGGTAGGGCTTCAGCTCCTCCTCATCGTAGCTGTAGCGGGCCATCTTGAGCTTGTAGGAGTAGTAGGGCCAATCCCAACGCTGTATAACATCGTTGAAACCACGCGTTTGGGCGAATTGCTGCACCTCCTCCACCTCGCGGCGGGCGGCGGGCCGCGAGGCATCGAGCAGCTGCTGCTCCAGGGCGAACACGTTGGCGGGCGTCTCGGCCATGCGTTGCTGCAGCACGAGGTCGGCATGGGTTTTGTGCCCTAGGAGCTTGGCCTTCTCCAGCCTAAGTGATGTTATATCCTTGATAATCTGCTGGTTGCAATGCTCTCCGGGCTGTAGCCCACGACTACCGTAGGCGCGGTTCAGCTTCTCGCGGAGGTCGCGGCGTTCAGAGTAGCGCATGAACGGGATGTACATGGGCGCATGCAGGGTGATGGCCCACCCTTCAAGGTTGCGCTCCTTGGCGGCCTGCGCGGCGGCGGCCACCAGGCTGGGCGGCAGGCCGGCCAGGTCGGCGCTGTCGGTCAGGTGCATCACAAAGGCGTTGTTGGCGGCCAGCTCGTTCTCGCCGAACTGCAGCGAGAGGTCGGCCAGGCGGCGCGATATTTCGCGGAAGCGCTCCTTGCCCGCCTCATCGAGGCAGGCCCCATTCTGCTCGAACTGCCGATAGGTTTTGGCGAGCAGGGTCGCCTGCTCGGTGTTGAGGCCCAGGGTGTCGCGGGCCTCCCACACCGCACGGATGCGGTCGAACAGCTTGGGGTTTAGGCTGATGTCGTTGCTAAAATCGGTAATCAGCGGCGACACCTCGCGCACCACGGCCTGCAGGGCGGGGTTGGTCTCGGCCTCGTTCAGGTTGAACAATATTTCGGTAATCGCATCGAGGTGCTTACCGCTCCGATCGAGGGCGGCCAAGGTATTCTCGAAGGTGGGGGCTGCGGGGTTGCTGGCGATGGCCTCCACCTCGGCCCGGGCCTCATCGATGGCCGTGCGCACGGCGGGCACATAGTGCTCGGGCCTGATGCGGTCGAATGGGGGCGTTTGGTAGGGCGTTGCGAACTCCGCCAACAACGGGTTCTCCTGCTTGCATGACATGGTGGCTACGATTAGAATTAACACAAAGGGAATCAGGGACTTTCTCATATAGCGTCAGTATTTGTGGAATATGCTGTCAAGGATTCTGGACATCTCGTTAATTTCGAACGGATTCAGCAGTTTTTCTAGCCCACCGAGGGCCTGTTGCACGGCCCGATCGGCCTTGGGCATGAAGTCGTGCCCCATGGGCGTGGGCTCCACAATGTGGCTCCGCCCTCCCCTTATCCGGCTCACCAGCCCCATACGCTCCATGCAGCCCAACGTGCGGAGCATCGAGGCCCTGTCGCGATGCAATGTCCGGGCTAGGCTGGCGGGGCTCATGCGGCCCTGCGTACATAGCGTTTTGAGGGCCTGCCAGTAGTCGACCGTGAAGTCCTCGCCGAAGGCGGCGGTGAGCTCGTGCGACATCGCAATGCGTAGGGCCATGGTGGTGCGATGCATGCGAAACGGCAGATTTTGTGCCGTGCTATCCGGATCCGTCATCATGCTGCTTCTGCTCTATTAGATGTAATTCGTTCATTATCATAATATTACAACCCAAAACACCACTATAGCAGGTGCTGTAGCAACACCTTAATGGCGATGCCAATGAGCACTACACCGGCCAGCACCCCCGCCTGGGGGCCTAAGCGCTGCTCCAGCCGTCCGCCAAGCACGAGCCCCACGCACGAAGCACCAAGGGTTACCCCTCCTATTACGAGGATGCCCGCCAGTAGGTTCGCCCCGATGAGCTCCATGCCCATCCCCACCGAGAAAGCATCGATGCTGGTGGCCAGAGCGATGGTGAGCAATGTCTTGATTTTTAGCAGGTCGAACTGCGGGCGCTGGCCAGGCTTCAGGCTGTCCAGAAGGATTTTGCCGCCCACCATGGCAAGCAGCCCCGAGGCCATCCATGGGCCGAATGGCGCGACCCTACCTTTGAACAGCATGACCACGGCTCCCCCCAGCGCGGGCATCAGGCCCTGGAATAGGGCCATCACCGAGGATATGCGCACCACCTGCCAACGTGCGATGCGGGGATTGAGCAGGCCGCACATGGCCGATGCTATGAGGGTGTCGCCCGAGAGGGCTAGAGCCAGCAGGGATAGCTCCAGCAGTCCCATCAGCGTAGGGTTGTATGGCTACATGTCGAACTCATCGAACTCGAAGGCGAGCTTCATCACGCGCTGGACCTCACCGAATGTGCCCCTGACGGGGATGTAGACCTCGAGCAGGGGGATGGAGCGCCCGTGGGCCTCGATGGCCACGCGCTGCTTGCGGGT
>JAFTDN010000149.1 GCA_017454165.1 Bacteroidales bacterium | reverse complement strand
TAGGCCAACACATACGCTCGGCGCGTAGCATCAAGTGCAGCGGCATAGAGGTGCTGCCCACATGCTACTTGCTCATCGATGGCGGACGGACCACCGCCGTGCAGCGAGTGAGCCAAACCCAGCCCATCCCCCCCAGCGATGTAGAGCTAGCCGCATCGACGGCCATGGCGGGCGAGCTGCTGGGGCTGGGGCTCATCTACCTTGAGGCAGGTAGCGGCGCGCTCAACCCCGTACCCAGGGCCATCATACGGGGTGTACGCAGCGCGGTGGAGCTGCCGCTGGTAGTGGGCGGAGGCCTACGCTCGCTCGCTCAGCTGGCCGATGCCCTAGCGGCGGGGGCCGATGTGCTGGTGCTGGGCAATAGCGTAGAGGCCAACCCCGATTTCCTACGGCAGGCGGCAGCATTCATGAGGGGCAGGCAATAAGGTCCCCTGCAATGTGTGCGATTGCGAATATGAGCCAAGATGCGGGCTGGGAAGGCCGCATAAAACAGCACGCCACCCCTGTTTGGGGCGGCGTGTGCGATATATTCCCTAGGCAAAGGGCTACTTCAGCTTGTCGAACAGGTAGCCCACCATGATCTCGTGAGAACCCGCGTTGTAGCGGCTTATGCCCATCACGCTCCAGTCGAACGAGTAGCCTATGATGTACTTCTTTTTCACAGTGGTACCCATCAGCAGCGACACCGCATCGCGCCAACGCACCGACAGCCCACCCCACACCTCGTAGTTGCGCTCACGGTAGGCCAGCTTGGCGTTGGCCTCAACCTCTATGGGGGCCCCGAACATGAATCGGGTGATAAGCGAGGTCTCAAGATCCCATTTCTTGTTGAGGGGAACCCAATAGCCACCGCTTAGCATATAGTGCTGCTTGAGCACGCTGCGAGTTTTACGGTTGTTGCCTACCATCTCGGGGTAAAAGCTCACCTTTTGCCCAAATAGCTGGTGGATGGCAAAGCCCACATTGAACGAGGCGTTCCACAGGTACAGACCGATGGAGGCATCGGGTAGGAACCTCGACTTAGCGGCATCCAAAATAGCGGGGTCATCGGGATCGTAGGGGAGCTCGCCCGAGGGGTTCGACCCCAGGTCGAGCCGATACTGCATCATCCCCAGGGCCAATCCGCCCGACAGCCTGAAGTCCTTGTTTATTTGCAGGTTGTAGGCATAGCTACCCATCACCGAGAGCTTGCCCGTGGGGCCAGTGTTGTCGCTGGTGATGTAGGCCCCCCAGCCCATGTCGCGCTTGGCGAATGGCCCGTAGCAGCTCACGTTGAACGTTACGGGGGCATCATCGATGCCAATCCACTGCAGGCGGTTGGCAATTCGCATCTGGAAGTAGTTGTTGGTGCCAGCCACAGCGGGGTTGTATAGATAGGGGTTGAGCAGAGCCTGGGTGTAGTGCGATATTTGCTGGGCGGCTAGGCGGTGCCCGCCTAAGCTCAGCCCGACCATCAGCGCCAGCGCTAGGGCGGCTTTCAATATGCTCTTAATCGTATTCATGGCGCACACGTTATTTTACGATGGTTACAGAACCTGTGAGGGGCTTCCAGTCGTCCGAGTTGATATTGAATTTGATCACGTACCAATACGTCCCGATGGGCAGATGCTTGCCGTTGTTGGTGCGGCCATCCCAGCCCCTAGCGGCCCTGTCGCCCTGAGCCGACCACACCAGCGCTCCCCAGCGGTTGAATATCTCTATCTCAAGGTCAGGGAAGAGGTACTCCTTGGGGATACGCCAAATGTCGTTACGCCCATCGCCGTTGGGCGAGAACACGTTGGCCAAGTATAGCTTGCTCACTATCTTGGTGTAAAGCGTCAGCGAGTCCTTGCAGCCCACATCAGTGGTGGCCACCACATCGGCCTTAAAGAATTCGCCCTCGCGTTTGGTCTGCGGGTCGCGCATCCGCACAAAGCGGTTGGGGTAGGTAGCCCGCAGCTCCTCGTACTTCTCCGGGGTCATGAATATGGATGAGTTCCAGCTGTTCTCCACCGTGAACACGCCCTGGGGCTTCCACTCGAACGAGGTGGCGTAGTCGAAGTTGTTGGCACTCACGTCCACGTTGTACTCCTGGTTGAAGAGGATGGACAGTATGGTGTCGTTCTGCACCGATGATACGTAGAGCGGTACGTGCAGGTCGAGCTTGGGGTAAACGCCCACATCGAACCACTTCTCCACGTAGCACTTGGGCTCAGCGCTCATGCTCACCCGCAGCCTGTAGCGGTAGGTGTTCACCTCGAGGTCTTCCACGTGGAAGGTTTGCCCCGTGGCATCGGGGGCGGCGTTGCCCGCATTGGCCTCGGCCCACCATTCGTAGTTCAGATTTAGATCCGTGTCGAACAGCGCACCGTGGTCGAGCCGCGCCTCAAGCGTAACCTCGTTGGCGAAGCATACGGTGGTGTCCATGGTGCCCACTTCGAAGTCGTAGCGGGGGTTTATGGGCACGGTGTCGAGCTTGGTGTAGCGACAGCCGTTGGCATCGGTGGCCACCACCTCGTAAACCCCAGCCCCAAGACCTGTAAAGTTGGGAGCACCCGCCATAACGGAGTGGTAGCTGGGGTCTATCAGGCTGTAGGTGTAGGGGGCGGTGCCGCCCGTGCCGCTCACGTGGAGCTCGCCTCCTAGGCTGTTCACGCTGTAGCGGCAGTCGGCCTGCTTCACCACCGAGGGGAAGAACTCAAACGGTGCGGGACCGCTGATGGTGATGGTCTCGGAGGCCGTACAGTTCATGTTATCGGCCACAATCACCACGTAGTCGTCGGGTGCGAGTCCGCTCACGCTGCTCGACGACTCGCCCAGCTGGGGCCAGATGTAGCGGTAGTCGCCATGGCCGCCGCTCACGCTCAGGCTGATGTAGCCATCGGTGTCGTAGGGACAGTTCATGATGCCGGTGAAGCTATCGTCAATCGTGATGCTGATAGCTGGGGCCTCCACTAGGTCGAAGCTGAACGTCTGCTGGCATCCCGATGCCACGTCCTGCACCGTTACGGTGTGCGTTCCGGCGAGTAGGTTCTCGAACACGCCATTCGCGGTGGCGGGCAATGCGTCGAGCTGGTAGAGGAAGTCTGAGCCACCCTCGGCCACCACCTCTATGCGGCCCGTGGGCTCGCCGTAGCAGGTGGGGCTTTCCACCACGCTGCTGGCCAGCGTTATGGCCGATGGTTGTGCTATGGTGTGCCACAGCGTGTCGCTGCTGCAGCCCGCTGCATCGAGCACCACGAAGTAGTAGCTGCCGCCGTTGATGCCATCAAGGTGTGTTCCTACGAGGGTGTCGGCGGGTTGCCCATCAACCGACCATATTATGCTGTAGCCCGGTGTGCCGCCAACCACGGCGAAGTCCACGCTGCCAGCCGCATCGCCCGAGCAGGCGGGGGTCTCCTCGTTGGTGATGCTGAGCATCAGCTTGTCGGGTTGGCCTATGGTTACCACGTAGGGCGGCAGCGTGTTGCCCAAGCTGTCGGTTATGGCTATGGTGTAGTCGCCAGCCAGCAGGCTCTCGGCCCTATAGGTTCCAGCCTCTAGCTCCACGGTTACCGCGCTGCCGCCAGCATCGGTTACGCTCACAGCAAATGGAGGGAAGCCGTGCTCTATGTGGAATTGGAATGAGCCATCGTTGCTGCCGAAACAGGTGGCAGGGGTTATGGCATCTATTACCACATCGGTACCCCTTATCTCTATGGTATCGGAGAGGCCCGTGCAGCCGTTGGCATCGATGGCCTCCACCACATACTTGCCACGGGCCACATTGCTGAATAGCCCTATGGGCGAGGGTGCCGATGATGCGCCGCCCACGGTGTGCAGCACATATACCAAGTCGGGCACACCGCCAGTGGCGTTGGCCTCTATCAGGCCATTACCTGCATCGTAGCTGCTCTCCTGCAGCACGTTCACGGCCACCTCGATGGCCTCGGGCCCAGTGAGGGTGATGTCGAACTCGTAGGGCGAGCAGCCGCGCTCGGTGGTTACCGTAAACTTGTACTCACCGGGGTCGAGGTTGGGCACTGTTACGATGCCCGTAGTGGTCGTCCTCAAGGTGTCGCGCAGCCCATCGGCCCGCTCCCATGCTATCACGTAGGTGGGTGTGAACAGCACCACGCTCAACTCATCGTAAGTAACGCTACCGCTGACATCGAACTCTACGCTACCATAACCACCTGTAGCGCATATCGGCTGAACCACTGTGCCCATCGATACAACCAATGGATCAGGCTCATAGATAGTAGCTTGGAAGTTGATGCCTGAGAATTGGTCGCCTATCATAAAGAAGTACTTATCAGCCACCAAATTGGTAAGGCGGTATGTGGTGTCATCAATCTGGATCATATCAGTCTCGGTGAAATGCCATGCCAAAGGCGACAGCCCCAGTCTGTACCCATATATAGTATAAGGCGGAGTGCCATGTATTATCAGGTCGAACCATCCATCGCTTCCTCCATAGCAACTTACAGCATGATCTATGGTGTAAGCATTCACACTCTGCAGCACAACCCGCACCGAATCCTTGCAGCCATTGACATCCTCAACTATTGCCCAATAGGTTGCGCTAAGCAAACTTTTAAATTTACCATCGGTATTTGTGCCCACTACGGTGCTTCCCGAACGAAGCGTATAGGTGTAGGGTGCTACACCGCCATGGGCAACCACGTCTAACTCTCCATCCGTCATGCCGAGCGTAGTTTCCTGCTTAATCCTATCTACTTCAATTTTGAGCGTATCGGGCGCAGTGATTGCAAACGCCAGTGTATCGGCACAGCTAGCTCCATCGCTGGCCACCATGTAATAGTAATTACTGGCATGCAGATCTGCAAACACGCCTGTGGTATTGGACTCCGAGAATCCTAGCGTGTCGTTGTGTAGGGTGTAGATTATATCACCCGTGGCACCACCTGTGGCAATAGCTGTTACCTCGCCCGTGGCCTTACCGCCGCAGAGCACATCAACGGGAGTCAGACTAGTAATAGTAACGTATGGTGCTGCATCGATGGTTACCTTGACCGATGTTTTGCCGAAGCAACCGTTGGCATCCTCTACTACCACGTAGTAGTCGCCAGCATCCTTCACTGCAAAGTCGCCGTTGTCCTGCTCTATCACTGGAGTGGCCACGCCATCGAGGAACAACTTATAGTTCAGCGGCTGGGTTCCACCTTCGGCCTCAATATGCAGACGGCCCAACTCTTCGCACGAGGGTTGGTTGAGTACCTGTAGGTCGCTGATGATAGTGATGTCGGTGGGGGTCTCCACCACGGTGTCCTTCTGCACCTCGCAGCCATTGGCATCGCGCAGCCAAATGCTGTAGCTACCCGAACTAACACCTGGCAATGTGCCCGCGCCCCAAGTAGTACCTGCATCGAAACTGAACTCATATGGAGCAGTGCCGCCCGTGGCCGTAGCCGCCAGCTCACCCACTGTAGAACATGAGGGATTGGTGAATGCTACACTGAGCACCAGCGGTTCGGGCTGAGTGATGGTTACATTTATAGGTACAGCCTCGCAGCCGTTGCCGTCGCGCACCTGCACAGTGTAGTCGCCAGCTGACAGCCCATCGATGAGCACCGAGGTTGGGTCAGCTATGGACACGTAGGAGGCACCCCCATCGATGCTATATTCGTAGCCCACCCCGCTGCCGCCTGCCACGCCCACGATGCTGATGGTGCCGTTGGCGTTGCCCGCACAGTCTATATTGGTGCTACCAGCCAGCGTTGCCACCACTTCGGACGGATTAACCATGGTATAGGTGCTCGATACTGCTGGTGTACAGCCATTGGGATCGGTTATCTCCACGTAGTAGTCGCCCTCATCGAGACCAGAGAACGTTACCGGGCTCCCTGTGAGCGTGCTATGCACAACACTGTTCTTGTAGAGCGTTACTATAAGTTCGCCCGTGCCCCCTTTAGCGGCTATGGTAATCTCGCCATCGTTGGTATCGTGGCAGCTGATATTTGTCCACGAACTGCCCGAACCTATAGGGTCGATGGTGATAGGCTTAGGCTCTTTTACCTCTACTCGTTCGCCACGCTGTATAGGGCAGTACTGAGCATTACCCTCATCTACAACCATTACATTATATACGCCTGGTTTTACCCCTGTAAACATATATGTACGCGATGGTTCCGACAAATGCTCGTACTTTATGGCTCCTACCGACTGGGGCAGCAGGATGTATGAGAATGGGCCTATACCTCCTTTTATATATATCTCGACTCCGCCATCATCTAGTCCATGACAGGTTACATCAGTAGGCTGGGGTACACCATTCCATTGCAACAAGTTGTTTCCTTGCTCTATATCAAAGGCAATCGGCCCCTGCATACAACCGTTCTCATCGGTTATGGTGAGCGAATAAGAGCCCTGGAATAGGTCTTGCACAATCATGGGGACTGCTTTTACCTCTCCTGATTTTGACATCGCTCCTGTAATGGTGTACCTCAGAGTCCCCTGACCGCCCGTAGCTGTAAACTTAATAAACGACGCTGGAGGTGTAGGGCACTCTATCTTCCCCACCTCATCAAGCGTCAGTGCGATGGGCGCAGGGGCATCAATGGTTACGCTCTGCGGCAGCTCGCAGTCAGCGGCATCCTTCAGCGTTACGGTGTAGGTGCCAGGGGGCAGGTTGTCGAACTGCGACCGCTCTGCGGGGTAAGCGTAGAACACGGTGCCATCGTGGCCGTTGCCATCAAGCGATACCTGATAAGGAGCTGTGCCGCCCGTTACGTCCTTTATCTCTATAACGCCATCGGTGTCGCCAGCGCACTTGAGCGCGTTGCCCGATGCCGTGAAGCTCAGCGCATTGGGCTGCGCCACCGTTACCGTCTGCTCTGCCGACTCGCAGAGGTTTGCATCGCGCACCTTTACAGTATAAGTGCCAGCGGCAAGATTGTTTATGGAAGAGCCCAACGCTTCCCACGTGCCGCCATCGAGCTGGTACTCGTAGGGAGCAGTGCCGCCAGCGGGCGTAAGCGCTATGCCGCCCGTGGGCGAACCAGGACAGCCTGTTACATCGATGCCCGTGGCGGTTAGGGTTACGGGGGCGGGGTTGTTGAGCACCGCGCTGCCCGTTTCCGTACATCCATTGGCATCGGTAACCACTATGGTGTAGGTATCAGCTCCCAAACCCGTTGTGGCTGTACCCACGGGGGCAGAAGACCCGCCATTGATGGTGTAGGTGAGCGCACCCGTGCCGCCCGTGGCGTTCACGGTGATTTGGCCATCGGCATTGCCAACGCACGAGGGGTTAACAAGGTCGTGCGTTCCCATCTGCAACTGATCGGGTTGGTTGATGGTGGCCGTGGCCGCACCCTCACATCCATTGACATCCTTTATATTAATGGTGTAGGCTCCAGCCGCTAGCCCAGTGAACGTGGCCGAAGCCCCCGTCTGGTCGGGCTGGCCGCTGAGGGTAAAGGTGTAGGGGGCAGTGCCGCCAGCACCTGTTACGGTGATTTCGCCCTCGGCGTTGCCGAAGCACGAGGTGATATGCTTGGGGGTGGCGGTGCCGGTTACATCGGCCGGTGCGGTCAGCGTAAAGGTGTTTGTTGCGTTTTGGGCGCAACCCTCATCGTGCACCGTTACGGTGTAGTTACCCTTGGTGGCAGCGGTAAAGGGGTTGCCGAGGAACGATGTGCCATCGTCGTTGTTCTTCCAGGCGACCTGGAACGAGCCCTTTCCGCCCGTGACCGTGGCGGTGAGCGATCCATCGGTGCCGTTGCCGCACGAGGGCTCGGTGCTGGCCGTAACGCTCACCTTAAGCTCTTCGCGCACGGTGATCTTCACGAGGTTTTCATCATCGTCGGGGCAGGCACCGCCATCGGTGGCCACGCGCCTGTACCAGGTGTCGGCGTAGAGCGGTATGCCGGGATTAAAGTCCCGCTCGGTGCCGCCCGCCGGGGTAAAGGTGGTGCCATCGGTGCTCACCTCCCAAATGTAGCTCACCGTGCCGCCCGAGCTGGTGGCCTCCTGGCCAGTGAGCTTGCTGGGCACAGCGCCGTAGCATATCGTTTGGTCTGCTCCTATGGTGTTGTTCTGTATGGGCGTGGTTACGCTGATGGTAACAGGTGCACTGGTATTATCGCATGCGCCCGAGGTTACATAGCGCCGGTAGTAGGTCTTCGCCGACACTTTACCAGGGTCGTAGTTCTGGCTGTTGGCACCCGATATGTCGGTCCAGTTTGTTCCATCGGGGCTGCTTTGCCATTGGTATATATACGTGCCGTTGCCGCCTGTGGGCTCGGGGCCTGTGAGCGGTGTTGCGGAGCTACCCGAACAGATGGTTTGGTCGGCAGCAATGGTGTTGCTGCCAACATCGCTCACCTCGGTAAGCGTTACCATGCCGTTCATATCGATCCAGCAGCCGTTGGCATCGGTGGCCCTTATGGTGTAGATGCCACCGCCATCCTTAACCCCCGAAATGCTTATGGTGCCGCCCGTACCCGTAGTCTCATGGGTGGTGGCGACACCATCCTTATATACGGTGTAGGTAAGGCCGCTCTCCGAGCCATTGAGGTTGATGGTTACACCTAAGCCGCTGGCGCAGTAGGTAGCAGGCGATGTATTGGTAATCGCGAACACCTGGGGGTTGGTTACGGTGATGGTGAATTCCTCCTCGGCCGTACAGCCGCCAGCCGTGTACTGATACTTGAACTTCTTCGGCCCCGCTCCTACGTAGGCGGCGGGATCGAATGGGAGGTTCACATCGAAATCGACGGTAACGAGCGAACCCGAACCGGACACATTGGCTGCTACTGAAGGGATAAACGGTGCATCGTTTACGCAGACCTCCGTTTTATCGAAGGTGAGCTTTATTTCGGGGGCCACCACAAGGTCGACCGTTACGGACTGCTGCCCGCACGCGCCACCGGCATCGGTTGTTGATAGGGTTAGCTGTACGGTTGTGCCGTACTCGCTAGCGGCAGGCGTATATGTCGCCCCATTAAGCGTAGTGGGAGCATTCCACGTACCCGCGCCGCCCGACCACACACCCTGGGTGGCTCCGCTCACTATCTTGCCCTGAAGCGTTACCGTCTGCCCTGGGCACACTGTGTAGGGACCACCTGGGTCGAGCACCGCTGGCTCAACAATGGTTACCGTAACCTCGTTGGACTCCGTATTCCCACAAGCGTTGAAGAAGACACGGCGGAACTTTGTAGTTTTATCAAAGGTGATGTCGCCTGTCCAACCGTTAAAATCGGTGGCACCCGAAATATCGACCCATGCGCCGCCCTCTTCCTGCATCCGCCACTGGTACGATGGGTTATGCCCTCCCGTTGGAGCTTTAGTGCTGCTTAGGGTTATGGCCTTTGTCTCGCCCTTACATACCGATGTTATATCAACGCTGATTTCGCCCGGATCCACTGGAGCCGATACGGTGATAGAAGCCGTTGCATCGGCCTTACAGCCATTGGCATCGGTTACCTCAACCTTGTAGTTGCCGCTGTTAGTTGGGTGGTGAGCATTGGGAATTGTGGCGGGACTGCTTGTAGTAGTCTCTGTGTAACCTCCAGGGCCACTCCAATCGTAAGTATATGGACTTTTCCCTCCTGATACATCGGCTTGCAAAGATAACGTGGTATTATCACATACTTGTGGAACAGGTATAGAAACCGTTGGTTTAGTAAAAACATTTACCTCAATATAATTACTTACATTTTCACATGTGAACTTATTACTGGAGCTCGCCACTAAAGTATAACGCCCAGACTCTCGAACTTCGTAAGTACTCATTTTCGCCCCAATAATATCGCTACTAGATTCCTGCCATCTGTACGATATGACAGAAGGATCTAACTTAGTATCTCTAAGAGTAACTGACCCTCCTTCGCAAAAATCAGTCAATCCATCTGCTACTATTGTTACTTCTGGTGCAGATGTTATCTTTACTTGCAACACAGCCGTCTGTTCATCCCCTGTATTTGTATCCGTACACTTTATAGTAAACAAATATGTCTTTTTATCTGGCATCGGGGGAAATACTAACATACACGACGGACCAGTTGATATCTCGCTGTAATCTATACCTGCAACCACTACTGGCCCACCATCAAGCGGAACCGATGTTACATCATATGAATAACTGCCACTACCACCCATTGCCATAACAGTATACGTTGGTATGGCTAAGTTACATCCTTCCAAAACATCAGGAGTACCATATGTAAAATCACCGTTGTTTCCAAATGTCATTAATCGGAGACCTGTTTGCGACCATCCCTGCCCTATCGCCACCATTAATAGTGCAATAAGAAGAGTTGTTCTCCTTAATATATGCTTATACACTGTTACTGTTCTCATAATCGTATCTGTTTTTATTCAACTACAAAAAAGGTTGGGGTAGTGCAGCCGCTATCATTCAACACGCTAAGCGAATAGTAGCTATCCTTTTGGGGATGCTCGAATGGAGCATTTCTGTGGTCGAGCACAATTTTACCATTCACCAACCACTGGTACACCCTTGGTGCGGGGTGTCCATCTTTTCCCACCACCACCAGCCTGTCGCCCTGCTGCTCTATGGCCACCTTGGCAGTAGTGCGGGCGGCAAGGGTTATGGTGGAGTCGAGCACTGTGCCATCGTTGAGACGCAGCTCGTAGGTGAGCTGTATGCTGGTGCCAGCCTGCTTGGGCTGCAGGGCCACCACGTTGCCCTCAACCTTGAGCACGTCGGGGTGGCTCGCCACCCAGCGACCCTGCCCCTTGAGCTGCATGTTAGGGAAGGCCACCACAGCCATGGGCAAACCCTCGCAGGCGTACATGCCGCCGCTGGTGGTGTGCAGCTGCACAAATGGCTGCGCCCCCAGCGCACCGGCCTGCAATAGCAGCAGCGCGAGGGCGAGCAGCCCTGCTGTTGTTCGTTTCCCTATGTTCCTATACATGGCGTACATGCTGTTTGTGTGCGTATTATGCTGTTTCTACGTGAAATGCGGCTGGTTGGTTATGGCGCTGAGGCCCTCGGTGTGCGCCCGGCGGCGCAGAGCTGTTCATAACGTGTTAGTATCTAGCGTTATCGGCATCCCAAAAAAATTCATCCGCAGCCCCGAACCCCACGCCTGCGGCTAGGCGGGCAATGGCGGCACGATGGGCTGGAGTATTTGCCGTTCAAAAATCATACCGCACCTACATAACACATTGTACCTATGTATGTTATCAACACGTGCGTCCGCCCCAATTGGGAGGTGCTGCCCCATTTCGGTCATCACAAAGCGAACAGCAGCAGGGTGATGCCGAGGCCCACCGCATAGCCGGCGTACACCTGCGCGGGTCGGTGGGCACCCAGCAGCAGGCGGGCCGAGAGCAGCAGCCCCGACAGGGCGATGGCCACGAGCAGCGGGGCGTAGGTGGGCAGCAGCCCATTGGCCGTGCTCCACAGCAGGAAGCCCGTGAGGCCGCCCATGCCCAGGGCGTGGCAGCTGATCTTCCACCAGGCGGTGATGCCCAGGGCGGCCATCAGCACGAGGGTGCCGCCCAGCAGCAGCTTGAGCAGCACTAGCGATAGCCCCAGGCGGCGCAGCAGGAACAGGGTGATGATGTAGGCCACCACGGTGAGGCCCAGGGGGAGCAGGCGCTCGCGCGATTGGTCGAGCGCTAGGCTCGACACCGCCCCCATGTGCTTGAGCAGCAGTATGATTAGCACGGGGATGAACACGGTGTCGATGGCCACCACAAACAGCACCACCCGTTTGACACCCGTGGGCAAAAAGGCGTGATAGGTTCCTAGGGCGAAGAGCAAAGCATAGGCGTAGAGCACCATCATGAGCGGGTGGAGCAGCACCGAGAGCAGCTGTGAGGTGGTTCGCATGGTGGGGTCGGGCGGGGTTTTAATCGGTGGAGGGCATTTGGGCGGTGGCACCTTCGTGCTCAAAGTCGAATTCAAAGCGCTGCTCCTGCTCGTTGTAGGTGATGCCCATGGTTATTTAAAGCTCTTTGCGCAGGCGCGCCACGGCTATGCCCAGCTGCTCGCGGTACTTGGCCACGGTGCGGCGGGCTATGGGGTAGCCTCGCTCTTTGAGTATTTCCATCAGCCGCTCATCGGTGAGGGGGCGGCGCTTGTCTTCTCCCTCGACGCACTCCTGCAGTATGCGCTTGATTTCGCGGGTGGAGACCTCCTCGCCGGTGTCGGAGAGCACACCCTCGCTGAAGAACGACTTGAGGGGGAATATGCCGAAGTGCGTTTGTATGTACTTGCTGTTGGCCACACGCGATATGGTGGAGATGTCGAGCCCCGTGGCTTCCGATATATCCTTGAGAATCATTGGCTTGAGCCTGGACAGGTCGCCCTCCCGGAAAAATTCCCTCTGGTAGTCGAGTATGGCCTGCATGGTGCTCATCAGGGTGTTCTGGCGCTGCTTTAGGGCATCGATGAACCACCGAGCCGAGTCGATCTTTTGCTTCACAAAGGCCACGGCCTCCTTCTCCTGCGGCGAGGAGTGCTCGCGGTTGGCGGCGTATGATTCGAGCATGTCGGAGTACTCTCGGCTCACGCGCAGCTCGGGCACGTTGCGCGAGTTGAGGGAGAGCTGGAACTCGCCATCGTCGTACTCGAGCACGAAGTCGGGCACTATTTGATGGGCGGTTTGGTTGTATGGGTCGTGGAATCCCCCGCCGGGCTTGGGGTTCATGGATAGCACCACATCGAGGGCCTGCTTGAGCTGCTCATCGGAGAGGCCGAGCTTGGCCTTTATGCGGTCGTAGTGCTTCTTGGTGAACTCGTCGAAGTGCTGACGGATGATTTTCCGGGCCATGGCCACATCGGGGTTGTCCATGGGCTTGTCTCGGAATTGCAGCAGCAGGCACTCGCGCAGGTCGCGGGCCCCTATGCCAGCGGGGTCGAGCTGTTGCAGCAGGTGCAGGGCGTGCTCCAGCTCCAGCTCGTTGGTCTCCACGCCCATGGCGAAGGCCATGTCGTCGGCCACGGCATCGAGCCTGCGGCGCAGGTAGCCGTCCTCATCGAGGTTGCCTATCAGGTAGTCGGCCAGCATACGCTCGCGCTCATTGATGCTGAGCAGGCCGAGCTGCGATTTGAGGTGCTCGTGGAAGGTGCTGCCCACGGAGAAAGGGATGTCCTCGTGCTTGTCGTCCTTGGAGCGATTGCTGATGTTGAGCTTGTAGGAGGGTATGTCCTCGTCGTTCAGGTAGTCGGCGAGCGAGAACTCGTCGTCGTTGTGGCTGTCGGCGTTGTCGTCATTGAGCTCCTCTTGGTATGGCTCCTCGGCGAGGTGCTCCTCGGCGGCATCTTCTAGCACGGGGTTCTCTTCCATCTCCTTTTTTATACGCTGCTCCAACAGCATGGTGGGTATCTCCAGCAGCTTTATGATTTGTATCTGCTGCGGCGATAGTTTCTGCAGTAGGGCTTGCTGGAGCTTCTGCTTGAGCATGGTGGGAGGGGTTTAGAACTCGCAGTTTTTGGGAGTGCGGGGGAATGGTATCACATCGCGGATGTTGGCCATGCCGGTAACGAACAGCAGCAGGCGCTCAAATCCCAGACCGAATCCGCTGTGCGGGGCCGAGCCGAATTTGCGGGTCTCGAGGTACCACCACACGTCCTTCTCGGGGATGCCCAGCTCGCGTATGCGCAAGAGCAGCTTGCCATAGTCCTCTTCACGCTGCGAGCCGCCTATGATCTCGCCTATCTTGGGGAAGAGCACGTCCATGGCGCGGACGGTTTTTCCGTCGTCGTTGAGCTTCATGTAGAACGCCTTTATCTGCTTGGGGTAGTCGGTGAGGATTACGGGGCGCTTGAAGTGTTTCTCCACTAGGTAGCGCTCGTGCTCGCTCTGCAAATCGACCCCCCATTCCACGGGGAACTCCCATTTTTGGTTGGCGGCCAGCAGTATGTCGATGGCCTCGGTGTAGGAGAGGCGTTTGAAATCGTTGTCGAGCACGAATTGCAGGCGCTGCAGCAGCTCCTTGTCGAACATGTCGTTGAGGAATTGCAGGTCGTCCATGCAGTGGTCGAGGGAGTAGCGCACCAAGTACTTGAGGAACTCCTCGGCCAAATCCATGTTGTCGTGGATGTCGTAGAAGGCCATCTCGGGCTCGTTCATCCAGAACTCGGCCAGGTGGCGGGGCGTGTTGGAGTTCTCGGCGCGGAAAGTGGGGCCGAAGGTGTAGATCTCCCCGAGGGCGGTCGCCCCGAGTTCTCCCTCCAGCTGGCCGCTCACCGTAAGCGAAGTCCTGCGGCCGAAGAAGTCTTTGCTATAGT
>JAFTDN010000148.1 GCA_017454165.1 Bacteroidales bacterium | reverse complement strand
TGAACCAGTCGAGGAAATCGACGGTGTTTTTGGCAGGAATGGTCTTTACCACATCTTCGACATCCTCTTGTGCGAAGCAGTCGGTGGCATAGCGTTTGCCATCTGCTGCGAGCAGTTTCAGTTGTATACATTTTGAATACAACTGACCATAGTCCGCTTTCTGTCTGTTCTTTACAGTTCCCCAGTATACACGAGGACGTGGGCTCTCGGTAATGGCTACCACTATATCAACAATGGAAATGATGATATAGCGCGTGGGATGTTACGCTTCAATCAGCGGCTCGAACTGCGCGTAGAGCTCGGCGAAAAGCTGGTTTAGCTCGCGGGCCTCGGCGGGGCGGGTGCGGGCCAGATGCGCCAGACGGCAGCGGCGTACAAAATGGTAGAACCGTTTGCGCCACAGGTAAGCCAACACCAAGCCTAGGGGCAGCGAGGCCATGTAGAGCAGGGCCCAGCACCAGCTGTGGGTCGCCAGCCCCACAGCGAGCGTCTGCAGCAGGTAGAGCAGGGGGAAGGCGATGGTTGCCACCACGTAGCGCACCGAGCTTATGAACTGCTTGTCGTTGAACATGCCCGATACCTTGTAGGGCAGCAGTAGCTCCAGGAAGTTGTTCACGTAGCCATACACAAAAACGGGCAGCGTGGCCAGCAGTGCGAGGGCTTGCACGGGCAGCAGTGCCCACGGGGCGCGGCCAAACGGAGCGGCGCGGTTGCTCAGGCGGTGCTCCTTGGTGATGGCATCGTAGCGGTGCAGCTTGGTCACGGTGTGGGTGAACAGCTCGGGGTCATCGTGCTGCATGGCATCGAGCGCGGCCACCAGCTGCTTGTCGATGCTGAACTTTTGGGTGCGTGTGCGGGGCAGGCCGTGGCGCTTGATGTAAACGTGAGAGAATAGCTCTAGCAGGCGCATATAGGCCGCGTAGTGCTCCTCCGATTCTATGTGTATCATCTCGGCCCTCATGCGCTGCCCCAGGTCGTCCATCAGGGCGTTGTAGGCTAGGGCGGGGTTTTTGTGGTAGAGATCCATGTAGGGAGCCAGCCCGAAGGGTTTTCCTAGGCGCACCAGCAAGTGGCTGCGGGCGTTCACGTAGTTGCTGTAGTCGAGCCCCACGGGCACAATCTGCAATTCGGGCCCCTCGGGCATGGCCTGCAGGGCGCGGAAGGCTATGCGGGCCACGCCCTTCTTGAGCGGGCGCAGACGCTTGAACCCTCCGTGGTTGCCCTCGGGCAGCATCACCAGCCCATTGCGGCAGCGCAGCACATCGAGCGTTTTTTGGAATACGCGGTCGTTGTTGTTCAGGCTTTCGTAGCCATCGCGTATGCGGAATATGGGCAGTATCTTTAGGTAGTACAGGATGTTGGCCACGCGGGGGTTCTTGAAAATGTCGGCGCGGGCTAGGAACACGGGCTGCCAGCGGTGCTTCATGCACAGGATGGCTAGGGCATCGATGAGTGCGCCCTGATGGTTGGGCGTGAAGATGTAGGTCTTTGCGGGGTCGAGCTGCTCCATGCCCACCACCTCGGTGCGGAAGTAGCGGTGGAACATAAAATCGACATAATAGCGCGGGATTTGGTAGCGCAGCGTGCGCTGCTCGATGGTCTCAAAGCTTGCCATTGCTGTAGTTGTGGACGATGGGAGGGTTTGCTGATATTGGTGCTGTAACGGGAAAAGGTGCCTCAACGTTCGGGGAGGGGGAGGCGGCTCCACATTGCGGCCAGCGCGAACCCCGACACGATGTGCCATATGCCCCACAGGGCGGCCACCATGGCCATCCCCCCTAGGCCATCGAATAGGTTGGGGTTGAAGATGAGCACCAGCCCTAGGCCAGAGTTCTGTATGCCCGTCTCGATGGCGATGGTGCGGCGGTCGCGGCGGGCCAATCGGAATAGCCCCGCCAGCCCGTAGCCGCTGAGCAGGCATAGCGCGTTGTGCGCTATCACTATGAGCATGATGAGATGTATGTAGCGCACGAAGTGTTCCCAGTTGTTGAGCAGGGCCGCCGCTATGAACCCGAGCAGGAATAGCATCGAGATCATTTTGAGGGGCTTAAGCATGCGCTCGGTGAGCTTGGGCAGGGCGTGGCTCACCCATATGCCCAGCGCTGTGGGGATGCCCAGCAGGATGAGCACGGTTTTGAGCATCTCGATTGGGTCTATGTGTATGGGTATCAACATGTTGGATGTATCGGCGTACAGTTTGCCCCATAGGGAGAAGTTGAGCGGGGTCATGAATATGGCCACCAGCGTGGCGATGGCCGACAGCGTGATGGACAGCGCCACATTGCCCTTGGCTATCGATGATATGAAGTTGGAGACATTGCCCCCAGGGCAGGCAGCCACCAGTATCATGCCCAGGGCCACGCTCGGCGTGGGGTGTATGAGCATCACCAGCAGGAAGGTGACCAACGGTACGCCCACGAACTGCGACATGAAGCCCACTATTACGGGCTTTGGGTGCTGCATCAGCAGCTTGAATTGCTTCGGCTTTATTTGCAGCGCCACGCCGAACATCACCAGGGCGATGGCTAGGTTCATCAAGAGCAGGCCGCTGTTGCTGAAGTTGAGCCACACCCAGTCGAGCGCATCGAGGCCCTTCTTGATGTGCATTTCCACGCGGCATACGCGTCCATGCGCTAGCTCCACGCGGTGACGGCGGGTGTAGTACCAGTCCTCGCCCGCCGCCGTGCTGTCGGGCTTACCGGCGCGGCGGTATGCCTCGGCCAGCTGCATACCGATGCGGAGGTAGGCGATGTCGGTGGCTTCATCGTGCTGGCCGCCACGATTGGCGCGACGAATTTTTGGGCGGAAGTCCTTGTTGGCCAGCCTTATGTCCATTATCGTGCTGTCGGGGGCGACCACCACTTGGTTGCGTCCGTAGTACAGCCTCAGCACGGGCTCAGTGCTGAGGGGCCTCCCCGCCAGCACCAACACCGTGTCGGCGCTCATGCCCCGATCAATGGTGCGGAGCTTTTTGGTGTATGGCCCTGCCAATGCGCTTTGCCCCAGTATGATTAGCAGGGCTAATGTGGCGATGTGGCGATGTGGGATGGGCATATTGCAATCTGGCGTTGCGCACGGCTTTTGCTGTATGCAACGTGTTAATGTGCTGGTTTGTTTGGTTTTGTGCTGCTATACATGGAGGCCTCTGCGCCAAGTCCCCGCTGCAGGGCCATCAGCCCCATCGAGGGCGATGCTATCAACGGCCCCAGCCCCAGCTTGGGCCATAGGGCATCCACCTCGGCTATGGTGGCGGGGTCCATGGTGGCCACGTTGGGCCATGGGCGCTGAGGCGCATCGGCGGGGGCCAGCTTGCGGGTGCCGTCCACCAGCACCATGGCGCGGGGGCGGCCCTCGATGGGCCTTAGGGCCACATCGCGCTGGGGGTCGATGTTGGCTAGGGCGTACCACAGCAGCAGGGCGGGGTGCTGCTGGTCGAGGCCGGCATCAACGGCCACCAGCATCAGCACGGGGGCGAGCTCGTTGTGGAGCGCTAGCGTGTCGAGTGTGCGTAGCGCACGGGGCGAGCTGTGGTCGCGATTGAGCAGCACGAACACCACGGGGATGCCCTGCGGCAGCAAGGCGGTATGTGCTCCGCAGATTTCGCCGCCTGCTTGGCCGATGGCCTGGGCTATGGGGGTGGCATCGATTGGAGCTGTGTCGAAGCGGGCTGGCCCTGTGGCATCGAGCATCAGCTTGCTGCCCAGGCCCAGCTGATCGGTGGCGTGGTCGAGTACATCGGCCACGCCGCTCCCAAAGTGCAGGTGCTGCTGTGGTTCGATGCGGGCTGCAGCGTGGCGGGCCAGCGCGGGGTAGTCGAGCAGGTTCACCTCGGGGCCAAAGGCCACCAGCACCTTATTGAACATCATCTGCCCCGCGCCCCATAGGGCGTTCATGGCCTTTAGGGGCACACCGCTGTAGGCTTCGGTGCGCAGGGATACCAGCGCCAGGTTGTGGGCTGTGCCTGCAGCGGGCATGTGCATGTCCACCAGCTCGGGTGCTATGGCGGTGCGTAGGGGTTCGAGGAATATGCGCTCGGTGGCGCGGGCTATGTGGGCATCCTCCATGGGCGGTACGCCCACCAGCGTGGCGGGGTACACGGCATCGCGGCGGTGGCTGATGCAGGTGATGTGGAAGCGTGGGTACCAGTCGGGGAGCGAGTAGAAGCCGGTGTGGTCGCCAAAAGGGCCCTCCCACATGGGATCCTCGGTGGGGTCAATGTAGCCCTCCAGCACGAAGTCGGCATCGGCGGGCACCTCGAGGGGTACCGTCAGGCATCGCACCAGCTCCACGCGGCGGTTGCGTATGAAGCCGGCCAGCATGTATTCGTCCATGCCATCGGGCATGGGGGCGGTGGCGGCGTAGGTGTAGGCGGGGTCGCCGCCCAGGGCCACGGCCACGGGCATGCGCTCGCCCAGGGCGCGGTGGGCGTCTAGATGGCGGGCGCCGGTTTTGTGGCGGTGCCAATGCATGGCCGTTTGGCCATCGTCCAGCACCTGCATACGGTACATGCCCACGTTGCGGATGCCCGTGTGGGGATCCTTGGTGTGCACCAGCGGCAGGGTGATGAACGGGCCTCCGTCGTGGGGCCAGCACCGCAGCACGGGCAGGTTCGATAGCTTGGGTTGCTGCTGTACTACCTGCTGGCAGGCCCCGCGCCCGCTGCGCACGTGGGGCATCCAGCGGGCTATCTGCGACAGCTCGGGCAGCACGGACAGCTTGGCCCACAGGTTGGGTTTCGGCCCCAGCACCGATGCCATGATGAAGCGCATCAGCTCGCCGAACTCATCGAGGCTGTCGGCCCCCAGCGCGGTGCAGATGCGGCGGGCCGAGCCCATCATGTTGGTGAGCACGGGGAAGGCTGTGCCCGTATTCTCGAACAGCAGGGCCTTGCCCCCATCGGGCTGCTTCGACATGCGGTCGGTAATCTCGGCCATCTGCAGCGTGGGGCTTACGGGTGCCTTTATGCGCACCAGCTCGCCCTGCTCCTCGAGCACGGCGATGAAGTGGTTTAGTGAACGGTATGCCATAGTCCGCTGCAAAGATAGGTAATTTGTTGCGACCAGGGCACACTGCTGCGCGATGCGAAACTATTGGCTGCAAAAATTTTGTCCCAAAAGGTTTGTGGTGTCAAATAAAAGCGCTATCTTTGCACCGTATTTAGATAGTAGATGCACCTGCTGCACCGCATAGCGAACTGGTTGAGCCTCTGGGCCTCTGGGCCTCGGAGCCTCTGGGCCGAAGGGCATGCCTATATATGCACACCGCATAACTTCGCACAAATATCTGATTTACAGCATGAACGCACTAAAGCCCGCCATAGCCACCATAGCCAGCGCGGGCATCCACCGCATGGAGTTCGGGCAGCCCCCGGCGTTAGGGATGCGGACGTGCGGGGGCGAAGCGGCAGGGCAGTGGCAACTTGCCACGGGCTGTGCCAAAAGGGAGCATCCGAGCCGCAAAGCCCCATGCGCGGCGGGTGGTGCGCTGCGAGGCGCAGCAGCCCAAGGGGACATGGTGCCCACCGCCAGCCATATTAAGGGTGGGAATGATGCTAACTGGAGCTTCGGCGAAAAAGGATGAAAGCCGAGGCTCCGCAATACGACATACGATGAAAAGAAAAATAGGAATCGTTCTGTCGGCGTTGCTGCTGGTCGGCGCAATAGCACTGCCAACGAACGCTGATGCATTGGCAATCAACTGTGGTTGTCGCAAACTGAAGAAAGCACTCAGCATAGATGGTTACTCGCTTGAAGATGCCGAGATTGTAGCTAGATGCCATGGAGGTTTTCAGATAAAGATCTGCATAAACTTTTAGCTTGATAGACGGGTGGGGTAAATGTGGATTTACCCCACCTTAATTTATCAAACACATGAAGAAGAGGGTATTATACATGTTCTTTATAGCGTTGTTAGCGGCATGTAAGCAGAATTATTTTGGTGAAACGGTGAAGTTTATACTGGATGATAGTGTAATCATAGATAGCCCAGGATTGCTTAAGCTTACGCATGTTGACGAGCACGGGAATATAATCATAGTGAACAAAGATACGCGTCAGGTAATTAGATACGATGCAGGATTGGGTCAAAATGATATTGTGCAGATGCAATTGCGCGGAATCTCCAATGTATTTGAGATATGCGATACATTGCTATTTGTGGATGGGCTGCCATTGTTTGCTGTTATGAGATCATTGAATGCTGAGCCTATATACGTTCCTAGAACCATGGACATGACGAGCAATGCTATAATGTCGAAAGGCAATGTGTATATGGCGGGTATCGATATAACACGTGATAACACATGGTTTGCCATTAATAGCTTTGATCCCTCGGATGCCGATGCTGTACCTATTCATGTTGTGAACATAGAGCCTCGTACAAATGTTGATGATTATTTGCTTACGGGGCATTTGCTAAAAACTAATAATCGAATAGATTTTATATTCGATTGGTTGGGTGAGTATTACGTCATCGATGGAATCACCGATAGTATTATAAAATATGGAACGTTGCCGCTGCTTGGGGAAGCCGATAAATTTGAGACAGAAGGGGACATTCCATACTATCAGGCATATAGTACTGATGTTTTTAATGACAGTTTGATATTTGTGCTGCGCGAGATTGATTTTGAAACGGTTAATCCTCAACACCCTATGGAAAAAGAACTTTTAGCAACGCTACGGAGACGTGTGCACGTGTTTGACGAGAACATGCTACCCATAGCCAGCGGCCTGCTGCCCTATCGTGCCACGCAGATACGTATTTCTGGCGATAAACTTTATGCATTGCATCATGGCGAAAGCAAGATATATAGATACAGGATTGTTTTTTAGGGCCATGACCATGGTGGTGCTGCTGTTTTGGACAGTGGCGCTACAAGCCCAAAACGACATGGAGGAGGTTGGGTTGGGCATGGAAGAATTGAGCATCCCTGGATACCGATTGGTGTATGGCAATGTGGGATACCACATGGAGGATTTTTTGCTACTGCCCAATTCACGCAAGCTGTTGCTGCTATCGAGTGCTGGGCAGGCTGTGTTTATGCTGTTGGACGAGCAACATTTGCCCCTCGACACGCTCGAATTTGCGAGCGCACCTGCAAACATCCAATTTTGGATGGATAGCGACAGCACGTTTAGCTATAATTCTATCTTTTTTTACAAGTCGAAGCATTGCGCCATCGACTATAAATCTGGTGTTGCAGAGTTTTTCATAGGGCCAAACACGTTGAATTTTAAACGTTGCTACCCCATCGATAGGCGGCATTCGGTGCATCGCACTTTTGCACAGGTTAGGAATTTCAAGGTGAGCACTTTTACGCTGCCTGCTAAGAAGCGTAAGCGCAACGGCACAATTGGGGTGGAGGTGAATGGCAGTGCCATCATTCGCCATGAACTGCCTCAGGCCGATTCGCTGTACGCTGAGGCGCTGCTACCCTTTGCTGAGCTGAACGGTGCGCTCTATGTTTACGATGCCCTCTCTCAGACCCTGCACCGTTGCCAAGGAGTCGAGCATACGTATCGCTCTGTGCATCTCAATGCAGATCTTCATTCCGACACTGTAAGTGCGCATAGCTACAGGCTGTTGCCCGATGAGCAGGCTGGACGGCTCTACCTGCTCGAATCGCATAGAGTGGGTGGCGAGCGCAGGAGGCGGGGGAGGTTGCAAGCCGCGGTTCAGCAAAGGCTCTACAGCTTGGACACGTCGGGCATGGTCTGGCAGCTTGTGGAGCTACCGCTGCCACATCCTGCGTCGCAGATGCGCATTGGCAATGGTGGGGTGTATGTGATTTTCGAGCGACCAATGGGCAATGGCCGCAGCGAGCGTTTGCTCTACGAGGCGCGTATGACGTTGTGATTTCTCTGGCATCAAATTATCATATAATGAAGCCTAATCTTATCCTGATGCTTTTTATTTTTGTGGCCAATGTGCTGTCGGCGCAGTACCACCGCATCTCTGGCTCGGTGCGGGACAGCGCGGGCGGGCCGCTTTGTAATGCGGTGCTGATGTTCTACGCTCAAGCCGACAGCAGCCATGCCGTGGCCGATATCGATGGCTACTTTCAGCATTACCTGCCCGCGGGTAATTATCGCTATGCCGTGTTGTACATGGGCAAAAGATACACGCCGCATAGCAGCACCTTTGCGCTGCATCAGGCCGATACATCGCTGGGCGAAATCGCCATTGCCGTAGAATCGCATGGCATTGAGCAAGTTGTGGTGACCGGTCAGCGGCCATTTGTAACGTATCGGGGTAATACGCAAATTTACAATCTGAAGGTTAACCCCGCAGCGGCTGGCGGCAATATGATGGATGGGATAAAGCAGATCCCCGGCGTGCATAGCGATGGCGAGTCTCTAAAGGCGTTCGGCTACAGCAAGTTGGCCGTGGCTGTTGATGGTCAGCTGCTGCCCATGACCGATGAGGAAATAGCGGCCTACCTGTCCACCCTCTCGGTGGATGATGCAGAAAGCGTAGAGCTTATACGCAATCCGGGGCCAGAATACGGCACCAATGCGGGAGCGGTGCTAAACATTGTGAGCGGCCGGCGCGGCAACGATGGGGCGAACGCCTTTATTTCGGCTAACGTCATCTACCAAACGTTGTGGTCGGGGGATGCGCGTATGCGCGTGAATCTGAACAGAGGAATCAGCCGCAGCTATTTGGCCTACAGTTTTGGTCAGCGCCGCCGCCGTGAGACGCTCACCACCACCTTTGGTGCCGATACCACCGATATCGCGCCCCGCACCGCCCACCAGATGCAGCAGGGCACTGACCTCGCTTTGGGCAAGCGCTACACGCTGGGCATCCGCAACATCATATCGTATGCCAACGAGCACAACACCTATAACACGCTGAACAGCATCGACATGCGGCAGCGTTCGCTCTACACCAACATCTACAACCGGCTGCATGGCGAACGGTGGCAGTGGATCACGCACATCAACCTATCGTTCGGAAATAATTGCACGGAATATACGGGCAATACAGTATTTTTAAGCCGAAATGATATAAACAGCAGGCACCATAACATCAGGTCAACATTTATCTATGACATAGCACCGAATATTTCCGCCAAAATATCTGTCAGCGAGATGAACAACAGGTATCATTCGGAACGGGAAACCGATACGCAGGCAAATGGTACTCACCTAGATGAGCAGGCATATTCATCATTCCTGACTTTGGAGTACCAGAATGACGGGCTGTTTGCTGCAGCCAGCCTAGTGGGAGGCTGCGACAGCCGCAAGCTGCACGAATCATTTGCCGACACCCTCTATCAGCAGCGGCTATGGGCCTGGCAGCCTTTTGCTAAAATGACCTATGCCGTGTCAAAAAATCAGCGCGTTTGGGTTGATCTGCACACCGACTACACCCGTCCATCGATGCGTGATATGTTGCCCTACATATCGTCTTCATCGACCATTCTGCCCCGCATCGGCAATCCAAATCTGCGCAATAGCACCAACTACAATATATCGCTGGGATACTCTTACATGCGGGCGGCATCGTTAGAAATGATATATTCGCACAAAAACGACGCAATAGTGGAATACATTGCGCCATACGAGGGTGGCTACATCATCGCAAAAGACAACCTAAAAGAGTCGCGATACTTGCGTATGATAGCAGTGCTCCCTGTGCCTGTAAATATGTTTGTGCAAATGGACTTGGTCCGATGGATGTTCACCACGGTGTTCGCCTACCACCATCAATGGGACAATGGAGGGATAAATAACATGTTGTATGGCAGGCAGTTCGATGCGTTCTACGTGTATCATCAGCAATCATTCGATTTTAAGCGCGATTGGCATTTCGATGCCTCTATAGCATACTACAGCCCGCTGTACTTTGGGGTGTATAGTACCGAAAAGCAATATTGGGCGAACTGTACGTTGAGCAAGCGTGTGGGCGATTGGAAATTCTCGCTCAATGGCTACGACCTATTCAACACTAACATTGCAAGGGGGCGGTTCAACGACATTCCTATCGATGCTCGATTTGAACTCAATTGGCACTGCCCCAAAATTACGTTTGGCATTACATACAGCATTGGCAAGAAGCAGATGAAATCATACGAAGACCGCCGTATAGAGAATTCCGATAGCCGCTGGCGCAACGATACAAATGAGGGCGTGAAGGTGAGCGGATAGCATGATTTCTGATGTCGCCCGCTGGCAGGGGCAGGCGGGCTACGTGCCCGACGCAAGCGGTGCGGCTCGTTCACGTCCGAGGGTTTTGTGCTCGATGCGGAGGGGATAGAGCGGGGGCTGGAGCAGCAGGATGTGCTTTGTTGGTCAAGTGATTGATGATTATGATATTGATGAGCTCTCTGCAAAACTTTTGCAAAAAGATTCACCCCAAATGTTGGTCGGTTAAAAG
>JAFTDN010000147.1 GCA_017454165.1 Bacteroidales bacterium | reverse complement strand
GGCACAGGCGCAGATGACCCGCGAAATATTCCCCAAAGCGCCGCTTAAATACATGCCCCCAACCAAGTTTATGACCGGCAACATATTCAAGGGGCACATCCAGGACGCGCTCTTCAACATGATTGGCATCTGGACACAGCAAGGCATACAGCTGCTGGGTATGCCCACCGAGGCCATCCACACGCCGTTCATGAGCGACCGCTACCTCTCCATCGAGAACGCCAAGTATATCTTCGGCAACATGCGCAGCATTGGCGAGGAGATGGAGTTCCGCGAGGGAGGAATTTGCCGCGAACGAGCTAAGTTGGTGTTAGACAATACTATATCCTTGCTCGAAGAGCTCAATCGCGAGGGACTATTCACCGCCCTCGAAAAGGGCAAGTTCGGCGATGTGAAGCGCCCCAAAAACGGAGGCAAAGGGCTCGATGGCGTGTGCCTCAAGGGCAATCACTACCTCAACCCATTTGTTGAACTGATGCGCGGTAAACGTTAGCAGATATGTCAATCTTGCTCATCATATTCGGCATATTTGGCGGCGTGTTGCTCAATGCGCTGGTGGGGCTGATTGGTGCTCGCCGACGGTTGGGCTTTGGTTGGACATTCCTGCTCTCGCTGCTGCTAACCCCGCTGGGCGGACTAATCTGCGCCCTGCTCTCGGAGAAACTGCCCGAAGGGCAACGTCGATGGGGATGCCTTGGCGTGGTGCTGGCCATGGTGGTTATTGTGGTGCTGCTTTGCATCTTCGGTGCTGCTTTAGGCGTCGCATTTCAGTAAAAAATTATAATTTTGACGATAACAGATAAACACTCACAGATATGAGCGGAGGACTATACTCCATGTCGGCCAAGGACTTCGACAAGACCCTCGACCTGACCAAGATAAAGCCTTACGGCGATACCATGAACGACGGCAAGGTGCAGCTCAGCTTCACCCTGCCCGTGCCCTTCGGCGATGAGGCCATCGAGGCCGCCAAGCAGATGGTGAAATCGTTCGGCCTCGAGAACCCGCAGGTGGTGTACTACCGCGAGCTCACCAACGGCTTCACCTTCTTCAACTGCTACGGCAGCGCCACCCAAACGGTGGACTACACCAGCATCCACGTACCCAAGGTGGAATCGAACACCATGGACATGCACGAGACCGACGACTACATCCGCGAGCACATCGGGCGCAAGGTGGTGGTGGTGGGCGCCAGCACTGGTACAGATGCGCACACCGTGGGCATCGATGCCATCAGGAACATGAAGGGCTACGCCGGCCACTCCGGCCTGGAGCGCTACGACATGATTGAGGCCTACAACCTCGGCTCGCAGGTGCCCAACGAGGAGTTCATAGCCAAGGGCATTGAGCTCAAGGCCGATGCCCTGCTGGTGTCGCAAACCGTAACCCAGAAAGACGTGCACATACAGAACCTCACCCACCTGGTGGAGCTCATGGAGGCCGAGGGTCTGCGCGACCGCATGATTCTCGTGTGCGGAGGCCCCCGCATCACCCACGAGCTGGCCAAGGAGCTGGGCTACGATGCTGGTTTTGGCATGAACACCTACGCCGACGACGTGGCCTCCTACGTGGTGCAGGAGATGGTCAATCGCGGCATGAAGTAGGAGGGTGCAGTATGGCAAATGTGTAGTTTTGTAAAGTTGTACTTTATAATTCGACGCAAAATCTAAAGTGTAACTTTATAAATCGACAAAATTTTTTTAGTTAAGTTGATGTATAATAGGATTTTACAGTTCGATGTGGTAGAGGAAGACAGCGTTTTCCTGTTTGGTGCACGTCAGGCAGGAAAAAGTACGCTGCTGCAGCAGCGTTTTCCCAACTCCATGTACATCGACTTGCTAAAATCAGAGGTGTATGAACGCTACCGCCGTGCACCGCAGTTGCTGCGTACCGATGTCGGTCTTATGCCGCCCGACCGCATCATCATTATAGATGAGGTGCAGAAAATCCCCAGCCTGCTTGACGAGGTGCATTGGCTCATGGTGAACCAAGAACGACGCTTCATTCTCAGCGGGTCGAGCGCCCGCAAACTCAAGCGGGGCGGAGCCAACATGTTGGGCGGACGAGCTGTAGGCATGAGGCTGTTCCCTCTTGTTAGCGCCGAAATACCAGATTTTGATCTCGTAAAGGCATGTAATCACGGGCTTTTGCCCCGGCATTATGGAGCCAAAGACCCTACTCGCCGCCTGAAGTCCTATGTGGGTGACTACCTGCGTGAGGAGGTGGCGGCGGAAGCTTTGGTGCGTAGTTTGTCCGTGTTTACCCGTTTTTTGGAGATTGCAGCATTCTGCAACGGCGAAATGCTGAACTACAATAATATAGCCACCGATTGTGGCGTTAGCGCACCGACAGTTAAGGAGTATTTCTCCATTTTGGAGGAAACCTACATAGGATATACGATTCCGCCGTTCACAAAGACCAAGAAGCGCACGGCTCTGCAGGCGCGAAAGTTTTATTTGTTTGATGTGGGCATTGCAAACTACTTGCAAAAGCGCACGGCATTAAAGCCCGAAAGCAGCGATTTCGGAAAGGCTTTCGAACACCTCATATTCCAAGAGGTTTGTGCTTATATGTCTTATAATGAGATAGATAAGTCGATTTACTATTGGCGTACAACGCGGGGTTATGAGGTTGATTTGATTTTG
>JAFTDN010000146.1 GCA_017454165.1 Bacteroidales bacterium | reverse complement strand
TGCCAAACGTGCGCGGCAGCATGGTCAGATGCTTGCGTACCGATATGGGCTTGATGCCTGGAATTATCGGCACGTTGATGCCCTCCTGCCGGCAGCGCTCCACAAAGCTGAAGTACCTGGCGTTGTCGAAAAACATCTGCGTAACCACGTAGTGGGCGCCCGCCTCCACCTTGCGGCGCAGGTGGGCCAGGTCGGACTCGGGGCTCTGCGCCTCGGCATGGGTTTCGGGGTAGCCCGCCACGCCCACGCAGAAGCCGGTGGGCTGCGGAGCCTCCACCTCCCTGTCGAGGTACAGCCCCCTGTTCATATCGGCAATTTGGCGCACCAGGCCCTCGGCGTTGGCGTGGCCGCCGCGTCGGGGCTCAAAGCGGCCCTTGGCCCTATCGGCATCGCCGCGCAGGGCCAAAATGTTGTCGAAGCCCAGAAAGTCGAGGTCAATCAGCTCGTCCTCAATCTGCGCTCTATCGGCATCGGCGCAGATGATGTGGGGCACCACATCGATTTTATAGCGGTTCTGTATGGCCGCTGCCACCCCGATGGTCCCCGCTCGGCGGCGTATGCGCACGGTTTGCAGCTGCCCATTGGGGCCCACAATGGGCACCTCCTGACGGCGGTGGTAGGTGATGTTGATGTAGGCGGGAGCGTAGGGAGCCAACCGCTCCACGGTGTCGAATACCGACTGGATGTTGCCCCCCTTGAGCGGGGGCAGCAGCTCGAACGAGAGCTGTGCGGAGCGGGATTGCAGCAGTATATCTATAACTTTCACTTATACAAATATTTACGATATTTTCATCAGACGGGTGGCCTCCTCGGGGGAGATGCCTAGACGCTGGGCGTAGTCGGCCAGCTGGTCAGTGTCGATGCGCCCTACGCTGAAGTAGTGGGCCTGCGGATGGGCGAAGTAGAAGCCCGCCACCGAGGCGTTGGGGGTCATGGCCATGCTCTGGGTTAGGCCCATGCCCAGCCGTTTCTCGGCATCGATCAGGTCGAATATGATGCGCTTGCCACGATGGTCGGGGCACGATGGATAGCCTGGGGCGGGGCGTATGCCCTGACGCACTGTATCTGGGCAGTATCCCCAGAACTGTGTACGCACCAGCTGGTGCAGGTGCTCAGCGAAGGCATCGGCCAGGCGGTCGGCCAGAATTTTCACCATGATGGCCTTAAAATCATCGTGCTGGTCGCGGTAGCGCTGGCTCAACTCCTCGGCACCAACACCTGTGGTAAGCGCGAAGCAGCCCATCCAGTCGGCCAACCCCAGCTGTTCGGGGGCTATAAAGTCGGCCAGGCAGGGGTTGGCCTCCAGCCCGGCCTGCTGGCTGCGGAGCATGGGGATGCGTGTGCGCACGCTGGTGCGCGTGGCATCGGCGTATATCAGGATGTCGTCGGCCCGCGAGGCCGCTGGGAATATGCCCACCGCTGCCGATGCGCGCAGCAGCCCCTGCCGCTCAATGAGGCTGAGCAGCTCCTTGGCCTCGGCTATGAGCTTTCGCGCCTCGGGGCCTTTCTGGGGGTGCTGCAGCACCTCGGGGTAGCGGCCGGGGATGTCCCATGCGTATAGGAGCATGGTCCAGTCGATATGAGGGGCGATTTGCGCTATCGGATAGCACTCGAATGTGAGCACCTGCGGGCATTGCGGTGGCGTAGGGGTATATAGGCTCCAGTCGATGCGCATGGGGTTGCTTCGGGCCTGCTCTATCGGCACCATGCGGTACTCGGCGTTGTGGTATAGGGTGCGCAGGTGCTCGTATCGGGCCGCGATGCTGTCCATGTACTCATGCCGCCGCGATGGGCTCAGCAGGTTGGCTATTATGCTGCTGGCCTGCGAAGCGTCTTTGCCGTACACCACGGGGCCGCTGTGGGCCGGGGCTATTTTGAGCGCGGTGTGTAGCTCCGAGGTGGTGGCCCCTCCTATTTGCACTGGCACATTAATTCCCTGCTGCTTAAGCGTTTGCACCACATTCACCATTTCATCGAGCGATGGGGTTATGAGGCCGCTTAGGCCCAGCACATCGGCATTGTTGGCCCGAACGGCATCGGCAATGGCCTGCGCGGGCACCATCACGCCGAGGTCGATTACCTTGTAGCCGTTGCAGGCCCGCACCACGCCCACTATGTTCTTGCCTATGTCGTGCACATCGCCCTTCACGGTGGCCAGCACCACCGTGCCCTTGGAGGAGCCCTGCTGTTTCTGCTGATCCATGTACGGCTCGAGGGCGGCCACGGCCTCCTTCATCACGCGGGCGGTTTTGACCACCTGGGGCAGGAACATGCGCCCCGAGCCGAATAGCTCGCCCACCTCGGTCATGGCGGCCATCAGCGGGCCGTCTATCACGGCCATGGCTGAGCCCAGCTGGTGGTATGCCTCCAGCGTGTCGGTAGCTATGTATCGGGCATCGCCCTTAATCATGGCATACTTGATGCGCTGCGCCACTGCGGCATTGCGCCACTGCGGAGCCGTTTCGGCCTTGGCCTTCTCGAGGCCGAGGCCCTGGGCGTAGTCGAGCAGCCGCTCGGTGGCATCGGGGCGGCGGTTGAGCACCAAATCCTCGGTGAGGGCCAGCAGGGTGGGCTCAATCTCACTGTACACCTGTAGCAGCGAGGGGTTCACTATGCCCATGTTCATGCCCGCCGCAATGGCGTGGTAGAGGAACACGGCGTGAATGGCCTCGCGCACGGCGTTGTTGCCCCTGAAGGCGAACGACAGGTTGCTCACGCCACCGCTCACCTG
>JAFTDN010000145.1 GCA_017454165.1 Bacteroidales bacterium | reverse complement strand
TCGGCGCGGAACGTGGGGCCGAAGGTGTAGATCTCCGACAGGGCCAGCGCACCCAGCTCGCCCTCGAGCTGCCCCGACACGGTGAGGCTGGCGTGCTTACCGAAGAAGTCCTGCCCGTAGTCCACCGCACCCTCTTCGGTGCGGGGCGGATTGGCCACATCGAGGGTGGTTACCTGAAACATGGCACCCGCGCCCTCGGCATCGGAGGCGGTGATGAGCGGCGTGTGCAGGTAAACGAAGCCCTTGTCGTTGTAGAACTTATGGAGGGCGAAGGCCATGGCGTGGCGTATGCGCAGCACCGCGCCAAAGGTGTTGGTGCGGGGGCGCAGGTGGGCAATCTCGCGCAGGAACTCCATGCTGTGGCCCTTTTTCTGGAGGGGGTAGGTGTTGGGGTCGGCGCTGCCGAACACCTCGATGCTGCGGGCCTGCACCTCGACGCGCTGCCCCGAGCCAGGCGATTCCACCAGCTGGCCGCATACACCTATGCATGCTCCGGTGGAGATGTCCCTCAGCACCTCCTCTCCCATGGTGGCCAAATCGACCACCACCTGTATGCTGTGTATGGTGGAGCCATCGTTCAGGGCTATGAAGCTCACGTTCTTGTTGCCCCTACGGGTACGAACCCAGCCCTGTACCTGTATGTCAGCACCCGCCTGACCGCTGGCCAGCAGGTCTTTAATCTTGGTGCGTTTCCAGCCTTCCATTGCTTCGTTTTGCGTATATTTTGTACGATACTGAACCGCAAAGGTAGTAAAAAACTTAACACCCCGCTACTATTGGAGACACAAAATTTTGCACCTTCAGAGTGGGGCTGCATTGCAGCGGGGGCTGAGCTTGTCGAAGCCCATGGGGACGGGCGGGCACGGTTGAGGACGCGCTCAGCGCGTCCCTACATGCCGACATCCGATGTGAACAGCCCCACGGGGGCGGCGGCTAGGAGACGCAATAAAGCGCATCTCTATAATGGCGGGGGCGGGGGACGCGCCGAGCACGACCCTACGTGCTCAGGCCACCAATATGTTCAGGCCTCTCCACGTTGCTGCTCTCTGCGTGGTTGGGGGCATGGGCCTAACGGCCCGTAAGCGCGAGGCTCAAAACCCATCGAGCTATGCCGCTTACGGAGGAAGAGCCCGAGGAAGCTCACTCTATACCGAAAGCATTATCGGACCAAAATACTCAAACAGAAAAATAGGAAATGCGCTCAATATGGCGACCGCGCATTCGTCCGATTGAACATACCTATTAATCTGATTGTCAAAAATATTTACTGGGCAAATATCGTCTATTATACGCGGCAGCTCATTCGCTCCTTTGCATATGTAATTAGCTTTGCACACATTCATCCGTGTCAAATGCACCCAATTGCGTCTTTTATCTTCATCTTGCCCACTGGTATTTCGCGAAGATAGCAATATATAATCCGTGGATTTGTAGTAAGAGAACTCACCAGCTAAAAACTTGAATCTACCACTATCCTCACGAGATATTATATATCTATAATACTCATTATCAGGTAATTTATTTGTGTGCCTCAACGCTTCTAGCATCGGATAGCTCACGTACAGCTTGCCATTCTCCGTCTCGTCAGCAAAAAATTCCAACATCTCACGTAGCTTCCTGTTATTGTCGCTAAGATTTCCTCCTTTATTTTGGAAATCATAATCAAAAAAGAGGTATATTTCCGAAACCTCGTCCTCACGAACTCCTTTCAGCTTATCATTCCCTCTTGCAATCAGCAGTTCCCTTAGAACTGGAGCCGTATCTACCTCATGCTTCTCGTTTAAAACATCATGAGCCATCAATTGCTTATACAGCGAATAGATGTCGCTGTTGTACGTGCAAACAAACTGCTCGTCAGGTATTTTCTGAAAGAACAGCCGCCTAATGGACTCAAAATAGCCCGCATCGTCTTTACCCTCAAATACAAATAGCATCATACCTCGAAAGCCCCTCCTCGAAACAGCTTTTCGATATTATGTCCGAAGCGCAACTCCTTTTCAGTGCACTTTTGTAGCGGCTTTAGCTGGTTGTTCTGTAAAATAAAATTGCAATCGGGACGAAGCAAATCGTTAGTCATCAAATATGTATTATGTGATGACATAAATACTTGGCAATTAAGCAAAAATAATCGCTTACAAACCTCAAATGCCAATCTAAAATGATAGAAAGCATCGAATTCATCTATAAACACGAATGATGCCCTTTCCATTTGTTTCATCCAAAAGTACAAGAGCTTTAACGACTGCGTACCCGTAGATGCAACGACATCAAAAGGAACGATTCTATCTTCTACCCTAAAGAACAGCATTTTATTCACCCCCCTACGCGAAACAAGGTCGAACTTTTGCCCGCTAATTTTCCATAGAAAATCGGAAAAATCATTTACCAATTTATTCCTGATGATATACTCGTCCAATATTATAGACGTATCATCAAACCCCATATACTCATTTTGCTTCAGACACCTAAACCACAGCATGTTATCAACGAATCCTTTCATCCGAATTAGGTAATGGCCTTCGGCAAGAGGAAAAGTGCTATGTAGATAATTCACGATGGATATATTATTGCTGCTTGCCTGTATATTTTTCTTTATTTCTTTGCTAATTGGAAATTGTTTTTCATCTATCTTCAACTCACCCACCCTCCACTTGAATACTTGCAACCCATCTACGACCAACACCTCATCGATGAGGGCACCGTATATATTTTTTGAGTATCCATACTCTATTGATTGTCCGTCAAAATCGAACGCATATTCAAATTTCACCTGTAAATCAGGATTGCCACCGTAAACAAAGTTCTGATAATAGTCGGGCTTCTTATTTTTTTGTGTTAGGTGATTAACGATGTCGAAAATGGCCTGCCCAAAATTAGTCTTCCCCGACCCATTGGGGCCGTATATGATACCGTTCTTTATGATGCCCTTTTTCACAACATGGGCATTGAACTCATAGCTTCCTGGGCTCGAGAGATCCCACTCTATACGATGGGCAAACCCCCTAAAATTAGCTACTGCAAACCTTGTCAGCATGTCCACTAGCCTACTATATTTGGGCGCAAAGGTACTACAAAGATTCAGTTCCGTAAAATTTTTACGGCAAAATATTTGTAGACCATCGCAAATAACTGATGATCAGTAGAAAATGAATCGCATGGGTTCGCCACCCCCCACCTAGCACCGGGCCGCAATCCAATGGCAATCACAGAGTTTCCACCTTGCGGGTCGTTGCGCCAAACGCTCTCTCGAACTAGCTACTTAATCTTCAACGTAATCCGCGCCACCACGTAGCCAGGTAGCTTGTGGTAAACACGCTCAAGGGTATAAAGTCCTTTGTACTCTCCTTCGGCCCAGCTATGCTGCCCTATGTTGAGCAGATTGTTGCCGCAGATGCCCAGCTCCCAGAGCCCGCCAAACTCGTAGCGCACATCGGCATTGAAGAGCACCGCGCTGGCCTTGCCCCCAAATACCTGCGTTTGGCTGTAATCGGTTCCCAGCTTGGAATAGCAGCAACTTACTTCTCCTCATGGTTCTCTTCAAAAAGCGAGCACAGGACGAACCCACCAGCTGTAGCTCTTAATGTAGCAACCGTTGTAGGCACGCATATGGCGAGTAACGATCCAAGCATAGGAAGTTCCAAATTCTGTGCTGCTCCAGTAAACGTCATTCAACACTGAGGTTGAACCTCTATCCCTGATTTCGATGTACCCGAGCGCGGTGGCCACCTGGGGGTAGCGAGCGTAGAGCAGGCGCAGCTCACCGGCAGCGGGCAGATACCAGCCAGCGGTCCAGTCGTCGGTGCTGATGGCGTGGGCGGCGGGATAGTCGGCGGCGGGCATGGCCCGCAGGGCTCTGGTATTGGCGCGTCCAGCAACATCGCGCAGGGCAACTGTGCGCGTTTGCATGTTGGGCAGGGAGGGGACATCACCTTTGTCCTTGGAGCTCCACTGGTAGCGACCCAAATCCTTGAGGGCTATGGCCAGCCCCCTGGTGGGCATTTGGGGATTTACATAGAACACCACACCCTTGG
The DNA here is from genome assembly GCA_017454165.1 of Bacteroidales bacterium. Taxonomy (GTDB): domain Bacteria; phylum Bacteroidota; class Bacteroidia; order Bacteroidales; family Tenuifilaceae; genus RGIG6076. The sequence goes on along the minus strand of JAFTDN010000145.1, from coordinate 1,827 downwards.
CGATTTTGCCAGTGGCGGTGGCCCACTGGCCGGGGGCCACGAAAGTGCCATCGGCGCATAGGATGTCGCCTATTGCGGGCAGCTTGGGAGGTTGAGCTTGGACGGCCCAAGCTGTGCACAACAATAGGGCGGCCAACAGAATGCGAATAGCACGCGAGTTGTGCTGTCGATTTGCCATTCGCGCATGGGCGCGTTTTGCTTTTTTTGGAATGATCAATGGCATGTGTGGTTGCGGGGGTGTGGGGGGGCAAATTACTGTTGCACAAGAAGTTGACTCTATGTTAGCATTGTTGTTTGTCGGGACAATATTAGCAAAATTATGGATACGTGATGCAGGGTGAGGTGTTTTGGAGGGAGGCGGAGGTGCTGGGAGCCTAAGTTTGTAGATACAATTTCGGCACATAAGGACGCGCCGAGCGCGTCCGCAACCGTACTCAGCCCTCCCATGGGTTTCGACAAGCTCAGCCCCCCCGCCTGCAACGCAGCCATCACTGACAGACACGATTTGCGGCGGCGCTCTGTATGCAGCTACTCCAACAGCATTATCCCATCGGGCTCAATGGACACCAAATGCTGCTTGTACAGGGCCCCCAGGGCCATCTTGAAGCTCTTCTTGCTCATCTGCAATGCGTTGTATATGTCGGCAGGTGCGCTGCGGTCGGTGAGGGGCAGAAAACCGCCGTGCTGGCGTAGGGTGTCGAGCAGGAGCTGGGCGGCCCCATCAATGCGCCCATAGCCCGTGCGCTGTAGGGTCAGGTCGATTTTGCCATCGGGGCGCACCTGCTTCACGTAGCCCTGCAGCCGCTCGGCCCAGCGCAGGGGGCGGAACACCTCGTTGTGGTAGAGCATACCGGTGTGCTGATCGTCGACAATGGCGCGGTAGCCCAGGTCGGTCTGCTCCAGGGGCATCAGCTGTACGGGTTGGCCTGGTTGGTAGGCGGGCGGCTGCTGGTCGAGGAACCGCGCCAGCCGCGCCGAGGCGGCAATGCGATGCGTATCGGGGTCAATGTAGCAGTACACCACGTAGGCTCGCCCCTCGACCATGCGCTCGCGCTGCTCGCCGAAAGGCACCAGCAAGTCCTTGGGTAGCCCCCAGTCGAGGAACGCGCCCACGCGGTTCACGGCCACGCAGCGCAGCGGGGCAAACTGCCCCACCTGCACCAGCGGGCGCAGGGTGGTGGCCAGCGGGCGGTCATCGGAGTCTAGGTAGATGAAAGCCCGCAGCTGGTCGCCCACGCGTACCCCGTGGGGCACGTAGCGAGCGGGCATGAGCACCTGCCCATCGGGGCCGGCATCGAGGTAAAGGCCAAAGTCGAGCACCTTGGCCACGGTGAGGGTGTTGTATCGTCCCAGCTCAAGCATATTATGATCCTGCAGCTATTGGTTCGCTTGCCTATAATATGCCTCGAGCAGGTGCTGGGCGGCCACAAACGAGCTTTGCTGGCTGCCCATCACATCGGCCTCGGCCTGTTCGAGCATGGTGGCTATGCGCGGGTCGTTGTAGAAGTTGTGCCGTAGGGCTTCGTTGATGGCCTCGTGCATCCAGTACTTGGCCTGCCGTTTGCGGCGCAGGTCGAAGTACCCGTTGCCCTTGGTGTGGGCTATATGCCCTTGCACCATGTCCCATATATCGTGCAGTCCGTCGCCATTCAGGGCCGAGCAGGTAAGGGCCTGGGGTGTCCAACCCGACTCCTGCGGGGGAAACAGGTGCAGGGCGTTCTGGAACTCTGCGCGGGCCAGCTTGGCGCGTTGCAGGTTGCTGCCGTCGGCCTTGTTGATGGCTATCAGGTCGGCCATCTCCATGATCCCGCGTTTGATGCCCTGCAG
>JAFTDN010000144.1 GCA_017454165.1 Bacteroidales bacterium | reverse complement strand
TAAAAATACAACTATTTTCGCCAATAAAAACTTTGTGGTGAATGTAACGGCCTTTTCCGAAGCGCAGAAATATAATCTGGGGCAGAACAGGCGTGTATGCATCGACAGGCTGGGACGTATCAAAAACGACCTATCGCATACCACCTGCTTTGGGCAAGTGGGAGTCGACAGGGTGGCTGAGGTGCTGCGTTCCAGCGCATTTCGTCAAAAGTGGACGGTAGCAAAGGATAAAGTGCAGGTATGCTGCGACTGCCAATATCGCTACATGTGCGTTGATTTTACTGATATTGAATTTGTTGGCGGCAAATGGCACCGTGTGGAGGCATGCCGTTTCAATCCCCATCGCAATAGCTGGCATTCTGGGCGTATGCAAGGTTTGGATTGGGAAGGAAAAACGTGTCCCAAAAGAACACGTCATCGCGAGCGTAGCGAAGCAAACTAGCTCCCAGCAATGCCACAAAGGCCTAGATTCTTGCTCCGCAAGCGAGTGAACCCGATAAGTTTCGCTCCTCGCAATGACGGACCTCGGACTCGTTGGGGTGCCCCTCAGGCGTTGCAGCCCTACAGGCTACATGTTCATTGCGCATCATATTGCCTTGGGCAATGGCCAAGGCAATATATGTTGCAGCGCTCCGCGCTGCCCCCCCCAAAAGGAGAGGCGAACCCGTTGGGTTCGCCTCTCCTTCGTTTGCGGCTGCGATAATATCGCAGCCCTAGACTCACAAGGGGCATACCCCTTGCCTTGGCTATAAGCGTACCACCTTAGCCACAGCGTTGCCCACGCGGATGATGTACATGCCTGCGGACAGGCCGCTCAGGTCGATGCGGATGCGACCAGCAGCGGGGGCTGAGCCAGCAGCGGGGGCTGAGCTTGCCGAAGCCCCATGCGTGGGCACTCGCAGCAGCAGCTGGCCGTTGATGCTGTACACCAGCACCTCGGCGGCGGCGGCGCCTTCGACAGGCTCAGGCACCGCTAGCCACAGCTCGCCCTGCGTGGGGTTCGGGTATAGACTCAGGTGCTCCGTGCGGCCATCAAATAGGCCGGTGGGGGTAAGGGCCACCTTCACCAGCGTGTCGTTGCTCAGCACTACGCTGCCGCTCACCGAGCCGTAGCCCGCCTTCTCAACGGTGTAAGCGTATGTGCCGGGCTGTAGCCTGTCGCTCACGGTACCGTTGGCATCGGCGGTGAGGGTGCGACCCTCTATCGTAACGGCGGCTCCAGCCACGGGCTTGGCTTCGCTATCCACCACGCCTATGGTGAGCTGATAGGTGATGAGCTCGAACTGCGCCTCAACGGCTATGTCGGCCTGCACGTCGGTATCGATGCGCGGGTTTTGGGTGCTGCCATCGCTCCACTGCACGAAGCGGTAGCCTTCGTTGGGCACAGCCGTTACGGCGGCACCATCTTGGCCATAGGCCACGGTCTGCGAGGCTTCTCCCTCAATGCTGCCCCCTTCGCTGGCGGTGTATGCTAGGCTGTAGTTGGCCAGCGCGTAACGTGCCTCAACGGCTATGTCGGCCTGCACGTCCCTATCGATACGGGGGTTCTGGATGCTGCCATCGCTCCAATGGATGAATACATAGCCATCGTTGGCCACAGCGGTTACGGGAGCTCCGTTGCTGCCCTCTTCTACACTAGGTTGGTAGAATAGGCCATCGATGTAGCCCTGCTCGGCGGTGGTGTAGAGCAGGGTGTGGGTGGGCCGTACTACCACGGGAGGGGTCTTCTCCTTGTATACTGCCCATACATAGGTGGACACGCTGTCGGTGCGGGGGTTGTCGATGCGGCCATCGCTCCACTGCACGAACTCGTAGCCCTCATTGGGCTGAGCCTCTACGGCATCGCCCGTTTCGCCGGCATTCTTGGTTTGCACCACCTTGTCGGCTCCATTCACCATACCGTTCCCGCCGCCAAAATAGGATAGGTTGATGGTGGTTGTGGGGGCTAGCGTGGTAACCTCTAGGTTGTCGATGGCTGCCCAATATTCCCAGACTCCCTGATAATTCCACTTGAGCTGAATTTTCTGGGCAGATCCGAGGGCATCCTTGGCTATGGCCAACCGCAATGAATATCTGCTATCATCATACATTCCTCCATTCCAATCCCAGGCATTCACCCAGGTGGGGCTATCATCGATGCGATAGCTCAACGCAAAGCTGGTTCCTCCGAAGGACGTGCAGATGTAGTCGAAGTTCACAATTATGGAATCGGTATTAGCTACATTGCTCACATTGAACCATGGGCTGAGCAGCGATACGTTGCTGCCCTGCATATTTCCATCGCCATCGGTTTCTGCTATCGCGAAGTAACCATCCATGGAGCATGATAACCCATAAGCAGTTGAGTATCTATTTGTTATATACCAATTGCCATACGAACCAGCGGGAGCTTCATCTGCGGTGCTCCATCCCATAGGCAGCTCTAGGCTCAGATCGAAGTTTTGGGCATAGGGCAGGTCGAACTTGTCGGGTGCAACGCCCCAAATGAATATGGCCTCTACCTCGAAGTCGGACTGTATGTTGAGGTCGGTACGGGAGGCCTCCTTCAGCCCATCGCTCCACCGCTCAAAACGGTAGTCGGCAGCAGGAATCGCCGTAACGGTGACGGCATCGGCCCCAAAGGTC
>JAFTDN010000143.1 GCA_017454165.1 Bacteroidales bacterium | reverse complement strand
TGCGGCTCACGGCCACGGGCAACGAGGGCTACCGCTTCGTGCGGTGGACCAAGGGCGGTGCCGAGGTGAGCACCGCCAACCCCTACACCTTTGAGTGCACGGGCGAGGCCGAGCTGGTGGCCGTGTTCGAGAAGGTGGAGGCCACGGGCCTGCTCGGCATTCACCGCGAGGGCCTGAGCGTATACCCGAACCCCACCACTGGCGAGCTGTGGCTAACGGTGCCTGAGCCTGTCGAAGTCACTGCCGAGGTGAAGGTGTACACGGCCAGCGGTCAGCTGGTGGTGCGTGTGCCCGTGCAGGGAACTTCGACAGGCTCAGCCCCAGCGGCAACGGGCCGCATCCGCATCGACCTGAGCAGCTATCCCACAGGTGTTTACATCATCCGCGTGGGCAACGCCGTGGCCAGGGTGGTGAGGCTGTAGGCAAAGCCATAGGGCATGGCCCCTTGGCTGTAGAGCATGAGCATGTAGGGTTGCGGCACCAACGCAGCCGCGATAGACGCAGAGGCGGGGAGCTCCCCGCCTCTGCTGTTTTTTGGGGGAAGCAGGGGAAGCCTGAGCTTGTCGAAGGCGTGGGGGAGGGGAACGGTGCCTTCGACAGGCTCCGGCACCGCTGATGGCACCGCAGCCTGCCGATGTTGCAGCCCTGCAGGCTGCATTGTCCATCGCGCATAGCCCCACCTCTCGCCTAGGGCGATGCCCCAGGCAGTATCTGTTGCAGCGCTCCGCGCTGCCTCGTCATGCGCGCATCCCTGATAGGGTGCGACAAAGCTGCCGTGAGGATAACCCCACGGTGTGCAGCCACAGAGGTAGTCCATGGGCCGTTCATGTTGCGCCCGCCTGCGGCATCGCGAGGGCTGGAATTGTGGCGATGGTCGCATTGCGTTTATTACCAGAGTGTTGTGTGTTTTGTGGCAAATTTTTTCGACATCATGCGAGCAAAAGGCGGCAAAACCTAGTGCATAGTGATGCGCTGTGATGCCCGTATCTGTTGTATTGTGTGGCTATGTAGTTAAAATTGATGACATCATGTCACTAGTTTTGTGTATTGCGCAGCCCGAAGGAGCGACCTATTTTTGCAGTGCTAAAGGTTTAGTGATTTTTTCATGGTGTTTATGTTTAGGTTGGGAACGGGGAGGCCGGATGGCTCCCCGTTCTTTTTTTAGGGCCACACGGCTGCGGCACTTTTTTTGCTACCTTTACCAACCTAAAGCCCACCGTGCGATGTTCGCGAGCCATAAATACCTCGCCTATGGTTTGGTCATGGCCCTCGTTGGGCTGTGCGGAAGCACCATGGCGCAGGAGCCCAGTGCCGACCCGCTGGCCGCGCTATCGCCCTACGACCGTATGCTCATACAGTACGCCGACTCCAACAACGCCGATGCTGTGCTGCAATGCCTGTACCACGGGGCCAACCCAAATGCCGCCACCGCCGATGGCATCACCGCTCTGATGTGTGCCGTGCAGAATGGTAACTACTTCATAGTGAGCAGCCTGCTCAACAGCGGGGCCAACCCCCAAATGGCCCCCCATGATGGCACCACCGCCCTGCATGCCGCCGCCATCATGGGGCACGACAGCATTGCCTTCCTGCTGCTCAACGCTGGTGCTGCCGTTGATGTTGCCAATGCGCTGGGGCTCACCCCCCTGCACTACTCCGCATGGCATGGTTACCCCTACCTCACCGAGCTGCTGCTGCTCAATGGTGCCCCGCCCGACGCCATCGATAGCAGGCGCAATACGCCCCTCATGCTGGCCGTTTACAACGGCGCGGCGCAATGCGCTATGGCGCTGCTGCGCCACGGGGCCAGCCCCAACCGATCCGATTATTACGGGCTGACCCCAGCGATGGTGGCTGCCCAGCTCGATGACACCCTCATGCTCCACCTGCTGCTGCGTAGCGGTGCCGATGTCACGCCGACCGACAATAGAGGCTTTGATGTGCTGGCCCACGCCATTGCCCGCAACGCCGAGGGAGCCGTGCAGCTGCTCCTCCCCTTGATTCAAGGTCGTGCCGCATTGGCACCAACCTACCATGCTTTGGGACAAGGTAGTAGTCCCATCATTAAGCGCACTCTAGACAGCAGCATCCCCAAAGCACGGCGGAGCGTAGGCATTGGGGCGGTGGCGTTAGGGATTGAGCTCGATGCCGCCCGCCACGCCTGGCACTGGGGGATGTCGGTGGGGCTGGTGGAGCGCATTACCAACGTGGAGCTTCATCTGCGTTACATGCGCCGCCTGAGCGGCGCGGTGCTAGTGGAGCGCGACAGGCAGCTTTATCAGGTCGATGAAACCCGTCGCCTGCTGGGGCTCGAGCTGGGGCAGCGCTGGGTGCTTAACGCTAACGTCAATCGCGCCCTGGGCATGTACTACGGTGTGGGTGCCGATGTGGCCTTCCGCCGCTTTGACGGACTTGCTAGCCCATCGCCTAGTCCCAGCCTGAGCGCACGGGCAGGCCTATTCTGCCGACATGGAGTGGTGGAATGGCGTCTGGGCTGGACCTACACTGGCCTCAGTACCCCAAAGGTTACAGGGCACATGTTCGGCGTGGGGCTACAGATGCTGCTCCCCACAGGGGGCCAAAATGCGTACAAAAAACGGATTAACTATGTGGAATAAACCTCACATAAGCCCCATGGCCGTGCTGCTGGGCGTGGTGCTGCTGCTCTCTACGGCGTGTGGTGGCGATGGTATTCCTACGTGCGAGCGTTGCTACTTCGTAGAGCCTACGGAGCACACCGTGACCCTGCTTTTCTCGCTCAGCGATGAGAACCCCACGGTAGATTTCACCGTGTACGAGGGCGATCTCGATGGTGGGGTGCCCATCCACTACGGCGTGGCCGAGCAGAGCCGCGTGGAGCTGGTGCTCGCTCTGGGGCGACGTTACACCGTGGTAGCCGATTACTGCGGCGGTGGGCGCAGCGTGAAGGTGCTAGGTGCTAACAAGCCCCGTGCCTCCTTTGTCCAGGAGGCGTGCGATGAGCCATGCTACATGGTGTCGGGGCTGAGGTTCGACCTGAGGCTGCGCTACTGAGCGCTGTGTGTTGGGGTAAGGCCCAGCTCTGCACCCTTGGTCAGCATGAGCTGGTAGGCCTCATCGTAGCTATTGTGTATCAGGCCATCGAGGATGGCCTCCTTTATGTGATTTTTGATGTCGCCAATTGCACGGCACGGGCCTATCCCAAAGGTCTCCATGATGAGCTCGCCCGAAATGGGTGGCTGGAAGTTGCGTATCGCATCGCGCTCCTCCAGCTCCTTCAGCTTCTGCCGCACCTCCTTGAAGTTGGCCAGCAGGCGGCGCACCTTGGCATCGTTTTTCGAGGTGATGTCGGCCTCGCAGAGCAGCATCAGGTCGTCGATGTCATCGCCAGCGTCGAACAGCAGGCGGCGCACCGCCGAGTCCGACACGTCCTCGGTGAGGGCTATGGGGCGTAGATGGAGCGCAACGAGCTTCTGTACGTAGCGCATCTTCTCATTCAGGGGCAGCTTTAGGCGGCGGAATATGTCTGGCACCATCTTGCCGCCCACGAAGTCGTGCCCATGGAACGTCCACCCCTGCCCCTGCACGTAGCGCTTGGTGCGTGGCTTGCCCACATCGTGGAGCAGGGCGGCCCAGCGTAGCCATAGGTCGGGCGAGCGGCGGGCCACGTTGTCGAGCACCTGCAGGGTGTGCAGGAAGTTGTCCTTGTGCGAGAGGCCGTTCTTCTCCTCCACACCCTTTAGGGCCATCAGCTCGGGGAACACCAGCTGTAGCAGCCCAGCCTGCTCCATCAGCAGGAAGGCCACCGAGGGCCGATCGGCGAGCACCATCTTGTTCACCTCATCGATGATGCGCTCCGCCGACACTATGCCCATGCGCCCGCTCATGCGGCCTATGGCGGCGAAGGTGTCGGGGGCGATGTCGAATCCCAGCTGCACGGCGAAACGGATGGCCCGCAGCATCCGCAGCGGGTCGTCGGAGAAGGTGGTGTCGGGGTCGAGGGGGGGGCGGATGCGGCGGCTGGCCAGGTCGCCCATGCCATCGAAGGGATCCACCAGCTGGCCGAATGCGCCGCCGTTCAGGCTGATGGCCATGGCGTTGATGGTGAAGTCGCGGCGCAGCTGGTCGTCCTCTATGCTGCCGTCCTCCACTATGGGCTTGCGCGAGTTGGCCCGGTACGATTCGCGGCGTGCGCCCACGAACTCCACCTCCACATCGCGGAGCCTCATCTGGGCGGTGCCAAAGCTCTTGAAGTAGGCCACCCGCGCACCGCGCACGTGCTGGGCCACGCGGCGGGCAAAGTCGATGCCGCTGCCCTCCACCACCACGTCGATGTCCTTCGAGGGGCGGCGCAGCAGCAGGTCGCGCACGTACCCGCCCACCACGTAGGCCCTCACGCCATCGGCATCGGCCACTCGCCCGATAGTGCCGAATATGCTATGTCGAAGGTGCTCTTTGAGGTTCATAATTAGCCACAAAGGTACTAAAATTATGCTGGGTTGGCAAATGCTTTGAGGCAACATGCTGATTGTCATGCATTTATATTGATAGGCTTCGTTTCTTTCCTTGGGCTGTGCAACTTTTGCACGATTTTGGTAGTAAACTCAACATGACGGCGCGGGCCAATGGATTAATTGGCTAAATTTGTGATTGACGCTCCGTTATTGTACATACTGAAAACCAACAGGTTAAACTTAACGCTTACAGCAAGATGAAAAGAGCCCTTACGCTATTGTCCCTCGTGGTGCTGGCCAGCACCGCCGCTTTCGCCCAGCGCAATCTGGTGCGCTCCGAGGATGTGAAGACCTTTCTGAACTCCAAGACCTACGTGGTGCTGGAGCACAACATGACCTCGGGCTACAACGTGGAGATCAAGGCTGCGGTGAAGAAGTCGTGGAACATCACCGAGTACGAGTTCATCACCGCCCAGCAGTTCGAGGAGATGCGCCAGGACATCGACAAGTCGTTCCTAGTGCTGGTGAAGATGAAGTTCCCCGATGACAAGTCCGTCCCCCTCTACAACTTCCTGAGCGTATCGCTCGGTGCTGCCGTCAAGAACATCACCGACATGCCCGACATCTGCTCCATACCGCTATGCTACGATGGGCTGTCGGAGGACACCTACACTTTCAAGCTCGAGGGCATCATCCGCTTTGTGCAAAACTACATCAGGATGATCGATGCCAACCCCGCCCTCATCAAGAAGGATGCCTTCAAGCAGTTCAACGCCAACAACGCCGAGGTGAAGAAAAAGGAGCTGTGGGTGAACGAGAGCAGCTTGGCCAAGGACGTGCGCGGGCTGGCCGATCTGCGCAAGACCTACAAGCACACCGTGAAGGTGGTGAAGCCCGAGGACATACAGAAAGCCATAGCCGAGAAGAACCCCAACGTGCTCTACCTCCACAAGGTAGGCCCCGAGGGCTCTAGGATGCAGTGGCGTGTGTACAAGATGATTCTGGGCGCAGGCGATGACAAGATGTACTACTACGATGTGCACAACTGCAAGACCAAAGATCTTGACGGCTTCTTGGCCAAGGATTTTAAGAAGATAAACAAGTAGCATACAGCTACATAAGTCATGATAGGCATATAGGGGCGGGCCGACACCCGCTCCTATATGTGCGCCAACCCCAATAACACAACGCAGACGCAACACGGTAAAAATCAGCAATATATGGCCGACGAAAAAATCATCTTCTCCATGGTGGGCGTGAGCAAAACCTTCCCACCGCATAAAAAGGTGCTCAACAACATCTACCTGTCGTTCTTCTACGGTGCAAAAATAGGCATCATCGGCCTCAACGGCTCGGGCAAATCGACCCTGCTCAAAATCATAGCCGGGATAGACCAGCCCAACGAGGGCGAGGTGGTGTTCTCGCCTGGATACTCGGTGGGCTACCTCGAGCAAGAGCCGCAGCTCGACCCCAGCAAAACCGTCAAGCAGGTGGTACAGGAGGGTGTGCAGGAGGTGATGGACCTGCTGGCCCAGTACGAGGCCATCAATGCCAGATTCGCCGAGCCCATGGACGATGACCAGATGAACCGCCTGATTGAGCAGCAGGGCCAGCTCACCGAGCAGCTCGAGCACGCCGACGCCTGGAACCTCGATTCGAAGCTCGAGCGCGCCATGGACGCGCTCTGTTGCCCCCACCCCGACACCCCCGTGAGCGTGCTCTCGGGCGGCGAGCGCCGCCGCGTGGCCCTGTGCCGCCTGCTCCTGCGCCAGCCCGATGTGCTGCTGCTCGATGAGCCCACCAACCATCTCGATGCCGAGAGCATCGACTGGCTGGAGGCCCACCTACAGCAATACCCCGGCACGGTAATAGCCATTACCCACGACCGTTACTTCCTCGACAAGGTGGCGGGCTGGATCTTGGAGCTGGATCGGGGCGAGGGTATCCCCTGGAAGGGCAACTACTCCAGCTGGCTCGAACAGAAGTCGAACCGCCTGGCACAGGAGGAAAAACAGGAGAGCAAGCGGCGCAAAACCCTTGAGCGCGAGCTGGAGTGGGTGCGCATGTCGCCCAAGGCCCGCCAGGCCAAGTCCAAAGCCCGCCTCTCGGCCTACGACAAGCTGCTCAACGAGGATGTGCGCCAGAAGGAGGAGAAGCTCGAGATATTCATCCCCAACGGGCCGCGCCTGGGCGAGCAGGTGATTGAGGCCACCGAAGTGGCCAAGCGCTTCGGAGACAGGCTGCTGTTCGAGCACCTGAGCTTCAAGTTGCCACCCAACGGTATTGTGGGTGTGATTGGCCCCAACGGTGCGGGTAAAACCACCCTGTTCCGCATGATTATGGGCTTGGAGCAGGCCAGCGATGGTGCCTTTGCCGTGGGCGGCACCGTGAAGCTGGCCTATGTGGATCAGCAGCACAAGGCTATCGATCCCGAAAAAACGGTGTTTGAGGTCATCTCCGATGGGCTCGACAACATCATGCTGGGTGGCAGGGCCGTGAACTCCCGCGCCTATGTGGCTAGGTTCAACTTCTCGGGAGCCGATCAGGAAAAGAAATGTGCCGTGCTGTCGGGCGGCGAGCGTAACCGCCTACATCTAGCTCTGGCCCTAAAGGAGGAGGGCAACGTGATTCTGCTCGATGAGCCTACCAACGACATCGATGTGAACACGTTGCGCGCTTTGGAGGAGGGGCTGGAGGGGTTTGCTGGCTGCGCCGTCATTATATCGCACGACCGTTGGTTCCTCGACCGCATAGCCACCCACATTTTGGCCTTCGAGGGCGATGGGCAGGTGTACTTCTTCGAGGGCTCGTATTCCGACTACGAGGAGCACCGCCGTAAGCGCTTGGGCGATGCCGCCGACTCGCGCCGCGCACGTTACCGCAAGCTGGTGGAGTAGGGGGCTCTCTATGGTTGTAGCGCAAAGCGCAGCGTGAGCGAGGCCACCTCGTGTGGGCTGTCGGTGTGGAGCCAATGGCCGGCGTGGGCCAACGTGGCGCATTGCAGGCCGGGGCAGAGCTGTTGCAGCTGTTCTAGCTCGCGGGCCGATACGTGGGCCGACCTGCCGCCGCGTAGCAGTAGCACGTGAGACGGGAGCCGCGTTGTGGCCACTCCGCGTAGCACATCGGGCAGGTGGCGGGCAAGCACGGGCAGGTTCAGCCGCCATCGGAAAGCCCCGCTGGGGCTTCGCTCTAGGTTCTTGAGCATGGATCGGCGCAAACGGGTGCTGGGCACTAGCGTGAGCATGGCCGCCTCGGCCTGCGCAAATGTGCGCATATCGTCCAGCTGCAAAGTGCTTAGACCGCTGAGCAGTTGCTGGTGTGCTAGCAACCTTTGGGCCATATTGGGGCTGCTCAAGTCCGATTCGGGGCCGATGTCGGCTAGCACCAAGCGCCCCACGCTTTGTGGATGCAGCTGCGCTAGCATTATCGCCACGCGGCCCCCCATAGAGTGCCCCAGCATGTGCGCCCGCTCAATGCCTAAGTGGCGGAGCGTGGCCAGCACGTCGAGGGCCATGTCGTGGTAGGTGTGGCTGGCTATATGCGGGCTGTGTCCGTGGTTGCGCAAATCCATGGTAATAACCCGTAGGTGCTGGCTCAGCACACGGGCTATGGGCCGCCATGTGTCGGCGCAGCCATAAAGCCCGTGCAGCAGCACAATGGGCTGGCCCTTGCCCATATCGATATGGTTTAGCTGCGCCTCCATGCGCGGTTCGGGCTATGCGAGCTGCTGACGGTACATCTGTATGGTGTTCTCCAGCCCGTAGTATAGGGCATCGCAGATTAATGCATGGCCAATTGATACCTCGGCCAGGTTGGGCACCTGCTGGGCGAAGTAGCGCAGGTTCTGCAGGCTGAGGTCGTGCCCAGCGTTGAGCCCCAGTCCCACCCGTTGGGCCATGCGGGCGGCCTCCACGAATGGGGCTATGGCCTGCTCGCGGTTGGCGGCGTAGCCTGCGGCGTAGGGCTCGGTGTATAGCTCCACGCGGTGGGCCCCCGTGTCGGCGGCATGTTTCACCAAATCGGCGTTGGCCTCGACAAAGATGGAGGTGCGAATGCCATTGCTGGCGAATGTGCCGATTATCTGTCGCAGCCGTTGCTTGTGGGTAATGGTGTCCCAGCCGGCGTTCGAGGTGATGGCCTCGGGGGGGTCGGGCACCAGCGTAACCTGCTGCGGATGCACCCGCAGCACCAGCTCCACGAATTCGGGGCTGGGGTATCCCTCTATGTTGAACTCGGTGGTTACCAGCGGGGCTATGGCCAGCACATCGGCGTATCTGATATGCCGCCCATCGGGGCGGGGGTGCACCGTGATGCCTTGTGCCCCAAAACGTTCGCAGTCCTGCGCCACCTGTAGCACGTTGGGGTTGTTGCCCCCACGCGCATTGCGCAGCGTGGCCACCTTGTTGATGTTTACGCTCAGACGTGCCATTGGCCCAGTTTTTGAATTACCTTTGCGCAAAGGTAGCAATTTTTCAACCCTATAGATGAGCCTAAAATCGTTTGCCATATATGGCCGCCCGCTCGAACCGAGCGCCACATCGCTGCTGCGCCGCCTGTTCGAGCAGATTGGTAGCTACGGTGCCGAGGTATTGGTGCATACCGATTTTGCCGCGCACATGCGGCAATGCCATGGCTATGAGCCCAATATCGATGGGCTGTTTGAGCATTCTGATGATTTGCGCCGCAGGGCGCAGGTTATGCTCAGCCTGGGTGGCGATGGCACCTATCTCTCGGCGGCCTCGCTGGCGGGCCCGGCGGGTATACCTGTGTTGGGTATCAACTTTGGTACGCTGGGCTTTTTGGCCAATGTGGCCGTGGCCGAGATGCCGCAGGCCTTGGTGCAGCTCATGCAGGGGCACTATCGGGTGGAGCCGCGCAGCCTAGTGGAGGTACGGCCAGACGGCGATGACCTATTCGCGCCATTCCCATACGCGCTCAACGAGCTCACCGTGCAAAAGGGCACCGCATCGAGCATGGTGCGCATTGCGGCCTATGTGAACGGCGAGCCGCTGTGCACCTACCGCGCCGATGGGCTTATAGTGGCCACGCCCACCGGCTCTACGGCCTACTCGCTTGGTGCCGGAGGCCCCATCATGAGCCCCGACCTCTCGGCGCTGGTGCTATCGCCCGTGGCCCCGCACAACCTCACCTTCAGACCCCTAGTGCTGCCCGACACCAGCGAGCTGCGTCTCGAGGTGGATAGCCGCGACCGTCAGGTGATGCTCTCGCTCGACTCGCGCCACTTCAGTAGCCCTACCCCGCTCGCGCTCTCCGTGCGCCGCGCCCCATTCACGTTGGGCGTGGTGTGTGTGCGGGGCGCATCGTTCTTTAAATCGTTGCGTGGCAAGCTGCTCTGGGGGGCCGATAAGCGGGACTGATTGCACAACAAATTGAGGATAATGGCGTTGGTTGTTGTTGTACCTAATTCTGAGCTAAAGTTGTATCTTTGCTCGTTAAACGTTTAAGGAGTTGAGGAGAAGCGTTCGGCTGATACTAATCGTTGTGGTGGGCTTCCTGTGGATGTCGCCAGCCTCTGCCTATGGGCAGTTCAAGCGGACTAAGTTCTATGAGCTGTTCGTGGCCGACCAGCGCTGGCACCGCAACCCTATGGAGATGTATTTTGGCCTCCCCATAACGCAGTACATGGGCGATATTGGTGGAGCCAAAACTGCTAGCAACTGGCTTGGGTTTAAAGATATAAGCTTTAGGTCGATACGCCCAGGCCTCGTCGGCGGGTTGAACTACAAGTTCAGCGACCGCATCACCTTCAATGGGCTGGCTGCGTTCGGCGTGTGGAGCCAATCGGATAAGCGCTCACGCAATGAGCGTCGGGGTCATGCATTCAACACCTTTGGGCTAGAGATCTCGGCATCGTGCCAGTATTACCTTATACCTATTCAAAACATCGGATTTTTCTCGCAGCTACACAGGCATGGCAAACGGCGTAAGACCGTGCCGCTAGGCGTTTACGTCTCGCTGGGCGTGGGCATGAACGTGTTCACAGTGAGCCCCAACGCCAGCCTGAAGGCCGACCCCCGCTACAAGAACGCGCACCTATGTCCCGCCCTGCCCATAGCCGTGGGGGTTCGGTTCGAACCCACCCAAAAGTGGGCCCTAGAGGCTAATTTGGGGCGTAGGATTATATTCTCCGATAAGTTCGATGGGTTCTCCACCCAGTACTCCAAGCACAACGACCTGTATTACCTCCTGAACCTCTCGGCGCATTATCGCATTGTGCAGCGCGGAACGTTTGGTAGGCCAAAGAAAAAGATGTAGGGAAGACATGTGTATCCGTAAATACTACATCATTGCTATGTACTTGACGACTTGTGCTCTGACCCTATCAGCGCAGAACAAGCTCGATGTGGGGTTGCATGTGGGCGCATCGTACTACTACGGAGAGTTCAACGAGAACATGCCGCTCTACAAGCCCAGCCTAGCCTTCGGGGCCATATTCCGCCACAACATGACGGAGTACTACGCCCTGCGCGGTTCGCTCACCATAGGTCGCCTCAATGGCCAGTGCCCCGCCAACATGCTGCTGCCCAAGGCCCCCGGAGGGGCTTTCTCCAAGGCCCTGCTGAGCGCTGAGCTGATGCTGGAGTTCAACTTCTTTCCGCTGAATCCCGCCAGCCTAAAGCCCCGCCGAGCGCTCTCCCCCTACATCAATGTGGGCGCGGGCGTAGCTCTGGTTCAAACCAAGGTGGTGCCCAGCGTGCCTTTCGGCGGCGGGCTGAAGTTCAGCCCGGGCAATAGGCATACATTCGCGCTGGAGTGGCTGTTCCACAAAACCTTTACCGACACCGCCATCGATGGCTACGAGCCCCCCGGGGAGGGAGGCCACGCGCTGCTCCACAACAACGATTGGTTCTCCACCATCAGCCTGATATATACCTACCGCCTGCCCGGCGGGAACAACTCTGTATGCCCTGTGTACCAGTAAGCTCAACCCTATGAACCTACTCGACCAGATAGACCCCAGCCGAATACCCCAGCATGTGGCCATCATCATGGATGGCAATGGGCGCTGGGCCGAGCAGCGAGGCAACAAGCGCCTATTCGGGCACCAAAACGGGGTGAACGCCGTGCGGCAGGCCGTTGAGGCTGCGGGAAAATCGGGCGTTAAGTACCTCACGCTCTACGCCTTCTCCACCGAGAACTGGAGCCGGCCGCAGGACGAGGTGGACGGGCTGATGGAGCTGCTGGCCAGCTCGATAGGGGCCGAAATCGACACCCTCATCCAGAATGGCATCCAGCTGCGCCTCATAGGCCGTATGCAGGACCTCCCCGAGGAGGTGCAGCGAAAGCTGCACCTGGCCGTGGAGCGCACCTCCCAGTGCCAGGCCCTCACCCTGGTGGTGGCCCTCAACTACGGAGCCCGGCAGGAGATTGCCGATGCCGCCCGCCAAATGGTGCTCGACTGCCAGCGCGGGGCCATCGGCCCCGCCGACATCTCCCCCGACACCATGCGTCGCTACCTGTACACCGCCCAAATTCCCGACCCCGAGCTGATGATCCGTACCAGCGGTGAGCGCAGGCTGAGCAACTTCCTGCTGTGGCAGCTGGCCTACACCGAGCTGCACTTCTGCCCCGTGCTGTGGCCCGACTTCTGCGCCGCCGATTTCTACCGTGCGCTGATCGACTACCAGCACCGCAGCCGCCGCTTTGGCGGCGTGTAGCGGGCCCCACACACCAGCCAGCTACGAACGCAATGCGCTTGGTCGGTAGCGGCTTGCGCCTATTAAACGGGCGGCATACGGGGCGCGGCCCCCAAAGGTTGCCCCTGGTTAAAAAAAAATGTGCTACCTTTACGCCGCCTAAATCAACCCATGCAGTGAAGAGATTAGCCTTAGTATTGGTGTGTATCATATTGACAGCCAGCGCAATGTCGCAAGGCTTGGACTTTAGGTACGATGCCCCCAAGCGCTACCACATAAAGGACATAAACATCAGCGGGGTGCAGAACCTCGACCCCATGGTGCTGCTCTCGATAGCGGGCCTAGGGGTGGGCGATTCCATCACCATCCCCGGCGAGCAGATCACCAGGGCCATCAAGAAGTACTGGGACCACGGCCTGTTCTCCGATGTGCAAATATCGGCCTCCCGCGTGGAGGGCGATGACATCTACCTCGACATCCACCTGCAAGAGCAGCTACGGGTGGCGGGCATAAGGTTCACGGGGGTGCGCAAGGGCGAGGAGAAAGACCTGCGCGACCTGATTAAGCTCCGCACTGGCGGGCCCATCACCGAGAGCATCCTCGACAACAGCGTGCGCGTCATCAAGAAGCACTACCGCGCCAAGGCCTTCCTCAACGTAGAGGTGAACGTGGCCCAGAGCCGGGCCGACACCTCGCTGAAGAACGGCGTGGTGCTCACCTTCCACGTGAGCAAGAACGGCAAGGTGAAAATCGGCGACATCACCTTCGAGGGCAACAGCACCTTCTCCGACCACAAGCTGCGCCGGGCTTTCAAGAAAATCCATCGCCGCGACTGGAACATCTTCAAGTCGGCCAAGTTCATAGAGGCCGACTACGAGGAGGATCACGCCAACCTGATCAAGTTCTACAACCAGCATGGCTACCGCGATGCTAAAATACTGAGCGACACCATATTCCCCATGAACCCCAAGCGCATAGGCATACGCTTCAAGCTGTCGGAGGGCAATCAGTACCACATCAGCGACATCCGCTGGGTGGGCAACACCAAGATTCCTGGCGATGGGCTCACCGAAATATTGGGCATCAAGAAGGGCGACGTGTACAACCGCACGCTGCTCGATGAACGGCTATTCACCGATGACAACTCCATCAGCACGATTTACATGGACGATGGCTACCTCTTCTTCAATGTAACCCCAGTGGAGGCGCGGATTCAGGACGACTCCGTGGCCCTCGAGATGCGGATTTACGAGGGCGACCCAGCATCCATCAACCAAATACAAATATCGGGCAACACTAAGACCAACGAGCACGTGATACGCCGCGAGGTGTGGTCGAAGCCTGGCTACCTATTCAGCAAGACCGACATCACCCGCACCTACCAGCAGCTGGCCCAGATGGGCCACTTCGACCCCGAGAAAATAGGCGTGAACCCCCTGCCCAACCAGTCCGATGGCACGGTGGACATACAGTACAAGGTGGAGGAAAAGGCCAACGACCAAATACAGCTCTCGGGCGGCTGGGGCGGCGGCACTTTTGTGGGCACTGTGGGCGTGAGCTTCAGCAACTTCTCCATACGCCGGCTATTCGACAAGCAGGCATGGCGGCCCGTGCCCTCTGGCGATAGCCAGCAGCTCTCCATAAGGGCCTCCACCAATGGCACCTACTACAAGTCGGCCAGCATATCGTTCGTGGAGCCATGGTTCGGCGGCAAAAAGCCCACCAACCTATCGCTATCCCTATACTACTCCATGAACGGTAGCGGCAACTATTTCTACCAGCGCAGCGATGCCTACTTCAAGGTAACCGGTGCAGGGCTGGGGCTGGGCACCCGGCTCAAGTGGCCCGATGACTACTTCACCATCTATGGCGAGCTGAGCTACCAAAACTACAACCTGAAGGACTGGATTGGCGGCAGCAGCAACTTCCTCATCACCACTGGCTACTCAAACAACCTCAGCCTGCGGCTGTCGCTCTCGCGCAACTCCACCGACCAGGCCATCTACCCACGTAGGGGCTCCAACATCACCATGTCGGTGCAGGCCACCCCGCCCTACTCCATGTTCCGCCGCAATGCGAACTACACCACCATGTCGCCCGCCGAGCGCTACCGCTGGGTGGAGTACCACAAATGGACGGGCCAGGTGCAGTGGTTCTTCCCGCTGGTGGGCGACTTAGTGCTGCACGCCGCCGCCCGCTTCGGCTACCTGGGCTACTACAACAAGAACCTGGGCTACTCGCCATTCGAAACCTTCGACCTCGGCGGCGATGGCATGTCGGGCTCCTACAGCATGTACGGCGTGGAGATGATAGCCCTGCGCGGCTACGAAAACAGCTCGCTCACACCCAAGGAGGTTAACGCGGAGGGCCATCAGGTGGGGCGTGGGCACATATTCGACAAGTATACCGTGGAGCTGCGGCACCCCATCACCCTGAAGCCGCAGGCCTCGGTGTTCGTGATGGCCTTCTTCGAGGCGGGCAATGCCTGGAAGAACCTCAACGAGTTCAACCCATTCAACGTGCACCGCTCGGTGGGCATCGGGGCGCGGTTCTTCCTGCCCATGCTAGGAATGCTCGGGGTTGATTGGGGCTATGGCTTCGACCTAGTGCCAGGCTTCGACAAGCACAACCAGTTCCACTTCCTGATAGGCCAGCAATTTTAGTCAAAATGTGGTACAATTTTTGAAGTAGCCCCATTGGAAAACCCCATAAATCAACGACAACGATGAAACGGACAACGCTATCAACCCTCCTGCTCGTGCTGGCTGTGATTCTACCCAGCGCGCTGCGGGCCCAAAAGTTTGCATACATCGATACCGAGTACATCCTGAACAAAATCCCCACCTACAACTCGGCCCAGGAGCAGCTCGACAAGCTCTCGGAGCAGTACCAAAAAGAAATCGAGAACCGCTACGCCCAGGTGGAAAAAATGTACAACGACTACCAGGCCGAGAAGGTGCTCCTGACCGAGGAGATGAAAAAGAAGAGGGAGGACGAGATTATTGCCAAAGAGCGCGAGGTCAAAGATTTGCAGATGAGCTATTTCGGTCGAGATGGGCAGGTGTACAAAAAGCGCGAAGAGCTGATAAAGCCCATACAGGAGCAGGTGTACAACGCCGTGAAGGAAATCGCCACCGAGGGAGGCTACGCCGTGATATTCGATGCCGCCGCATCGGGCAACATGATTTACACCAACTCGCGCTACGACCGCAGCGATGAGGTGCTCCAAAAACTTGGCTACAAATAATAATTGACTAAATTTGCACCCACAAAAATAGGGAGAACCCCACAAAATGCCTATGAGACGCATAGCAATCACAACCATGGCCATGCTGATGGCCACCTGCCTGAGCGTGGGCGCCAAGGCCCAAAACCTGAAATTCGGACACATCAACAGCCAGGAGCTGCTGCAGGCTATGCCCGAGCGCGATAGCGCCGAGGCCAAGCTCACGCGCTTCACCAAAACGCTAGAGCTACAGCTCGAAGAGCTACAGGTGGAATTCAACAAGAAATATCAGGACTACCTGCAAAAGCGCGACACCTACACCGCCGCCATCAAGGAGATGAAAGAGAAAGAGCTCACCGAGATGCAGCAGCGCGCTCAGGAATTCCAGCAGGTAGCCGGGCAGGATCTGCAACGCATGCAGCAAGAAGTCATGAAGCCCGTAATCGACAAGGCTGACGCCGCCATCAAAAAGGTGGGGCAGGACAACGGCTTCATCTATGTTTTCGACACCAGCAATGGCAGCATCCTGTACCAATCCGACAAAAGCATCGATGTGATGCCGCTGGTGAAGAAAGAACTGGGCATCAAGTAGTCACACCGCATGGAAGCGTAGCTTCCAATAGCGCAGGGGGGTACGGAGAGCCCCCCTTTTTGATGCTTAGGCATCGTGTGAACGCAACAATATCGGTGCACAGAACGTTACAGCAGGGTGCAAATACCCAGCCAGCATTGGATCCTAACCCCATAGGCATATTCGATTCGGGCTCAGGGGGGCTGTCGGTGCTCAAAGAGATTGTGCTCCACTGCCCCGATGAGTCGGCCATCTACGTGGCCGATGTGGCCTACTGCCCCTATGGGGGCAAGAGCGCGGCCCAGGTGGTGGAGCGCGCCCAGCGCATCACCCACTACCTGCTGGAGCAGGGCTGCAAGCTCATAGTGGTGGCCTGCAACACCGCCACCTCGGCTGCCATAGGCACCCTACGCGCCCAGCACTCAGCACCATTCGTGGGCATGGAACCCGCGGTGAAGCCCGCATCGGAGCGCAGCCTGACGCGTAGCATCGGCGTGCTGGCCACTGCGGGCACCCTGAAAGGCCAGCGCTACGCCGAAACCACCCAGCGCTACGCCGCCGATGTGGAAATCTGCATACAGGCTGGTGATGGGCTGGTGGAGCTAGTGGAAGCCAACCGGGCCCAAAGCCCCGAGGCCGAGGCCCTGCTGGCCGAGTACATCGAGCCCATGCTGGCTCATCGCATCGACCAGCTGGTGCTCGGCTGCACCCACTACCCCTTCCTGATGGACACCATCAAAAAGGTGCTCCCCGAGGGCGTGGAAATCGTGAACCCCGCCCCCTCGGTGGCACGGCAATGCCGTCGGGTGCTCATGGAGCGGGGGCTACAGGCCCCCGTAGGGGCCACGCCCCACTATCGATTTCATTCCAGCGGCTCGTCCGACACCCTGCAGGCCCTAGCCCTATCCCATGTGCTGTCCTCCCACGCGAGGGCATCGTTTCACGCCCACACGCCGATTTAAAACACCACAAGCCCCATGAGAAGCGAAGTAGAAATCATCATTGAGAACACCCAGCAGCGCGTGAAAACCTCCCCTGGGCTGTCGCTGACCGAGCTGGCGAATCGTTTCAACGTCAAGCTCCAGCACCCCATACTGGGCGCCATGGTGAACAACCAGCTCAAAGAGCTCGACTACGAGGTGTTCAGCCCCAAAGTAGTGCGCTACCTCGACATCAGCCACCCGGCGGGCACAAGGATGTACCACAGCTCGCTATTCCTAGTGCTACAGAAGGCCGTTCGCGACACGCTCCCCGGCACCAATGTGCGGGTGGAACATGCGGTGTCGAACGGCTACTACTGCGAGATAGACGGACACCGCGAGCCGCTGGAGCTGCCGTTGGTGTTCAAAATATGCGACCGTATGCGCGAGATTGTGGCCGCCGACATGCCCATCGCACGCGACAAGGTGCTCACCTCCGATGCCGTAGCCCTATTCCAGCAGATGGGCTACACCGAGAAGGCCAAGCTATTCGAGAAGCGCACCAAGCTCTACACCTCGGTATACCATCTCGGCGATGTGGCCGACCACCTATTCAGCAACCTAGTACCCTCGACGGGCTACCTCAAGGTTTTCGACCTGGTGAAGTACTACAACGGCATGTTGCTGATGGTGCCCCGGCACGATGACCCCAACGAGATTGAGGAGCTGGTGCTACAGGACAAGATGTTCGACATATTCCAGGAGTACAAGGGCTGGAGCAAGATCTTGGGGGCCAGCAGCGTGGCCTCCATCAACGAACAGGTGGCCTCCAAAAAGACGAGCGAGCTGATACAGGTGTCGGAGGCCCTGCACGAAAAGAAGGTGGCCCAGATTGCCGACCAAATCGCTGGGCGCTGCGGTAGCGTCAGGCTGGTGCTGCTCTCGGGGCCATCGTCATCGGGCAAAACCACCACCGCCAAGCGGCTGGCCGTGCAGCTCAAGGTGAATGGGCTGCGGCCCTACATCGTGTCGATGGACAACTATTTCGTGAACCGGGTGGACACCCCCCTCGACGAGCAGGGGAACTACGACTTCGAGGCCGTAGAGGCCGTAGACATCCCCACCTTCAACCGCGACCTGCTCAGGCTGATGGGCGGCGAGCTGGTGGAGATGCCCAAGTTCTCGTTCGAACGCGGCGAGCGCTACTACGATGGCACTGCGCTGCAGATTGAGCCCAACGGCGTCATCATCGTTGAGGGCATACACGCCCTCAACCCTAGGCTCACCGCCCAAATAGAGGACCACCGCAAGTTCAAGGTCTACGTGTCGGCCCTCACCTCGCTCAGCATCGACGGCATAAGCCGCATCTCCACCTCAGACAACCGTATGTTGCGCCGCATGGTGCGCGACTACCGCTACCGAGGCTATAGCGCCCGCGACACCATCTCGCGCTGGCAGAGCGTGCGGCGCGGCGAGAACCGGCACATATTCCCCCATCAAGAGAACGCCGACACCATGTTCAACTCTTCGCTGCTCTACGAGTTCGGAGTGCTCAAACCACAGGCCGAGCAGATATTGCAGCAGGTACCACCCAACGTGGAGGAGTACGGCGAGGCCGTGCGCCTGCTCACCTTTCTGAGCTACATAGACCCCATCCCCGACAAAGAAGTCCCCCCCACGTCCATCCTCCGCGAGTTTCTTGGCGGAAGCACTTTTTCCTATAAATAATCGTGATGCGCTGATTGTCAGTTAAATATGTAAACTTGCAAGATGTGCCAAAGAAAAATAAGGTCTAAAAACCATATTTATGGGCAGCCATTGGGGCAGCAATCCAATTTTATTTACTATCATTGTGTAATTTATAGACATACTAACCTTAATCGCACATGTTCAGGGTAATCTCGTTATTGCTCAACGCATTAGGAGTGGTTCTGCTCGGCATTTTGGGGGGTGTCAGGTTGACGATGAATACCCCCTCCACCGTGCAGGCTGGGGCGGAATTCCGGGTAGAGGTAAAGCTCAACAAGGGCGATGCCGAGGGCTTTGCACGCTTCCAGCAGCAGCTCCCGCTGGGCCTCACCGCCGAGGTGGTGGAGGCTTCAAAAGGCAACTTCTCATTTGAGGATCAGCATGTCCGGTTTATATGGCTCTCATTGCCTAATGATAAGGAAATCAGCCTGATATATAAAATAAAGGTGAACGAGCGCCTGATGGGCAGCTTCAACCTGAAGGGCGCATTCTCGTACATCAGCAACAACGAAAAGGTCACCGAGGAGCTATCGGCCCGTCAGATCAGCATCAGCCCCTCCGCCAGCATCGACCAAAACCTGCTTGTGGACATCAACGAGTACCAGCACATCGTGCCGGCGCAACGGCCTGTTACCTTCCTGGCCAGCGCGGGGGCCGTGCGATGCATAAGGCAGACCCCTTACCCCTCAGGCGAGGGCAACGACCTAGCCGTGAACCTGCTCGTGAGCAAGGGGACGCTGCAGAAATTTGCCAAAATAGAGGAGGACATCCCGCAGGGCTTCACGGCAGAGGCCGTGGACACCCGCGAAGGCGTATTCACCTACAAGGACAATAAGGCCAAAATACTGTGGATGGCCCTGCCCTCCGACCCGCGCTTCGTGGTGTCGTACAGGCTCATCCCCGACGATGGGGTGGGCTCCGCCACGGCCAGCATCAGAGGGCAGTTCTCCTACATGCAGGGCGAGGCCACCCAGGTAATCGACATCGAGCAGCAGAACATCAGCCTGCGCAACGCCACCGCCACAGAGCTCGATGAGATAGCCCGTGCTGCTGCCCCCGCCGGTCGCTATGCCGATGCCGAGATCATATCGAGCGCTGCGGGTACGGGCGGGCGCGGCATCGACATCCCCGTGCGCTATCAGGACATCCCAGAGCGGCAGCGCCGCCAGCAAACCTCGGGTCAACCAGCCTACAACATGCAGCCCTACATGCTGGAGCCCGAGAGCGGGGTGTACTACCGGGTGCAGGTGGCTGCGGGGCACAGGCCCATCAACATAAAAAGGTACTTCGAACGGCTCAACATCGACCACGAGGTGCGGACCGAGCGGCACGAGGGATGGTACAAGTACTCCATCGGCTCGTTCAGGGAGTACCGCGAGGCCCGCGATTTCCGCATCAGGATATGGAACACCTCCAAGGCCAACGATGCCTTCGTGACGGCCTACAACAACGGGCGGCGCATCACCGTGCAGGAAGCCCTGATGATCACCAACCAGCAATGGTATCGATAAGCACGATAATTGCATGATACGTAGATGTTTGCATAAAATACGAATTTCGCTACCACTCATAATGGGCCTGACGCTCTGGAGCGTGATGGCCCAAGCCCAGAACTTCGAGGAGGAGGACTACTGGGGCAACCTGCTGGACACCGTGGTGGAAAACGTGAACGTGGTGTACAAGCCCACGGTGAACATATCGGCAGGCGTGCTGAGCTTTTGGGGCGATGTTACCAGCAACCTCAGCTCACCGCTCAACGGCGAGCTGGGCCTGCGCATCGGCGCCTCGACCTACGTGGGCAAGCAGCGGCAGCTGTACAAGATGAACTTCTTTGCCACCTATGGTATGCTGAGCGGTCATGACTTCGATGTGTCCAAGGCCCTGCAGGACTACACCGTGGCCAACGGCATCCTTGATGAGAGCGGAGACCCGCTGGCCCCCAACTCCTCCTTCAAGTCGCAGATATTCCAGGCGGGCATCACCTTCGAGTACGGATTTGGACACATATTCGGCATCGCCCGCAGGTTCAAACCCTTCGTGTACGCGGGGGTGGGTATCATGCACATATCGCATCGCAGCAACTACAACTACACCAGCGACAAGTCGCTCCACTACTACTTCCACCCCGATGGCACCATGCGCGATGGGCTGGGCGCGGGGGCCAACATCATCCACTTCGACAACACGTTTGAGATCAACCAGCAGTCGCGCCTGAGCTACATGTTCGACAAGCGGCCACCGCAGGTGGCCTTCACTGTGCCCGTGGGCCTTGGGTTCGACTTCTACCTCTCGGAGCGCGTGAACCTGCGCGTGGGCATGGAGCTCAACTATCCCTTCAACGACCTGCTCGATGGCTACGATGCCGACCTGGCCCGCCGCATCGGGGCCACCCCAAAGAATAGCTACCACGACATGTTCACCTACACCTACTTCAGCATGAACTTCGACCTGTTCTCCGACTCGAAGTCCATCCTGATAGAGAGGGTTTTCGCCGAGATTGACTTCGACGAGCTGCTGCTCGAAGATCAGGACGGCGACTGGGTGAACGATGTGGCCGACCTATGTCCCGACACGCCCGAGGGCGTGATGGTAGACTCGCTGGGATGCCCCCTCGATACCGATGGAGATGGGGTGCCCGACTACAT
This sequence comes from Bacteroidales bacterium, assembly GCA_017454165.1. Taxonomy (GTDB): domain Bacteria; phylum Bacteroidota; class Bacteroidia; order Bacteroidales; family Tenuifilaceae; genus RGIG6076. The sequence goes on along the minus strand of JAFTDN010000143.1, from coordinate 14,173 downwards.
CGACCTGGAGCCCAACACCCCAGCCGGCGCGGTGGTGGATGAGCAGGGCGCACAGCTCGATGATACCAAGCTGGCCGAGATGTATGGCAGGATGAAGCTGGCAGCCAACCGCAAGGATGCCGAGGTGATACCGCTGGCCAAAATCTGGACGCGCAGCATAAGCTACACCCCCGGCGTAATCCCCGACAGGTTCAAGGGCGTGGATGTCGATGGTGATGGCTACATCTCATTCGAAGAGCTGCTGAGGGCTATAAACGACTTCTTCGACAGCCGCAACTCGTTCACCGTTGATGACATCAACGAGCTCAACAGCTTCTTCTTCACCCAATAGCATAGCTCACATTGGCTCACACATACACACCTACATAAATAAGAATGGCAAAGGAAGCACAAGAAGAGAAAGACCGCAAGGCTGCCAGCTTGGAGAAGCTCAAGGCACTGCAATCAACGCTGGACAAAATAGAGAAGGACTTCGGCAAGGGCTCCATCATGAAAATGAGCGATAGGGCCGCCGAGAACTTCCCGGTAATCCCCTCGGGCTCGATAGGGCTCGATGTGGCTCTGGGTATAGGGGGCTACCCCCGTGGTCGAATAGTAGAGATTTACGGCCCCGAGTCATCGGGAAAGACCACCTTGGCCATACACGCCATAGCCGAGGCCCAGAAGCAGGGCGGCATAGCCGCGATTATCGATGCCGAGCACGCTTTCGACAGCACCTACGCCGAAAAGCTCGGCGTGGACGTGAACACTCTGCTCATATCGCAGCCCGACAACGGCGAGCAAGCCCTCGAGATTGCCGACAACCTGATACGATCTGGAGCCATCGACATCATAGTGATCGATTCCGTGGCAGCCCTCACGCCCAAGGCTGAAATCGAGGGCGACATGGGCGACAACAAGGTGGGGCTGCAGGCCCGGCTGATGTCGCAGGCACTCCGCAAGCTCACAGGCACCATCAACAAGACCAACACCTGCTGCATATTCATCAACCAGCTGCGCGAGAAGATTGGGGTGATGTTCGGCAACCCCGAGACCACCACTGGCGGTAATGCGCTCAAATTCTACTCCACCATCAGGATTGACATCCGCCGCGTAACTTCGCTCAAGGATGGCGATGAGGCCTATGGCAACCATGTGAGGGTGAAGATTGCCAAGAACAAGCTGGCCCCGCCGTTCAAAAAAACGGAGTTTGACATCCTATTCGGCGAGGGCATATCGCGCACCGGCGAGCTGGTGGACATCGGTGTGGACATGAACGTAATCAAGAAGAGCGGCTCCTGGTTTAGCTATGGCGATACCCGTTTGGGCCAAGGGCGCGATGCGGTGAAGCAGCTGTTCATCGATAACATAGAGCTGGCCTCTGAGATAGAGGCCAAAATCAGGGAGCAGCTTAAGGCCCAGTAGCTGCTGCAGCCATTGCTCCCTGCACCTTCCTTTCTGCTCAGATACCAAGCCCCGGGCTACACAAGGAGCATCTGATAACCTTATGAATATTAAGATGATGAAAAGGCTCATTGGCATAACGATAGCGGGAGCAATGCTGCTCGCCTCGTGCGAACGCATTGGAGGGGGGCAGCACCTCATCAAGTCGAAAGAGCAGCGCGAGGCTATCGCCGCGCAAGCAGCTGAGCGCGAGAGCCTAGCAAACCCCTCCGGGGGAGGCATAACCCACATGGTGGCCCACGGTGCATCGTCAGCCGAGTTGGAGGCCGTGCAGTTCCTTTACGCCTACATGCCCCTCTGCGACTTGGGAGGCTTCCCCCTGAGCTACGTCCTCCAGCAGGCACAGGTAGCCCTAGAGGCCCGTAGCTTTTTCAGATGGGGGAAAAAGGTGCCCAACAACCTATTCCTGCACTACGTGCTGCCATTCAGGGTCAGCAACGAGCTCCCCGATGATGCTCGCATGGCGCTCTACGGTGACTTGAGGGATATCGTGGCCCAGCGTAGCTCCATGTCCGACGCCGTGCTGGAGGTGGCTCTCTGGTGCCGTGAGCAGGCAGGCCCTGTGGGGGCTACCTGCCAACGGGTATCTGGCCCGCTGTCCATCATGCGGGCGGCCCAAGGGCACCAGCGCGAGATGACGGTGCTGCTAGTGTCCGCGCTCCGCGCGGTGTGCATCCCCGCCCGCGCTGTTGATGGCGGCGGTGAGGCTTGGGCTGAGGCCTGGGCCGATGGCCAGTGGTATGCCATCGACCCGAGCGGCCCCGCCGTAGCCATCGGCCCCGTCGATGAGCACCTCGCAGCTGCAGCGTGGACGATTGTGCCCGGTGCCTACGCTGGCCCTGAGGCGCAGCTTGCACGGGGGCCCTATCACACCAAGCTGAATTTGCTTCCACAGCACAAAGGTTCTAGATTGCTGAATATAAAGGTATTGGAAGCCAGCGGGAAGGCTGTGCCGAATGCTCATGTGGAGCTTCAACGGCTCTGCGATGCGGAGCTATGCCCCGTGGCCTGCGGCACTACCGATGCCCAGGGTGAAGTGGTGCTGCCCGTGGGGTCCAGGGGCGACTTGCTGCTGTGGGCGAGCTACTTTCAGCAGTACGGCCTGCTGAAAGTGGGGGCCCATCATCAGGGCGACATCCTCCTGCGGCTAGGTTCTGCGGCTTCATTGCCTCAGGGCAATATCGATTTGGCCCCAGCTGTGGGGCCACTCCCATCTCCTACAGAAATCAGGCAGCGCGCTCAGCAGGCCGATGCGCTCAGGGCGCAGCGCGTGGACGCGTTTATCGACTCTACTACAGCTGCGGCGCTGGCCCACGACAAAGGGGTGAACCCCCTTAGCGTTTGCCGAGCGCTGCGGCTGAGCCGGGGCAATTGGGAGGAGGTGCGTCAGTTCATCAGTACGCTCGATGGAAAGGATTTGACTGTGGGCATGGCCCTGCTCGATGGCCTCGATGAACGCGACCTACAGAGCACCTCCGCAGCTCTGCTACGCTCGCATCTGGCAGCGGTAGATGTTTTCCCCCCGTTGGTGATGGCGGAGCAATACTCCATGTTCGACCGCTATGTGTTGGCACCCCGCATTGGCCAGGAACCCCTTGAGGGCTGGCGGAGCTCCATACAGCAGCATTTTAGCTACGATGAGGCTGGATTTTTTAGGAATAACCCCGAGCATGTGGCCCACTGGCTGCGCGAGCATGTGCGCATCGACAATCAGGCTAACTATGCAGGGATGCCCATGAGCCCGATGTCCATATTGCGTCTAGGCGTGGCCGATGAGCCATCGCGCGACATCCTGTTCGTGGCCATTTGCCGCAGCTTCGGCATTCCCGCACGGCTTAGCCCCATCAATCAAGCACCGCAGTATCTGAACCGCAAGGGGTGGCACACCGTGTTCGCCCTATCAGCCCCCGGGGAGCATGGCCGCATGAAGCTGCCCGCACCGGCGAACGCCGTGATTGCACGGCCCTGCCAGCATTATACACTTGCACGGCTGGACGGCGAGGGCCAGTTCGTTTCCATGCCCATACCCCCGTTGCCCGCGCAGCTTGATGTTGAGCCAGGGCTGTATCGTGTGGTAACGCGCACCCCGCAGCGCAATGCCTGCGGGCTATTCTTCGTGGAGGTGTCCCAGGGGGAGGCCATTGACATGCCCATGACCTTTTACTAATGGGAGGGTTAGCTCTGCGCCCCCCCTTTGGGGGCTGAGGCGTTGTGCAACAAATGACCTTTGTCCCCGTAAACTCGCCTCGAACATCTATCTAGATACCATGAAACGTAAGATGCCCTTCTGGCTGCCCATTGTTGCGGCCATGCTTTCCTTTCCAACCCCCATCGCGGCGCAAGCCGATAGCCTTCCCCCTGCGTGGATCTATAAGGGGTCGGCCTCCATCACCTTTTCGCAGGTGAGCTACTCCAACTGGGTGGCTGGTGGCGAAAACGCTTATGCCCTCAACAGCAATATCGACCTATCGGCCAACTATGCTCGGGGCAAAAATGAGTGGGAGAACAACCTGAAGCTGGGCTACGGATTTAGCTGGCAGGAGTCGATAAAAAGGAAGCAGAACACGCTAGATGTGATTGACCTCTCATCGAAATACGGGCGCAAGGCATCGGAGCGGTGGCTATACACCGTGCTGCTGGGTTTTAAGACGCAGTTCGACAAGGGCTACGCCTCGGCGAAAGATACAGCGAAATCATCGGATTTTCTGTCGCCTGCCTACCTAACCCTCTCCGTGGGTATGGACTATAAGAACAAGGGCTTCTCGATGTTCGTGTCGCCGGTGTCTGGCAAGATGACCATGGTGAACAGTCCCTACCTCAGCTCGATGGGGATGTTCGGCGTGGACTCGGGTCGGGTGGTTCGAATGGAGCTGGGTGGGCTGCTCAAGCTGGGCTATGAAAAAAATTTTTGGGAGGAGCGGGTGCGCCTGAAGACCACGCTTGAGCTCTTCAGCAACTACATGGAGCATCCCGAGAATGTGGACGTGGATTGGAATTTTGCGCTCGACTTTAAGCTTGGTAAGGGGTTCTCGGCGCAGCTGATGCTGCGTGCGCTCTACGATGATGACGCGCGCGTGAGCGTGGACAATGGCGATGGTACCTCCCGTAAGGTGGCTAAGCTGCAGTTCCGCGAGTTTGTGGGGCTGGGGTTGGCCTACAGCTTCGATACATCGAAACGGTAATAGCCGGGGCTGAGCCCTAGCTTTCTAGCCGTTGTCCTCGTCGTCGAGGAGGTCGTCGGGCCAGTTTGCGTCATCGTTGGTTCCGCTGGGGTCGAATATGCCTTCGAGCGAGCGGCGCTCTTTCTTGGTGGGGCGGCCCGCCCCACGGTCGCGCTGTATGCCGAAGGCCATGAATGTGGGGGCGAGTTTTTGCAGCTCCTCGGGCGGGGTGAGATTCTCCACGTGCTCGGGCACGAGCTTTGCGCCCAGCCTCCCCTTGGGGAGGGCTAGCGCTCTGAACGAGAATGTGACGGGCGGCTTGCGCACCCGAATGGTGTCGCCCACCTTGATGTCGCGGCTGGGCTTGGCTAGGGCATCATTCACGTAGATGCGCCCGTTTTTGCAGGCATCGGCTGCTGCTGCTCGGGTTTTGTATAGCCGCACCTCCCACAGCCATTTGTCTATGCGGCAGGTTGTGTTCATGGCATTTACTTTTGGTTGAACAGATTCATGGTGCGCTCCACTCCCTGTAGGCCAAAGCTGAGCACGGCCTCGGCGGCGCGCTCCACGGTGTGGGCCATTAGCTGGGCCTCATCGGGGGAGAATTCGCCCAGCACGTGGTCGATCTGCCTCCCCCGTGCGAACTCGTTGCCCACGCCTAGGCGTAGGCGGGCGTATCGATTGCTGCCCAGCAGCAGGTCGATGTTCTTCAGCCCGTTGTGGCCCCCATCGGAGCCGTGGGCGCGCAGGCGCAGCTTGCCCACGGGCAGGGCGATGTCATCGAGCACCACCAGCAGGTGCTCCATGGGGAGCTTGGCCTGCTGCAGCCAGTAGTGCACGGCCTTGCCGCTGAGGTTCATGTAGGTGGATGGCTTCAGCAGCACGAACGTGCGCCCTCTGTGGCGCAGGGAGGCCACAGAGCCGTAACGGGCACTTTCAAAAGTGATATTGGACGCCCTGGCTAGGGCGTCCAATACCATGAATCCTACGTTGTGGCGGGTGTTGGCGTACTCATCGCCTATGTTGCCCAGACCAGCGATTAGGTATTTCATCACTTCTTGGCGGCTTCAGCCTCGGCGGAGCGGGCCGCACGGGTGGCCTTCACGGTGGCGATTACCAAGCTCTTGGGCTCCATCACCTTGAAGCCGGAGAACTCCACATCGCCCACCAGGATGCTTTTGCCCATGCCCAGCGAGGTAACATCGATGTCGATGGTATCGGGGAGCTGGCGGGGGTCGCCATTTACGCGCATCTTGCGCATACCCTGCATGAGCTTGCCGCCCTGCTTAACGCCATCGGCTTGGCCGTTGAGCGATACGGGCAGGGCCACTGTGATGTTGTGGCGGCCTATCTGGTAGAAGTCCACGTGCATGATGTTGTCGGTGACGGGGTGGAACTGTACCTCCTTGATGATGGTGCTGTAGGTTTTTCCGCCCGCGGCGATGTCCACGATGTACACGTGGGGGGAGCATACGGCCTTGGTGAGCTCTTTTGCGCTGATGCTGAGCATGATGTTTTCGCCTCCGCCTCCGTAGATGATGCCGGGGACGAACTCGGTTTTGCGGAGCTTTTGGGCGAACTTTTTGCCAGTTTCGGTGCGCAGCTCAGCGTTCAGGTTGAAAGTCTTCATTGGTTTAAAAAGCTATTAATTAATACCTTAGGTGCTACTCAGGGCCTCCCTCAGTGGTGTTGAAACGCAAATGGCCCCCCATTGCACCCGAACCTTTTTGAGGGGTGGCAAAGGTACGAAATTATTCTGTGACTATACAATGAAATTTGCGCTTATGGACTGGTAGTTGTACACCTTGCTGATGACATCGGCGAAGGTGTCGGCCACCGAGAGCACGGTGATTTTCGAGGTGTCCTTGTCGGCGCGGAGCGGTATGGTGTCGGTAACGATGAGCTCCTGCAGCTGCGATTCGGCTATGCGCTCGTAGGCCTCGCCCGATAGCACGGGGTGGGTGCTGATGGCCCGCACCGAGCGGGCCCCGCGCTCCATCATCAGGTTGGCGGCCTTGGTGAGGGTGCCGGCGGTGTCCACCATGTCGTCCACGATGATTACGTTTTTGTCCTCCACATCGCCGATGGCGGTCATGGCGCCCACCACGTTGGCGCGCTCGCGGTTCTTGTGGCACACTATCATGTTGGTGCCCAGAAATTTGGAGTATGCGTTGGCGCGTTTGGCACCGCCCATGTCGGGGGCGGCCACGGCCATGTTGTCGATGCCCAGCCCCTTGAGGTGGGGTACGAATATGGACGATGCGTAGAGGTGGTCCACCGGGATGTCGAAGAAGCCCTGTATCTGGTCGGCGTGTAGATCCATGGTCATCACGCGCTCCACGCCGGCGGCCTTCAGGATGTTGGCCACCATTTTGGCCCCTATGGCCACGCGGGGCTGGTCTTTGCGGTCCTGTCTGGCCCAGCCGAAGTATGGTATTACGGCCACCACGCGGTGGGCCGAGGCGCGGCGGGCGGCATCGGCCATCAGCATGAGCTCGAAGAGGTTCTCCACGGGGGGGAAGGTGGACTGTATGATGAATACGGTGCAGCCGCGTACCGACTCATCGAATGAGGGTTGGAACTCGCCATCGCTGAACACCGTTACGTGCGATTTGCCGAGGGTTGAGCCGAAGCTGCTGACGATCTTCTCCGCCAGGTAGGCGGTGCTGCGGCCCGTAAAGAATTTGATTTGATGCAGGTTCTCCATGGGTATGGTGGTGGATGTGTGGGCTGCAAAATTACAAAAACTACCCTAATACTCGTGGGGCCGTGCCGTCCTTTTGGCCTCATTCCTCGATGATGCCTGCGATGTGCGTTAGTAGCTCATCGCGTCCGAGCCTGCTGGTGGCCGAGGTGGTGAAGAACGGGGGCAGCGCCTCCCAGCGCTCTAGCATGGCGGTGGCGAACAGCTCCTGGTGTTGCTGCAGGGCGCTGCGCGACATCTTGTCGGCTTTGGTGAACACCACGGCGAATGGTACGCCGTGCTCGCCCATCCACTGGGCGAACTCCAAATCGATGCGCTGGGGCGCGAGCCGCGAGTCCACCAGCATGAATAGGGAGTAGAGGGCGGTGCGCCGGAGCACGAACTGCTCCACCATGCGGGCGAAGCCTTTGCGGGTGCTCTGGGGGACCCGTGCGTAGCCGTAGCCTGGCAGGTCGACGAGGAACCACTCGCCGTTGATATCGAAGTAGTTGATGGTCTGCGTTTTGCCGGGTCGCTGCGACACCTTGGCCAGCCCGCCATGCCCTGTCAGCATGTTGATGAGCGATGATTTGCCCACGTTGGAGCGGCCTATGAAGGCGAACTCGGGCCTGGTGGGCTTGGGGCAGCGCTCTACGCTGGGGTAGCTGGCCACGAATTTTGCCGTTTTGATCTGCATGGGGTGGGGCCGTATAGCGTAGGAGCGCTAATCCTTGCGGGTTAGCGCTCCTAAGTTGTGGTGCCCAGGACAGGACTCGAACCTGCACATCATTGCTGACACTAGTCCCTGAAACTAGCGCGTCTACCAATTCCGCCACCTGGGCTGGTTGCGGCTGCAAAGGTAGCACTTTTTGCGGTATGTGGTGCTGCTGGGTGTGAGTTTTTTTAATGTTTTAGTGTAGTGTGCTGTATGTCAATAAGTTGTTTGTTTGGTGCTCTTTTTTGGGGGGTAGTGGTGGTGGCGAGCTGGGCTTTTTGTATTTTTGCCACAGTTTATATTTAGATTAAGACTAAATAAATGAAGCGGGTCGAGCTGCTGATAATCTTCTGTTTGGTGCAGACGGCCCCCTTGTGGGTGAAAGCGCAGGGGGGAGCTGTTGGCGGGGTAGTGGTGGAGGCTGCCTCCCAGAGGCCCATAGAGTTCGCCACGGTGGTGCTGCTGGAGAGCGGGCTTTGGGCTGTTACCGATGCCCGTGGGGCGTTTAGCATTGCCCATGTGCCTGCGGGCGATGCCACGATGGAGGTGCGGTGCCTAGGCTATGCGAAGCGGGTGGTGCGCATCCGCGTCCCCTTGGACACGAGCGCGTTGCGGATTGCCATGCCCGTGGCCGACCTGCGCATAGACGGGGTGGAGGTGGTGGCGCGGCGCAGGGCCGATGAGGCCACCACATCCTACCTCATCGACCGCGTTGCGCTCGACAACCAGCAGCTGCTCAACCTGGGCAATGTGGTCACGCTTTTGCCGGGGGGCAAAACTGTCAACGAAACGCTCATGAGCGATGGGCGGCTGTCGCTGCGCAGCGAGGGCCAGGAGAAGGGCAACGCTTCGTTTGGAACCGCCATTGAGGTGGATGGGCAGCGTGTGGACAACAACGCTGCGATGAACGAGACCGTGGGCGCGAGCCTGCGCAACATGAGCTCGGCGGACATCGAGAGCGTGGAGGTGGTGGCGGGCATCCCCTCGGTGGAGCATGGCGACCTGAGCAACGGCATAGTGAAGGTGCGTACCCGGCGGGGCAAGTCGCCCCTAATCGTTGAGGGCAAGCTGAACCAGCATACGCGTCAGGTATCCATTGGAAAGGGCCTCCATCTGGGCCATGGCGGGGTGCTGAATGTGGCACTGGAGCGTGCGCGGTCGTTCTCCGATGTGGCCTCGCCCTATACGGCCTATGAGCGCAATGTGGTATCGCTGCGCTACTCGGGTCGCGTCCCATTTGGGGGAGGGGGGGCTGTTAGCGCAGGGCTGACGGGCAATTGGGGCGGGTACAACTCCGTCGCCGACCCCGATGAGACGCTGGAGTCGTATACTAGAGTGGCTGACAACCTGCTGCGCGGCAGCGTGGAGCTGCGCCTGCTGCTGAACAAGCCGTGGGGCACTAACCTACAGTTTAAGGGCTCTTTCTCGCTGCAGGACAAGCGGGCGGAGTACTACAGCAACGCCTCGAGCGCCTCCTCGCAGCCTTATATCCACTCGGTGGAGGAGGGCTACTTCATAGCGCAGGATTACGGAGCCGCCCCCAACGCCAGCATCGTCCTCGGCCCGACGGGCTATTGGTACGTGCGCAGCTGGAACGACCAGAAGCCGCAGAATGTGGCCATCAGCCTTAAATACAGCTGGAATAGGCATCTGGGCGATGTGGTGAGCCAGCTGAAGGCAGGGGCCGAGTATGGTGCCAGCGGTAACATGGGGCGCGGCACACATTACGAGGACATGCGCTATGCTCCTACTTGGCGTGAGTTCCGCTACGATGCGCTGCCCTGGATGCGCAATTATGCCCTGTGGGCCGAGGAGCGGCTCCAGCTCGCCCTTGCGGGCGGCGGCTCGGTGGTGCTCACGGTGGGCCTGCGCGATGACATCACCCATGTGAAGGGCTCTGCCTTTGGGCTCATACAGACCCTCTCGCCGCGTGTGAAGGGGAGGTGGGTGCTATGGGATGCCCCGGCAGGGGGGGGGCGCAGGATCAGCCTACATGCGGGATGGGGTAAGAGCGTGAAGCTGCCGTCTTTTCAGGTGCTATACCCCTCACCATCGTACTCCGACATGCTCGCCTTTACGCCGGGCAGCACCTGGGACAACCGCGCTTACTACGCCTACTATACCTACGTGGCTCAGCCCGCGTTCAACCCCAACCTGAGGTGGCAGTACACCCACCAGACGGACGTTGGGGTGGAGGTGAGCTGGGGCGGGGTTAAGGTGTCGTTGTCGGGCTTCCTCCATAAAACGTTCAACCACTACATGGCCGTGGTGCAGTATTCTCCGTACACCTACAAGCTGACGGGGCAGGCCGCCATTGAGGGTAGCGGTGTGGCCCCAGCCAACCGCCGCTACACCATCGACCAGGCCACGGGCGTGGTTACGCTTCACGATGCCAGCGGAGCGAAATCCCCCATGGAGCTGAGCTACACCGAGCGTTTGGGCTATAACAGCACACGGCGGTACATCAACGGTTCGCCCGTTGTCAGGGATGGGCTGGAGTGGATTGCGGACTTTGCGCAGATCAAGGCCATCGGAACCTCGCTCAGGGTCGATGGCAGCGTCTACCGATATAGGGGGGTGGACGAAACGCTTTTCCCGGCCAACACCTCGGGGGTGGGCACGGTGGACAACCCGGCCTACCCGCTGGTGGGCTACTACCGTGGATCGTCGTCCACATCGACGAGCACGGTGGCCTCGGCCACCGTGGCCAATGGGCGCGAGGCGAGCGGGGTGAACCTCAACGCCACGTTCACCACGCATGTGCCCCAGATGCGGTTGGTGCTTGCGCTGCGCCTGGAAGCATCGCTGTACAGCTACAGCCGCTCGCTCACCGAGAGCCGGGGGCGGAGCCGGGGCATCGTTATCGATGATGTGAACGGATTTTTCGGCCCCGATTACGACAGGAGCGTGCGCAACAAATACGTGGCCGTGTACCCCGAGTACTACAGCACGTGGAGCAACCCCGGGCAGCTGATACCATTCGCTGAGCGCTTCGCGTGGGCCAGGGACAACGACCCAGCGCTCTACAACCAGCTCTCGCGGCTCGTGGTGAAAACTGGCTACCCCTACGTCCTCAACCCCGACTACCTGTCGGCCTACTGCTCGGCCAACTTCACGGTGACCAAGGAGGTGGGCGACCACGTGTCCGTCTCGTTCTATGCCAACAACTTTTTCAACAACATGGGGTACGTCCGCTCATCGCAGACGGGGCTCAGGAGCTCCATCTTCGGCAGCGGCCATATCCCGAGGTTCTACTACGGTTTGTCGTTGAGGCTAAAGATATAGATGTTTAACTTTTAATTTTTTGTGTAATGGTCATAAAATCAAGCTTTAAGATGGTGCTATGGGCCGCGCTGCTGTGCGCCGCCATGCCCGCTATGCTCTCGTGCAAGGAGGACGAAAAGAAGCCCGAGGAAATCAAGAAGGTGATCGAGGAGGAGGTTGAGGAGGAGGTGAAGGTGTACGACTTGGCCCTGCAGCTGGTGTACTCCGACACCTCCATGCTGCCCTACGCCGGTGCGCCCATCGAGCTGCGCAACATCAATGGGCTGGAGGGCATATACCAGGGTGCTACCGACTCCACGGGCCGCTGTGTGCTCCGTGTCCCGGTTGGCCTGTACGAGGCTGTAACCTCCGATGTGCACGAGGACAGCGTGTACTACTACATCTGCAACGGTATCAACAGCCAGATTGTGGTGGAGGAGGTGGGCGCGGCCTCCTTCAATATCGACGTGAGGGTGGCCAAGCTCAATGGGCGCAACCCGCTAATAATAAAGGAAATATACAACGGAGGGGTGATGAAGGACGATGGCTCAGGGAACTTTCAGTTCGACAAGAGCCTGATCATCTACAACAACGGGGCCCGACCCGTCTCCATGGCCAATCTATGCCTAGGGATGCTTGCGGCCTACAACGCCGAGGCCATTACCATGAACAACATGTACAGCGGGGGCAGGCTGGTGTTCGAGGACGAGCGCTTCCTGCCTGCCCAGAACGGCATTTGGTACTTCCCCGACACGCTCACCGTTGAGCCATACTCGCAGGTGGTGGTGGTGGTGTGCGGTGCCATCGACAATACGCAAACCTGCAGCAACTCGGTGAACTACGCCAACCGGGATTACTACGTCTGCTACGACCCCGACTACGTTACGCCCGACGTTACCCTGCCCTCGGCGGTGTCGTATAACAATACTAAGTACCACCCCTCGCCCGCCGATGTCATCCCCACATCGCACTACCTTAAGACCGTGAAGTACGGGCAGGCCAACGCTTGGCCATGGAGCGTGGTGTCGCCCGCCACCATCCTGTTTCAAACCAAGGGCATGACCCCCAAGGAGTTCGCCGAGAATACGGGCAACTATTGGTACATTCCGGGCTACGCGGCAGGTCCCGTCTGGAGATGCGTGAAGGTGCCCTACGAGTGGGTGCTCGATGGGGTTGAGGTGTGGAACGCCGCCAAGATTGCCAGCAGCCAAAAACGTATGCCCGCCGACATCGATGCTGGCTATGTGCCCCTGACCAACCAGCAGGGCCACGTGCTCTACCGCAACGTGGATAAGGCCGCCACCGAGGCCCTGCCCGAGAATGCTGGGAAGCTGGTGTACGGCTACGCCCTGGGCGTGGGCGCATCGTCCGACCCCAGCGGAATCGATGCCGAGGCATCTATGAGGAACGGCGCGCACATCGTATTCCAGGACACCAACAACTCCACCAACGACTTCCACGAGCGCCAGCGGTGCTCGCTGCGGGGGATGTAGCTGGAATTTCTGCGAGCTTGGCTAATAGTTTGGTATATAGGTGTTTGGCGTTGATGGCACTGGGCGGGGCCATAATGGCCCCGCCCAGGCTCGCGGCGCACCCCGCCGACAGCCTGCTACGCACCGACCTCCATGGTCTGCTACGCACCGACCCCTGGCTTTCGGGCCCGAATGCAGCGGGGCTACCGCGTTTGGCGGTGAGCCACATGGCCGAGGCGTGGGCATCCGTGTCGTACCAAAATGGGGGCTTTACCAACTACCACGAGGCACCAGAGGCTATTGTGTCCACGGCGAGTGTGGAGGCCCTGCGCTGGCTCAATCAGAGGGTGGTACTCCATGGCTCCATCCGATACGGCAACCTCGTGGGGAGGGGCATGGCCGGCTCGGTCTTTATCGACCCCTCGCGTATGCCGTTCGATATCGTAGAGGACTCGCTCTCCAATACCGGGCGCAAATCCCGCGATACCTACCAGCTGGTGGGTGCCGTGGGAGGAAGGCTGTGGCGGGGGCTGGCCCTAGGTCTAAAGGCCGATTTTACGGCGGCCAATTATGCCAAGTACAAGGATTTGCGCCATAAGAACAGCTTCATGGACATGCGCATCGCGGCGGGTGCCTACATCCCCATAGGGAGGTTCTTGCAGGTGGGCAGCTCCTTTTCCTATAGGCGGAATACCGAGAGCCTCCGATTGGCCATGTACGGCAGAGCCGACAAGCTGTACAATTCGCTCATCTGCTTTGGTGCCTTCATGGGCAAAATTGAGCAATTTGGCGAGAATGGCTACACCGACAAAAACCGCGAGAACCCTTTCCTCAGCGAGCATTGGGGCTTAGGCCTACAGCTCGGCGTGAACTTCGGCCCCAAGCTGGTGTGGCACAACGATTTAGGCTATGCCAAGCGCGAGGGCTATTTTGGCAAAAAATCATCGTTCACCATATCCTACAATCAGCACAACGGATGCTGGTGGGCGTATAGGGGGAGGCTGTCGTGGCTCCAGGCGTACAACCGGCACGACTTGAACGCGGCCATAGAAGTGGAGAGCTTGGAGAACCTTGGCAACAGCTACCGCTCGGTGGTTGACCCCACCACATCGGCGGTGTACTATGAGTATTTTTCGCCCATAAGGCTGGCGAGCAAAAAATGGACGCAGATGGAATTCGCCTACGAGGGCAGCTGGGGCATTGTGGGATGGCTGCCCACATGGAGCTTGCGGCTGGGCACCGCGCTCATGCGGCGTAGGCAGGTGGTGTTCCTCTACCCGTACTACAGGTGGCAGCTCCTGAAAAGCTCCCGTCTTTTTGGCGAGGTGGGGCGGAACATCGACCTTGGTGGTGCCCTGCTTACGCCTAGGGCCGCCCTGTCGGTGCTCTGGGGGAGCAAAACCCCATACGTGGATGGTACCTTGGCTCCCCCATC
>JAFTDN010000015.1 GCA_017454165.1 Bacteroidales bacterium | reverse complement strand
CCAGAGGCTCCGCTTATATATGGAAAGTGCATCTCCATCGGGTACAAAGGTACAGCTTTTTTATGAAACGAGCAAACCTTTGGGGCAACTTTTTTCAAAAAAACAGGGGCATCGCCATGCGATGCCCCTGTTTTACTAGCTTTTGGGTCGTGCTACTGCTTCACCACCCTGAGCACCTGCTGCCCCGCATCGGTGCGCAGCACCACGCGGTACACGCCGGGCAGCAGCCGAGCTGTACTGAGCGTGAGCGTGGGCGAGCCATCGTGGGGCTGATCTAGCAGGAGCTGGCCGGCGATGCTCACCACCACCACGCGGCATATATTAATAAAAAAAGGGCTTACTGCTGCATGCTCCCCCAAAAAAAATGATTTCCAATAGTGCTAATGCCCACAAGGCACGCTGCTCAGATAATCCTTGAGTTGCTGATAGGTCTCCTCGCAAGAATAGATGTAATGTCTTTTAAATTGCCCATCTACAAAAAAGAAATACTGAGGCCAGATGCGTTCCTTCCAAAGCCGACGGACATGCTTCTGCGCGCTAGGTATCACCGTCCAATGTTCGTTGTAAAACTCAAACCTACTGGCAAACATCTTGCGACTTAGCTCTATATCCTTCTTTGAACTATCTAGCAGTACTACAAATCGCACTCTGTCGCTATAGCGCTCGGCAAGTAGGTTCAAAAACTTCACATCGCGCAGACAGTAGCCGCATTCTGTGCTGGCCACCAGTAGTAGCACATGGCCCATGCTGAGCTCTTGCGGCTCCACCTTGTTCCCGTGCAAATCAATTAACGACCTTTGGGGTAATTGCTGAGCTGTAGCGGCAATGCTCAGCATCAAAATGGGCAGTATCAACCTCATTGCCATGCTATAGGATTTAATTCATCACAACAATCACTTCGTCCGTGATGGAGCAGATGCTGAACAAACTAAAATTACATCCGCGCCCCCCTTCTCCATTTCGCTTGCGCTTCCATATTAATGTTCCCGTGGTGATTTCGTCTTTGGAGCCCCTGTTGCTGTAACTTGGATTTTTCAACCGCTTGCAGCGCTCTGGCCGTATCCCGTCATACACTATTAGCTCCGAGGTATTTGGGGTTGCATAAAGTTCTACCAGCAGTTGGTCGAACTGCTCTTCAGTAATCAAATCCTCTAATAGCATAGCTTTAGAATCAAATAGGTTTCCGTTGTCATCGAAATCTATCCGCTTAATCCAACGCACCATCATGGTATCGGGGAATTGTGTAAAAAACGACTCGTGCGTGTCATAAAAATTGCGCTGCACATCATTCAGCGAAGCTAACGGTTCTGCTTGAACCTCATTCTCTACAATCACATCCCTATCATTGCACGAAGTCACGGCCATACAGGCCATCGATATTATTGCTGCAAAAAACATATTCGTTTCATTGTTCCTCTCGCGTGTTGTGGAGCTGAGCATTCATTTAGTTTTAGCCCAAACTCCCTGTTCTACAGGTATGTACACTTTGCCCACTGGGCATTGCCCCGCCGTTCGGGATACTCCGCCGCATATGGAGCACCCCACCGCCTACGGGATACGGCTCGGCATCTATGCGACCGGGCCCACGTAGGCCGGCCATGCGCCCCTGCCGCTCGATACCCCATCGGCAGGGGCTGGGAAAACTCCATGCGGCGGATGCCCGCGCAGGCTGTGGTAGCGGTGGCGGGCTTTAAGGCGTTCATGCTGTAGATGAGGTATTTGACTGCACCTAGGGGAGCCATACCTATAATGGCTCCAAGGCTCCAAGGCTCCAAGGCTCCAAGGCTCCGAGGCTCCGAGGCTCCGAGGCTCCGAGGCTCCGAGGCTCAACCAGTTCGCGATGCGGGGTGGCAGGTGCATACCGTATTGATTATGGGACAAAGATAGCGCTTTTATTTGACATCACAAACCTTTGGGGCAACTTTTTTCAAAAAAACAGGGGCATCGCCATGCGATGCCCCTGTTTTACTGGCCATTTGGATGCGCCTTTGCTTGCTGCTCCGCCTTGAGTCCATAGTTCAGCAGAATGCTATTAGCCTTATCGCTTCCTATGCCCATCATCCTTTTCAGATACCGCTCGTTGAGCAGCAGGTTGAGGCAGTCCTCGCAAACATGGGTATTCATAGGATGCTCTGCCCCGCAGAATTTCAGCATCTTGGTGGGGCCCTCGGTGTATAGCCAAAGCTTCAGCAAATCGTTGTACTGCCGCCGATATAGCGACAGCAGGTTGGAGCCATCATCGGCCACCCGGCCCAGCTTCAGAAACGGTATATGCTCGCTCGACAGACCGCAGCAGGCCAGCAATTGCTGCTCAGGGTTTATGTGTATGCCCGTGAACAGGTTGTCGCAATGCCGTGTGTTTATCTGTCCCGCCGATAGCTCATTGCTGCGGTATGCGCCCATCCATGGGCTGTTGAGCAGCAATAGCTTGTTCTGTAGCTGCGCCATGCTATCCGTATCGTTCAGCAGCTTTAGTTCATGCATCAGCCGCTCGTTGGGCTTTTCGCTGTCGATATGAGCCTCCATATTCACCGCTATGGCCCGTATGGTCGGAATTTTAGCGCAGTCGGTTATCGCTTTCGCAATGGCGCTCATCGGCACAAACTTTTGATGTTCCGCACCGGTGCTGAAATTTATTTCGGTGAGCGCCGTGCTGGCGATCTGCCCCACGGTGCGTGCCCGTGTGCCATCATCAATCGCCCAATGTCCATTCGACACTATCCGCGTGTTGAGCCCATGGCGCGTGCAATGCGCTATGGTATCGAAGAGTTCATCTTCAAGCAAGGTGCATTCACCACCTGTGAACACCACTACCTTTATGGAGGGCATGGAGCTAGCCACGCGGCTTACGATACCCTTCATGAAAGCCGATGACAAGGATCCGCGTTTCTTGGGCGAGCATGCAAAGCAGCAGCCCGCGCAGGCGCTGGTGCAGGTGTGGGTGGTTATGAATGTTAGAAGCTTGGGGTCAATCTGTTTCAACATCCCTTTCATTCCACACACATATGCACGATGTATTTTTTCTCGCCATGCTCGATAAGCGCAAGGCTCTGCTTGCGGTTTTTGAGCAGCGCAAAGCACCTGCCTATGCTGGGTATTCTGTGCCATCCCAAATAGCCGAACACTCCGCCAGAACCGAATGTGCGTACAGTCCCGCTGAGTTCCGCTGCTTCTAATGGCCTCACCCTAACGTCGCTCCGATTGAACCGCAGCTCGCCCAGTACCTTTTTCACCACTATCTGCTCCTTGTCGATGTAGGTGTAGCGGGGCATGTAGGCTATGCTCACGATGGTGCAAATGGTGAGCAACACTGCGATAGCAATTTCTAACCAATACGGGCTGGTGCTGGTTGCTACGCGCCAGCAAAGCCATGCATTTATGGCTACGAATATCAATGTGAACGCTACAGATAGCGCATCGAACTTAAAATGCTGTTCCATAATCTTTTATATTTCAAGATTAATAACGCTGCTTTACTCCTATTGCCGTAGTGTCGAGCGCGAACACATATTTTGTATCGCCATGCTCTACCATGGCCAGATGCTGCCGATTGCTACCCGATAGCAGCACGTAGGCTCGCCCGTGCTTTTTGAGGTTGAACCAGCCTGTATTGCCCCAAGGGCCGCTCGAACCGTTGGTTCGAGTGCTGCCGCTAAGGGCATTCGATGGCAGTGCCGTAATCTTACACTCGGAGCGGGGCAGCTGCAGCTTACCTATGCCTTTTTTCACGGTGATGTGTTCGCTATCAATCATGCTGTACTGTGGAATGTCGGCCATTATAGAGAGCGTAACCGCCACGATGATGCCACAGGATAGTATTATCTTTAAGCGGCTCATCTTTTCGGTGAATCGTGTGCATAGGAATATGCTTAGCCCTATGCATGCGGCAACTATGGCCAGCGATATTATGTATACGTTCATGGTATAAGGGGTTTATGATTACTATCAATGCAAGTGCTTGTATGTCCCAATGCACAGCTGTACAATTTTTTCCTTTTCCACATCGCTGAGCTGTGCATGTTCAATAGCAGATAGAACAATATCTACAATACTATTAAAATCAGCATCAGACAGCGAGTATGCAATAGGTGTTTTGTGGTTATAAATCCACAGGCGCATAGCATTGTCGTTCATCAAATTATCAATGCTATGATTAACTTCCATGGATGCCGATGGTGCACCGATATTTTGGACAGATGCTCCGTATATACCCGACTTTGTTACAATACCCGCCCATACGGCTACAGCAACCGCAAAAGCAGCAACCATAACCACGGGTAGTACAAAGAAACATGCATCTGCATCTCTTGCCATGACGGCATTTTCTGGATTCTGTAAAATCTTCGTTATCTGCTCTACTCTATCGCTCTGTAGCAATCCTTTCTCATTGAGTATTTGGATATACTTACGAAAATCGCCATTTTGTAGGCTCTCCTGCACTTCGGGGTCGCCTAGGGCCATTATGGCCTGTACCTCCAAACTGTTGCGGTCGAGCCTGAACTCGGACAGCCCGTAGCGGTCGAGCACGGCCTGTGGGTTGTTGTTCATCTCACTGATGATACTACCGCTTTGCGAGGCCACATCTTGTGCGAACCGACCAACAGTAGCCATCTTCAGCTTGGTCTGCGCGTCCACATAAATATCTATCGGGAGCAGCTCTAGGCCCTCTTCCTCATTGGCCGCGAAATGTTCATCTGATGAGAGCAGCTCATCAGCGTAGTAGCCCACATCGCACGATGCGAGCAGCACAGAGGTGCTGGTCATGTAAAGCAGCACGTTCTTTATGTGTTTCTTTAACCTATCTTGTTTGCTTAGCTTCATTGTACACGAATTTATACGGGTTCAACCTTTTGAGGTTGCGGACGACCGAGCATCCCTTTTGTTTTAACTCGGCCTTCCTGTTCAACATGCTTCCCCGCCATTAGCATTGCTGGCCAGCGGGGGCCATGCTCCCTTCGGGCTGATGCACCATGCAGCGCACTGCCCTCCGGTTGCGAATTTTTTCCGGCCCAGGCTGCCGTTTGACCACCTCTGCGCTCCCCAGTCCGCCTCCCCCTCATCCCCGCCAGATGGCCGTGCGCCCCTGCCGTGCCCAGACTGCTCGGCAGGGGCTGGGAAAACTCCATGCGGCGGATGCCCGCGCAGGCTGTGGTAGCGGTGGCGGGCTTTAAGGCGTTCATGCTGTAGATGAGGTATTTGACT
>JAFTDN010000142.1 GCA_017454165.1 Bacteroidales bacterium | reverse complement strand
CGTTGGCAGAAGTTGTTAATCTCAAAGCGTTGGTTCTCAACCGTCTGCTTGTCACTCGAAACGCGAATGTATCCGTAAATCATTTTTTTAGGTATTTGTCCTTGACATTATGCATAACAAAAAGCGCGGATGAGAAAAATTCATTGCCACACGCCCCCACCAGGGGTGCCCATCGCAGCACAAGCGAGCATCGTATGCGCATAAATATCTAGCAATCAATGAAAAACAACTACGGCAGAGAGGGTTCAAAATTCAGACACTGACAATTTGTCATGTGCAGCTACTCCAAATTGGACATTTTGTCATGCAATTTTGGATTGGAACACGGTTTGAACTTGGTGGGGCAAAGCAACACACACCGACAACAAGTCAAACTAAACTATAGGAGGTTTCAACCATGCTACCAATTCTGAGATCGGGCTACATGCCCCGCCTGAGCAACGAGCTGCTAAGCTCCATCTTCGACAGCGCTGCCGACAGCCTATGCACCATGCCCTCGGTGAACATCCACGAGAACGATGATGCCTACGCCATAGAGCTGGCCGCGCCGGGTTTCGAGAAGGCCGACTTCAAGGTGAACCTTGAGCGCGACACGCTGGTAATCAGCGGCGAGCGCAAGCAGCAGACGGAGGGCAAAGGGCGCCGCAGGCTGCGCCAGGAGTTCCGCTACGCCTCGTTCAGCCGCTCGTTCGTCCTCCCCGATGATGCCGAGCCGAGCAACGTCAGCGCATCGTACAGCAACGGCATACTCAACGTGCTGATACCCAAGCGCGAGGACAGCAAGCGCAACGCATCGCGGCTGATCGACATCGCCTAGTCGCCCCCGCCTAACACTAACACCGCCGCCCGCACGGGCGCAGCACGGCCCCAGAGCGCAAAAGCCCTGGGGCTTTTTGTTAGCCGGCGGCAGGGATCTGCGCGTAAAGCCCCATCAGGGCGACGATTACCTCGGTGGCCCTCACCATGCTGGGCACGGGCACGTACTCGAAACAGCTGTGGAAGTTCTCGCCCCCGGCGAAGATGTTGGGGCACGGCAGGCCCATGTAGGTGAGGCGGGCCCCATCGGTGCCGCCCCGTATGGGCTGCACCACAGGTTCAACTCCCACCTGCCGCATGGCCCTCAGGGCCAGCTGCACGGGCAGGCTGTCGGCGGGCAGCAGGTCGCCCATGTTGCGGTACTGGTCGGTGAGCTGCAGCTGCACGGCCCCGCAGCCATAGCGCTCGGCCATGCGTTCGGCCACCGCGCGCATGAGCGCCTTGCGGTGCTCGAAATGGGCCGCATCGTGGTCGCGGATGATGTAGTGGGCCGCGCAGCGCTCCACATCGCCGCTCAGGGCCGTCAGATGGAAGAACCCCTCGGTGCCCTCGGTGTGCTCGGGGCGCTCGAGCTCGGGCAGCTGGGCATTGAACTCCATAGCCAACAGCATGGCGTTCAGCATTTTACCCTTAGCATAGCCCGGGTGCATGTTGCGCCCTGCAAAGCGCACCGTGGCGTGGGCGGCGTTGAAGTTGGCATGCTCGAACTCGCCCAGCGCCCCCCCATCGATGGTGTAGGCGTACTGCGCCCCAAAGCGCTGCACATCGAAAAGATCGACCCCGCGCCCCACCTCTTCGTCCACCGTGAAGGCCAGGCGCACTGGGCCGTGCTGCAGCTCTGGGTGCTCTAGTGCGTAGCACACGGCCTCCATTATCTCAGCTATGCCGGCCTTGTCATCGGCCCCCAGCAGGGTGGTACCGTCCGTAACTATCAGCTGCTGACCAACATAACGTACAAGCTCGGGGTGGTCGGCCTGCCGCATCACCACGCCGCGCTCGGCATTCAGCACGATGTCGCCCCCGGAGTAATCGACCAGTTGGGGCTGCACACCCGCACCGGGCGCATCGGGCGAGGTGTCCACATGCGCCAAAAAGCCCACCGCTGGAGCCTCACGGCCCAAGTTCGATGGCAGAGTGGCCATCACGTAGCCGTGCTCATCGAGCTGGGCGTCGGCGAGCCCCAGCTGCCGCAGCTCATCGACAAGCAAACTGCTTAGGTTCAACTGTTTGAGCGTACTCGGGAATTGCCCTTGCTCAGCATCGGTGCTCTGCGTATCGATGCGCGCATAGCGCATAAAGCGCTCCACAAGGCGCTGCTCGTCAATCTGAAACATCGGCATCTAGTTCACTATCACATATTTACGAAACAGCCCCTTCGCCCAGTGCTCGGCGTATGATCCAGCGGGGCAGTATATGGTGGCCGTGGTGGGGATGGCCGACACGCGGCCAATCTGCTGCACCGAAGCTGGTATGTAGATGCGCTCCACGGGGGCACGGCCAAAGGCGTTGTCGGCAATGCGCGTGGTGCCCTCCCCGATGCGCACTACGCGCAGGGTGGAGCAGCCATCGAACACCTGTTCCTCGAGCGCTTGCATCGCTCCAGGAAGGCTCACGCTGTCGAGCGCTGGGCAGCCCTGGAATGCGTGTGCGCACAGCTCGAGCGAGGCGGGCTCACCGCCCCCCTCGATGCTCAACCGCCGCAGCCCCGCGCATCCGCTGAACGCGCTGGGGCCAATCCTTCGCACCCCCTTGGGGATGCTCAGCTGGGCCAAGGCCGCACAGCCCGCAAAGGCATTGGGCCCAATCTCGCGCAGCGATTCGGGCAGCTCAACCGCGCCGAGGGATGTACAGCCGCTAAACGCCGCCCGCCCTATGCTCTCGAGCTTATAGGACATGCCCAGCGATGCCAAGGCGGCGCAGCCCGCAAACGCTTCATCCCCAACGCTGATAGCCGTTTGCGGCAGGCTGATGCCCTTAAGGGCAATGCAGCCCTTGAACAGCTCGGGGGGGATGGTAGGCAGCGCGGCGGGCAGGTTCACGCGCTCGAGCTTGGTGCAGCTGGCGAATGCCGCCGTGCCGATGCTCACCACCGAGCGGTCGATGTCCACCGAGGTGAGATCCGCGTTGGCCTTGTAGGCCCCACTGCCTATGGCGCTCACGGGTTCCATAACGTGTAGGTAGCCGTTGCTGAGCACCGTGAACAGGCTGAAAAAGGCCACCGTGTATTCGATTGGCGGCAGCTCTATGCCTTGGTACTTCACGCCCGACACGTGGATGGCGAAGAGGTCGCCTGGGCGGTACTGGTCGATTCCGTTGGGCCGCCACACAATGCAGCGCGATGAGCCGCCCGAGGCCGTAGTGCTGGTGCTGTAGTGGCCATCGGCCTTGGGCAGCAGGCGGCCAAAGCGCCACACGCGCCCATCGTGCTTGCGCACCATCACCACCACCACGTTGCCCTTAATATCGTATCCATCTGAGAATATGATTGATAGCGGCGTATTCACATCGAAATAATCAATCGGGGTGCGCTGGGCGGGCCAGGGCACCATGAATGGGCCTTGGGGCTGCTCCTTTACGGGTTTCAGCACGCAGTACTTGCCCACCTGCCCCACGGCCACAGCGCTCAGAGCGGGGTTGAGCAGCTCGCGGCGGCGCAGCACATCGGACAGCTCGGCCTTACGGGCATCGCGCAGCAGATCGAATACAACAGCGCGGTCGAGCTGCTCGGAGCTCTCGGCCACCAATGCCCCTTCAAGAGCACGTAATCCGCGCTGCCACAACATCTTATCCATCCCGCTGGGCATAGCAGATGGTTTGGCGCTCCTGCCCGCAGCGCAGGCCAAAGCGGCAGCTTGGCAGGCATCAGCCTGCGAGGCATCGAGCCGCACATTGGGCTCAAGCCCAGCAATGTAGCGCATGGCATTGATGGCATTCAGGCCGCGCTGCACGTAGCTGGCACCCAGCCGCCCCGCCGCCCATGGGGGGCGCACCTTGGGCGGGCTGTCGTACTTGGCGAATTGCTCGCCATAGTCGAGCATGGGCTGCCGTTTGATGTGGGCGCGGATGCCATCGTTCGATGGCTCGGCCACTGATAGGCGGCCCACACCTAGCCGCAGCAACGAGTCGAGCTGGGCCTGACGCAAGCTATCGGCGGGGGGCTGATAGGCGTGGCACGCTATGGAGTACAGCCCCAATATTACTACTACTAAATATCTAGCATTCAATCTCATACGACGGAAAGATGGTGCAAATGCAAACGATAACAGGCTATGCAAAGGTAGCAAAAATTAGAAGTATTTGGCCCAAGGGTGCCCAGATGCGCACCGTCAAATCGTCCGAAGCTCGGATGGCAGCCACAAACAGCCGCTACCTGCCTCCTAGCCTAATATGGACACCATGTACATAGCGGCCATCGCTGCGCAGCCCCCACCTGCCCGACTGCCTGCACCCCGACCACCTCTCCAACAGCCACGTGCTGCGCAATGGCCAGCTGCCCGATGGGCTGCGCGAGAGCGTGGTACAAGGGAGCTCCGCACCAGCAAGCCGCTGCCAGCCTAGAACAGCGCCCACATCGCGCTGACGGGGCCCACAAGCATACTCTTGGGATATGTATCATTGGTGAGCAGTTAAAAAAAAAAAAAATTAAGCGCACTACTGCAACTTACTCAAAAAACTTACTACGCGTCAATTATCAAGAAGGAAATTAACGACAGAGCCAAGCAGGAATTGTTGGGTTATGGCAGACAATGCTGCAGACATCAATATGCTGAGAAACACGTTCAAAAGCAACCCCATAAATCAAGCATCTATATCGCTTAATATCAATAAAAACAGATACCATCGCTATGTTTAAGTCTCATAATTTCTTACAGAAAAGTCGAGATGTCATTGTTGAATTACAATAGATAATTGGTTGTCTAGTTTTAGGAACAGCAGGTTAAAGGAGCTCACAACCATGCTCTCGAACTTCGAATGGCAAAGCCCTTTCTGCTTGAACCTTGCTAGGTAGTGCCTCATCCTACAGCTGAATCCCTCAACGGTGAAGGCTATGCCTTATTCGGCTGAGAACACATCCGCATAGGCCCTCCAGTGTCCGCAAAAGACCCATCCAACTGCCAGGAACTTGCATCCATCCCTGAGCTTCTCCGTCCTGCCACTCCTGCTACTACAGACAAAAGGGCACATATCATTCTTATGCCATAATTAGCAGCAAAAAAAATTGCTCCTGACAGAACTATCGGCGATGACGCATTTACGAAGCCGCAACAGCAAGAACCACCATCATCATTTTTTACCCCACAACGGATAGCCATATCGCGTTTTTTTCGTAACTTGCCGATATTTAACCGCAACCCCAAACACATGAGACAACGAGTTGTTGCAGGAAACTGGAAGATGAACACCACGCCCGCCGAAGGACTCACGCTGGCCAAAGAGGTAATCGCACAATCGGCGCAAGTCGCTGAAGGCGTTGAGCTTATAATATGCCCGCCCTTCACCCACCTAGCCGAGGCGGCCAAAGCCGTGAGCGGCTCCCGCATACGCCTGGGAGCGCAGAACTGCGCCATGTGGGCCGAGGGAGCCTACACCGGCGAGGTGTCGGCCCATATGCTGTCCTCCATCGGCGTGGAGTACGTAATACTGGGCCACTCCGAGCGGCGCGAGCACTTCGCCGAGTACTCCGCAGTGCTGCTCAAAAAAATACAACAGGCACTGAGCAAGGGGCTCAAACCCATACTCTGCTGCGGCGAGCGGCTCGATGAGCGAGAGGCGGAGCAGCACCTCGACATAGTGGACGGCCAGATAGACAGCATCATACGCAAGCTGAGCGCCGAGCAGATGCAACAGCTCCTGGTGGCCTACGAGCCGGTGTGGGCCATAGGCACGGGCCGCACCGCCACAGCCCAACAGGCACAGGAGATGCATGCCCACATTAGGGCCGTGGTGGCCAAGCGCTTCGGAGCACTACAGGCCGAAGAGATCAGCATCCTATACGGCGGCAGCTGCAAGCCCAGCAACGCCGCCGAGCTATTCGCCCAGCCCGACGTGGACGGCGGCCTGATTGGCGGCGCATCGCTCAAGGCGGCGGACTTCATAGCCATAGCACAAGCATTTGGCGCATAGCCCCAAGCCAATGGACTACACAGAGCTACACATAGCCATAGCCCCCCTAAGCGATGATGGGCGCGACATCGTGGTGGCGCAACTGGCCGACATGGGCTACGAGAGCTTCATGGACGCGCCCGATGGCCTGCTGGCCTACGCCCAGGCGCTACCAGAGCGCTCACCCCAACACGATGCCGCAGCGCTGCAAGCCCCCGAGGGCACCGAGCTGCGCGCCTCGTGGCGCACCATAGCCGACCAGAACTGGAACGCCCTATGGGAGGCCAGCTTCGACCCCATAGTGGTGGACGGACGATGCGCCATCCGCGCCTCGTTCCACGCCCCACATCCACAGCTGGAGCACGACATCGTGATAGACCCACAGATGTCGTTCGGCACGGGACACCACCAAACCACCCGCCTGATGGTGCGGGCGCTGCTCGGCACCCCGCTCAGCGGCCTGCGCGTGCTCGATATGGGCTGCGGCACAGGCGTGCTGGCCATACTCGCCGAGCAGCGCGGCGCACAGCAGGTGCTGGCCATCGACATAGAGGAGTGGGCCCACCGCAACGCGCTCGACAACGTGGCCCTCAACCGATGCCAGCACGTGCAGGTGCTACAGGGCGGCGCCGAGCTGCTCGGCGGGCGCACATTCGACGTGCTGCTGGCCAACATCAACCTGAACGTGCTGCTGGCCGACATGCCCACCTACCGCAAGTGCATGGCCCCCAAGGCAGCACTGCTCACCAGCGGCATACTCGATGCCGATGTGCCCACGCTCGCTGAGCATGCCGCACGGCATGGGCTACGCACCGTGCGCACCGAGCTGCTCGAAGGCTGGGCCATGATGGCTTTCGAAATCGGCCGACAATAGGCACACCACATACACACCTAAGGCACACCACAACCAGCCCCCCACACATGAAACGCATCGCCACAGCCGCGCTCCTGATGCTGCTCGCAGCGGGCAGCGCATTGGCCCAAAATGGGCACCTCACCGGCTCTGCTGAGCAGCTCCCGCAGGAGCTCACCGCGCTGCTCAACACCCGCGACCAGGACAAGGTGGCGCTCCTGAAGCAGCTCACCGCGCTCTGGGCATCCGACTCGCTGAGCACCGATGTGAAGGAGCACGTGGCCAGGCAGGCCGCACACATCGAGCCCCTGCTAGGCGATGATAATACCCCCATGCTGCGATACATAACACTGATAATTAGGATATTCAAAGACCCATACGCCGCTGAGCAATATCCGGTATGGAACGCCGCCGCCGAGCAGGTGCTCAACGACAAGCATCTAGGGCTTGGCCAGCTATTCGAGTTCCTGACCCTCTCGGAGAACACCATATACCAATCGGTGATGCACCGCACCCCGGCCTTCGAATGGAAGGCCGACAGGCATCCATCGTACAAGCTACGATTCGAGCGCGAGCGGCTCACCGTGCGCTACGACAACATCCACCTGGTGTGCCGTTTCAAAAAGGACAGCGTGTACATAAAGAGCACCAGCGGCGAATTCGATCCCAGCACCCACGCCTGGAGGGGCCACGGCGGCCAAATCACCTGGTGGCGCTCGGGCTACCCCGATGACGAGATATTCGTGGACATAGGCCACAAGTACCAGCTGAGCCTGAACAAGAACTCGTACACCATCGACTCGGTGATGTTCACCAACAAGGACTACTTCGACCGGCCCAACCTGGGCACCGTTACCGATATGCTGGACAAGGACTACAAGCCCAACAATATCGTATATCCCGAGTTCAACTCATACGACCGCTGGTTCACCATCGACAACCTTTTCGACCAGGTGAACTACGAGGGCGGGTTCGTGATGCGCGGCTCGAGCCTGATAGGCACGGGCTCGAAGGACAAGCTGGCCACCATCGTAATCACACGCAACGGCAAGGAGTTCATGCGGGCCGAGGGCAACATCCTGATCTTCCAGCGCAACATACTGAACTCGAACAAGGCCAGCGTGATTTTCCGCCTGGGGGCCGACTCGCTATTCCACACCGGGCTGAGCTTCAACTACAACAACAAAACGCGCACCCTGAGCATAGCCCCCACCGACAGAATCACCACCCAGAGCCCCATGCGGAGCTCGTACCACAAGCTGAGCATCTGGTTCAACCAGATGGCCTGGAACATAGACCAGAACCAATTCGTGTTCTCGGGCCTCTCGGGCAGCGCCAACGGGCAGGCCCAGTTCGAGTCGGACCACTTCTTCAACGAGGGCATGTTCGATGACATGATGGGCGCCAACGACCGGCACCCGCTGTTCGCCATCTGGGCCTACGCCAACCAGGTGGGCGGCAACACCTTCCTGGCCGAGGACTTCGCGGTGTACCTCCGCAAGCCGCTCGACCACGTGCGCATCGAGCTCATGCGCATAGCCAAACAGGGCTACGTGTACTACGACTTCGGCACCGATATGGTGACCACCGCCGACAAGCTGCACCACGCCATAAGCGCCAGACACAAAAAGGTAGACTACGATGTAATCCGCTTCAGCTCGCAATGCAACGGCTCCACGCCCAACGCCGTGCTCAACATCGACTCGCTCGACATGCGCATCAACGGCATCGACCAAATCGCCGTCAGCCAGGTGCAGAACATCTACATCAGCCCAAAGAACAGGGCCATCGTGATGAAGGGCAACCGCGACTTCGAGTTCAGCGGCACCCTGCGCGCCGGCCTCTTCGAGTTCGAGGGCGACCACTTCAAGTTCAACTACAACGACTTCCGCATCGACCTCGACAACGTGGACATAGCCAAGCTCGACTACCAGCTCAACC
Organism: Bacteroidales bacterium; assembly: GCA_017454165.1. Classification (GTDB taxonomy): domain Bacteria; phylum Bacteroidota; class Bacteroidia; order Bacteroidales; family Tenuifilaceae; genus RGIG6076. The sequence goes on along the minus strand of JAFTDN010000142.1, from coordinate 7,543 downwards.
ACTACGACAACTACGGGCAGCGCCTGCTATCTGGCGTTACCAGCACCCTCAACAAGATTACGGGCAACATCCTGATCGACAAGCCCAACAACAAGTCGGGCCTACGCCGATTCCCGCAATACCCCATATTCAACAGCACCAAGGAGTCGTTCGTGTACTACGACTCGCCCAAAACATTCGGCGGCGTGTACCACCGCGATTCGGTGTACTTCAAGATATACCCCTTCTCGTACACCAACCTCAACAACTTCGAGAAGGAGGACCTCGTGTTCCGGGGCATATTCTACTCCAAGAACATCCTGGCCCCCATCGAGGACTCGCTCGTGCTGCGCCCCGACAACTCGCTGGGCTTCGTGCACAAGATCCCCAACGAGGGCTTCGCCCTATACGCCGGCAAGGGTCGGGCCTACAACAAAATCGATGTGAGCGACCGCGGCATCATGGCCGACGGGCGCATCACCTACATCTCATCGACCATCTACTCGCCCGAGATGTACCTGTTCCCCGACTCCATGATTACCATGTCGGACGAATTCACCATCGACAAACGCACCTCGGGCATCACCTACCCCGAGGTGAAGGGCCAGCGCCACCCCATAAAATGGCTCCCGCAGCGCGACAAGCTGCACGCCTACAAAGGACCCGAGCCATTCGTGATGTTCGAGCAGCAGGCCCGCCTCAGGGGCAACCTGCTGCTCGAGCCGCTGGGCCTATCGGGCGATGGCCAGGTGGAGCTCGATGCCGCCCTGCTCAGCTCGCGCCGCTACGACTTCAACTCCGACGACTTCAGCTCGCCATCGGCCAGCCTCAAGCTGCTCAACCCGCAGACCAACGAGGTGGCCTTCAGCACCAACAACATCAAGGCCCACATCGACCTAATCGACAAGCAGGGCCGCTTCGAACGCAACGACCGCAGCATGTTCGCCAGCATGGAGCCCATCAAATACGAGGCCCACCTCGACCAGTGCGGCTGGGACATGCGCTCGAACAACCTCACCCTGCTCACCCCCAAGCAGCAAGCCTACATCCCCGGCAGCCGCTTCTACGCCCGCAACATGCACCCCTCCGACACGGGCCTGCCCGGCTCGCTCTTCTACTCGGTGAAGTACGGCGAGGATTCGCTCTACTTCCTCTCCCCAGAAGCCCACTATAGCACCGCCAGCTCAACGCTATCGGCCCAACACGTGCAGCGCGTGTTCAGCGCCGACGCCATGGTGATGCCCCACAAGCAGCACGTGGAGGTGACCCCCGAGGAGCGTATGCGGACGCTGAAGGACGCCGTGGTGCTGGCCGACATCGACTCCGCCTACCACCGATTCTACAACGCCGAAATCCGCATCGCGAGCCGCAGGCTATACGGCGGACACGGCGACTACGACTACGTGGACGAGCGCGACTCGGTACAAACCCTGCACTTCGCCCAAATCACCGTAGACTCCACCCTGCACACTTACGCCGAGGCCGATGTGAGCATCCCCGACAGCTTCATGCTGAGCCCCAACTTCGGCTACTTCGGACGCATAGCGCTACGCGCCCCGCGCAAGCACATGCTCTACCGAGGCTTCACCAGGCCCATCTACAGCTGCCCCGGCACCAAGGCCGAATGGTTCGGATTTGAGGCCGAAATCGATCCCGAGCGGATACTCATACCCGTGGGCGAGAAGACCCGCTCGCAGTACCTGGCCTACCTCACCTACGGCTCGGTGGTGCGCGACGACACCATACAGCTCTACGGCGGATTCTTCCAAAAGCGCCACGACTACGCCGACGTACCGCTGGTGCAGGCCTCGGGCCTGCTCACATTCAACCACAAAAACCGGCGCTTCATAGTCGCGCCAGAGCTCAAGCTGCACCACCCCGACACCGTGGGCAACGCCGTGATGCTGCAGAAAGACCTGTGCATCATGCTCAGCGAGGGCCAGGTGGTGCTCCCCGTAAACCTGGGCCAGGTGAAGTTCACCAGCATCGGCAGCATCACCCACAACCTGGGCGAGAACAGCGTGAACATAGGCATGGTGAGCAAGATGGACTTCTTCTTCCACCGCCCCATACTCGAAATGATGGCCCAGCGCATAGCCCAAAACCCCAGCGCCCAGCCCGTCGACCTAAACTCCAAGACGTTCAGGCGGGCGCTGAGCACCCTCATCCCCGCCCCCAAACGCATAGCCGAGCTCACCGGCAAGCTGGGCCTATTCGGACGTTTCGAAACCCTGCCCAAGGAGCTCGAGAGCGCCATCACGTTCGCCGAGCTACGCATGACCTGGAATCAGGGCAATAAGTCGTTCCTATCGAAGGGCAAGCTGGGCATAGGCTCCATAGGCAGCGTACAGGTGAACCGCTTTGTCGATGGCTACCTCGAAATAATGAAACGGCGCAGCGGCGATGTGTTCAACCTGCTCATCAAAACCGATGACCACTACTACGGCTTTGTGTACACCCGCAGCACCATGCAGGTGGTATCATCGGACACCGAGTTCATAGCAGCCATAAACGCCCTCAAATCGAAAGACACCAAGATGAAGACCAAGTCGAACGAGCCTGCGTTCAAATACCTAGTGGGCACCTCGCGCGAGCAGCAAATCGTGCTATCGCGCTACAGCCAGCTCACCAGCGGCATTGAGGCCGTGGCCAACATGACGGGCGAAGGTGAGGGCGACTCCCCTGCCGAGCAGCCCGCCCCCGACGATGAACAGGGCACCGACTAACGGCTGCGCTCCCACACCTCAAGGCCGCCCACACGCCCCCCGCTCACCTGGAACCCGAGCGCAGTGCGCACCGCATGAGGCCCAAAGAACCCCGATGCTCCGGGGTTCATATAGAGCACCCCCTGGGAGGCATCGCGCTCAACCCGCAGGATGTGGCTATGCCCACACACCAGCACATCGGCCCGATGCTGCGCCAGCAGCTCCACCACCCGGGCAGCATAATGCCCTGGGGCACCGCCGATGTGCAGCATCAGTACCCACAGCCCCTCCACCTCGAAATGCTGATACTCTGGATACTCAGCCCGCGTAGCAGCATCATCTATATTACCATGCACCGCCCGCAACGGACGGTAGCGGGCCATGGTATCGGCCAGGGCCAAGCCGCCAATGTCGCCCGCGTGCCAAAGCTCATCGCAGGGCGCAAAAAAATCGGCCATCGCATCGTCCCAAACTCCATGGGTGTCGGAGAGCAAACCAACGCATCGCATAGGGATATCGTACAAATTAAACCCGCGCACCACATGGACAATTGCGCCCAAAGCAGTACCTTTGCGGACACCGCCACAAAGATACAACTTTTCACTAGCCCACCACATGCCCATATTCTACGACCCCACGCTCAGCCCCACCGCCACGCACCACACCCTCAATGAGGAAGAATCGTGGCACTGCGTAAAGGTGCTGCGTATGGGCGCGGGACAGCCCATATCGCTCATCGATGGGCGAGGCACGCTCTACGAGGCCCGCATCGAGAGCGCACACCCCGCACGCTGCCAGGTGTCCATAGAGCAAACGCACCCCAACCACGGGCACCGCAACGTCCACGTACACATCGCCATAGCCCCCCCCAAGAACATAGAACGGCTCGAATGGTGCATCGAGAAATGCACCGAGATTGGCATCGACTCCATCACCCCGCTGCTCTGCGAGCGCTCCGAGCGGCGCGAGGTGAAGCCCGAACGGCTCCAGCGGGTCATGGTGGCCGCCGTGAAGCAATCGCGCAAGGCCTACATGCCCACGCTCAACCCCATGGTTAGGCTCACGCATTTCGTAACGCAGCCGCACAGCGGCGGGCTGTTCATAGCCCACTGCAACGCGCCAAGCCTCCCCCCGCTACGCCAGCTCATCGGCCAGCAGCGCAGCTGCGCCGTGCTCATCGGCCCCGAGGGCGACTTCAGCCCCCACGAGGTAGCCATGGCCGAACAGCATGGCTTTAAATCGGTGAGCCTAGGACCATCGCTGCTGCGCACCGAGACCGCTGGCCTGGTAGCCTGCCACCTAGCCAACCTGATGGCCCAATAAGCACCGCCCTGACCAACATGCCCCCAAAAATTAATGGGCGCAAATTTGGCCATGTCGATAGAAAAACATACCTTTGTGCGCTAATTCGATTAACAAACAAAAACTATGTTGAACCACTACGAGACCGTTTTCATTGCAACTCCCGTTTTGTCTGAGGCCCAGATGAAGGAAGCGGTTACCAAGTACAAAAGCTTCATCTCCGACAACGGAGGCGAGCTGGTACACGAGGAAAGTTGGGGATTACGAAAGTTGGCCTACCCCATTCAGAAAAAAACCACAGGCTTCTACCACCTGCTGGAGTTCACCGCACCGGGCGAGCTGATTGACAGGCTGGAGGTTCAGTACCGCCGCGATGAGCGCATCATCCGCTTCCTGACCACCCGCTTGGACAAGCACGCCGTGGAGTACGCCCAGAAGAAGCGCAACAAGAAAGCCGAAGTTGAACCTAAAGCTACGGAGGAATAAGCCATGGCACAGAACCCATCGGAAATCCGCTACCTAACCCCTCCCACGGTTGAGGTTAAGAAGAAGAAGTACTGCCGCTTCAAAAAGAACCGCATCAAGTACATCGACTACAAGGACCCCGAGTTCCTAAAAAAGTTCCTAAACGAGCAGGGAAAGATTCTGCCCCGCCGCATCACCGGCACATCGCAGAAGTACCAGCGCAAGGTGGCCTCAGCCGTCAAGCGCGCTAGGCACCTAGCCCTACTGCCCTTTGTAACCGACCTGATGAAGTAACACCCTAAAGACACGGAGGAGAAACAAAATGGAAATTATTCTGCTACAGGATGTTGCCAATTTGGGTAGCAAAGACGACATCGTAACCGTGAAGAACGGATACGCTAGGAACTACCTGATACCCAAAAAGTACGCCACCTGCGCCACCGCATCAGCCAAGAAGGTGCTGGCCGAAAACATCAGGCAGCGCGCCCACAAGGAGGCCAAAATCAAGGCCGATGCCGAGGCATTGGCCAAGCAGATGGAGGGCATAACGCTCACCATAGGTGCCAAGACCAGCTCCACGGGCAAGATATTCGGCTCGGTGAACACCATCCAGATTGCCGAGGCATTGGCCGCCAAGGGCTTCGCCATTGAGCGCAAAAACATCGTCATGAAGGAGGACTTGGTGAAAGAGGTAGGAACCTACACCGCCGAGGTGAAGCTCCACAAGGAGGTTCGCGTTCCCATCGCCTTTGAGGTCATCTCGGAGTAAGGCACGAGATGTTGCAATAAGGATCCCTACTGTATGACGGAAGCCGTCCCCTATGGGGCGGCTTCTTTTTGGGCCGATGAACCGCCGATTGGTGCTACGCGCCCGTCATCGTAAAACAATCGGCGCGGCCCCACCACCATACCATCCACAAAGTACTGGTAGCCCGCTATCCGCCCATTGGGGTAGAACGTAGTCCAGCAGCCCTGCGGCTCGTTGCGCAGATACCATCCCCGGTTGAGCAGGTGCCCCTGGACATCGTAGTGCGACCACAGACCATGGGCCATCCCGTCGCGATAGCCGCCCAGCTGCTTGGGGCATCCCGAGGGGTGGTACACCCGCCACATCCCGCTGTAACGGCCATCGGCATAGCATCCCTGCGCGTGCAGCTGCCCGCTGGGATAATACGAGCACCACTCGCCCACCCGCTGCCCATGGGCGTAGCGGCCCCGCTCGAGCACCTGACCATTCTCGTGGAGCTCCACAAACTCGCCGTGCAGCATCCCGCGCTCGTAGACGGAACGCACGTGGACGGCCCCCGATTCGTAGAACGACTGCAGTGGGCCATGCAGCACCCCGTCGGCATAGAGCGCCCAGCGCATCAGCGCCCCGCTCTTGTAGAAGGAGAGCAGCGTGTCGGCGTAGCGCCCGCGGTGCATCTGCCCGCGGTAGTTAAGCTCGCCCGTGTCGTAATAGCTCTCCCATAGGCCGTGCAGCGTGTCACAGCGGTAGTCGGCGCGCAGGCGCAGGCGCCCATCGGCGGTGTACACCTCGGAGCGACCCTCGAGCCTGCCGCCCCGATACATCGAACGGGTATCGACTTGTCCATTGCTGTGATAGGTGAGCAGCGGGCCCTGTAGGCTATCGTTGGCAAAGCGGCCCTCCTGGTGAATGGAGCCATCGGTATTCCAGAATATGAATGCTCCATGACGCAGCCCGCTGCGGTAGCGCACCGCGCTGCGCCTGGCCCCAGATGGGTAGTAGGTGATCCACAGACTATCGGGCTGGCCATGCCTGTAGTAGCCCTCCTGCTCAATTGCACCATGGCCGAAGTGCTGCGTGTAGAAGCCATGGCGCACGGTGTCGCCCTGCGGGCCCGTGTACGCGGCATACCTCGCCGTGGAGGTTTGCACTACCACGTAGCCCTGCGCCTCACTGGAGCACGGGAGCAAGGCGAGTAGCAGTGCCAGCGGTATGTACCCCAGTCGCAACATTTTCTGGGCAGTCTCACTTCACCACCAGCTGAAGCTGTGCGCCTTCGAGAGGGTAGCGGGGGCCATAGTCGGCCAGCAGGGCCAGCGAGTAGATGCCCGGGGCGATGTTGTCGGGCAGCACCATGTTCACGCTGCGGCTCATCTTTGGGAACACCACCATCTGCCCCACATCGATACGCTGGTCGGCGGCATTGTCCACCGCGCCATCGAGGCGCGAGAGCATCATGAAGATTTTGCATGGGGTGATGCAGTCGCCCATGTTCTCGAGCACTGCCGCGAATTGGCGCGATGGCCCCCCTTGGTAGACCTCATGGAAGTTGCTCACCTTTATGCTATGGTTTCTCAACGATTTGGGGGACTGGAAGATGTGCACCCCTATGCGCCCCGACACCACAACGCCCGTGGACAGCTCGCGGTCGGCACCCCACGATGTTTGCTCCCTAGTGGGCTGCAGGTAGAGCATACACCAAGCGGTTTTGAGCTCCTCGCCCGGCACCAGCATGTTCACCTGCAGGGCGATGTCGCCCCCTGGGGCGATTTCAAAAAACGATGGGTTCACCGTGAGCCAATTGGCGCACGAATTTTTGGATGAGCCAGCTGGCTGCACCTCATTCTGGCCGTCCTGGCTGGGCAGGAAGTCGGCCATGGAGACTATGAACGCCAAGGGTTTGCTGCTGTGATTCTTCACATTCAGCGTTTTGACCTGATTGGTGGCGGGCTCGGCATCGAACTCCAGCACCACGGGGGCCACCTCAAAGTCCTGCGCACAAAGGGGCGTAGCGATCAGCATGAGGAGCAGGAAGAGGGATGATGGTATTATTAATGGTGTCTTCACGATAGAATATACGTAGTCGCAGGCTGTGGCTTTGCCCCCCAAAGATAGCGCTTTATGGCAAGAGTTAAACGCATCGGGCGGGGCAAAATTTTACGATGCGCAAGAAAAATCGATTTTTTTTATTTATTTTGGCCTATCAACAACCTTAACGCCTATATGCGCACAGCACTGTACAGACAGCTATTAGCCCCCCTGCGGGTCTTCGTTGCGGTGCTGCTCATCGTGCAGCAGGCGATGGCTCAGGGCCCCCCCCCCCTCCCACCCAACAAACTCGATG